>JAISEJ010000050.1 GCA_031264155.1 Tannerella sp. | reverse complement strand
CCGAATCCCCCATACGAAAATTAGTGCCTCTGGCAAACAAAGCTAAATCGAAAGGTATAAAAGTATATCATCTTAATATCGGGCAGCCGGATTTAGCTACGCCGGAAATAGCGCTTGAGGCGATGCGCAATATTGACCGTAAGATACTTGAATACGGGCCGAGTGAAGGTCTGCCGAGCTTTCGGGAAAAATTAACGGATTATTACCGTAAGTTTAAAATAATGGTTGATGTGGACGATATTATCATCACATCAGGCGGCTCTGAGGCGGTTAATTTCTCGTTTATGGCCTGCCTTGATCCGGGTGACGAGATCATAATACCCGAACCGGCTTATGCTAATTACATGGCGTTTGCTATTTCGTGTGGAGCGATGATAAAGACCATACCTTCGTCTATCAATGATGCTTTTGCACTTCCTTCGTTCGATAAGTTTGAGGAATTGATTACGCCGAAGACGAAGGCGGTGATGATTTGTAACCCGAATAATCCTACCGGATACCTGTATACACAAGAGGAGATGAACCGGTTGCGCGACTTGGTTAAGAAATATGATTTATTCCTGTTTTCGGACGAGGTGTACCGTGAGTTTTGTTACACCGGGGCGCCTTATATTTCCGCATTTCACTTGGAAGGGATTGAACAGAACGTCGTATTGGTCGATTCTGTTTCGAAGCGTTACAGTGAATGTGGCTTGCGTGTCGGGGCATTGATCAGCAAAAACAAGCAAGTACGCGAAAATGTAATGAAATGGTGTCAGGCGCGACTTAGTCCGCCGCTTATCGGCCAAATTGTCGCCGAAGCGTCGCTCGGTACTTCGGAAGAGTATATGTTGGCGGTCTATAATGAATATCTGCAACGTCGTAACTTCCTGATTGACCGCTTGAACCGCATACAGGGATGTTATTCTCCGATACCGATGGGCGCATTCTATACAGTTGCCAAACTGCCGGTGGATGATGCGGACAAGTTCTGCGCATGGTGTCTGAGTGAATTTTCGTATGAAGGACAAACGATTATGATGGCTCCGGCTTCAGGCTTTTATACTACGCCGGGATACGGAAAAGATGAAGTGCGTCTCGCCTATGTGCTAAATAAAGAAGACCTCGCCAAAGCACTGACGGTTCTGGAAAAGGCGCTGGAATCTTATCCTGGAAGAAATTACGAATGAGGTAATCGGTCGGTTATGGGCTTGAATTTAGAGTTTTTTCTTGCTAAAAGGATCCATTTTTCCAAAGACAAAGGGGAAGACAGGCGCGTGACGCCTCCTGTCGTGCGGATTGCTATGGCCGGTATTGCAATCGGATTGGCGGTGATGATTGTATCTGTTGCTATCGTAACGGGATTCAAGAAAGAGGTTCGTAATAAGGTGATTGGTTTTGGTACGCATATTCAGTTGACTAATTTTGACAATAACATTTCTTACGAGACAATACCCCTGGCGATTAGCGACTCGTTGCGCAATGTGCTGAAAAACACGAACGGCATACGTCATGTTGAGGTTTTTGCAACAAAGCCGGGTATTATCAAAATGGAAAATGACTTTCAGGGAATTGTACTCAGGGGTATAGGTTCCGATTTTGATACTACTTTTTTAAAAAAACATCTGGTCGAAGGGCTGATGCTTTGTGTTGATGCGACGGCTCCAAATAATGATGTGCTTATATCGCGCAGTACGGCTAAGATGTTGCACCTTGCCTGCGACGATTCGTTTCTCGCTTATTTTGTTGACGGCCAGGATATGCGCATGCGTAAACTGCATGTTACCGGGATTTACGACACAGGATTTTCGGATTATGACAAGCTTTTTGTCATTTGTGATATTCGGCAGATACGCCATATAAACGGTTGGGACGATGACATGGCAAGTGGAGTAGGGGTTATCATTAACCAATATGATGATCTCGACGAATTGACGGACGAACTGTATTTTTCATTGATCGACAAGAAAGATCGTCTTGGGAATACATATTATGTACGATCTATCAAAGAACTTAATCCTATGATTTTCAATTGGCTAGGCGTATTGGATTCAAATGTTGGCGTGATCTTGGTACTGATGATTCTTGTATCCGGGTTTACAATGATTTCAGGCCTTTTGATCATCATACTTGAACGTACGAATATGATTGGCGTTCTGAAAACGCTCGGCGAAAGCAATTACAGCATCCGGAAAATATTTCTTTATATATCGTTTTTCCTTATTATGAAAGGTATGTTTTGGGGGAATGTGATCGGCATATCCGTTTGTCTGTTGCAGTCGCATTTTAAGTGGTTCAAGTTGGATCCGGCAACGTATTATCTTGATGCAGCGCCCATTGATATGAATTTTGCAACACTTCTGATTATAAATATAGGTTCGCTGGCCGTTTCCATGTTTATGATGATCGCTCCGTCGTTTCTGATAACCAAAATAGAACCTGCCGGATCCCTCCGATTTGAATAAAATTAAACGGACGTTGGATAATTATTAATTTATGTATATATTTGCACTCGTATTATGATAGAAAGGATATATATACTTGAAAGTGTAGACCCTCTGACGTTCTATGGAGTGAATAACTCTCATCTGCAGCTTATAAAAAATCTTTTTCCGAAGCTGCGGATTGTTGCGCGCGGTAATGTGATGAAAGTCATTGGCGAAGAGGAAGAATTGGAAGATTTTCTTAAGAAAATCCGTGAGATTGAAAAATATTGTGAATCGTACAATTCTCTTTCCGAAGAAATAATTCTCGGTACCGTGAGAGGGGAAACAGCTGTGTTTGAAAAACAGGCCAATCTTATCATTTACGGTATGAACGGCAAGGCGATAACAGCCCGCTCGGACAACCAACAGAAGTTGGTTGTCGCTTTTGACGAGAATGATCTGGTTTTTGCCGTAGGACCGGCCGGATCGGGTAAAACGTATGTTGCAATAGCGCTGGCGGTGAGAGCGTTGAAGAACAAACAGGCGCGCCGCCTGATTCTGAGTCGGCCGGCTGTTGAGGCAGGGGAAAAACTCGGTTTTCTGCCCGGTGAGATGAAAGACAAGCTGGATCCGTATCTGCAACCGTTATATGACGCTCTTCAGGAAATGATCCCGGTGACTAAACTGAAGGAATACATGGAGAACAATACAATCCAGATCGCTCCGCTGGCATTTATGCGCGGACGTACACTGAATGACGCTGTTATCATTCTTGACGAAGCGCAAAACACGACGACGCACCAGATCAAAATGTTTCTTACGCGTCTCGGTGCGAATGCAAAAATGATCGTTACAGGTGACGTGACGCAGATTGATCTGCCCTCGACAACCCAATCCGGACTTGTGCAGGCGATGGAGATATTGAAGCATGTACCCGGTATCGGCAGAGTGAAATTTGAGAAAAAAGACATCGTGCGTCATAAACTTGTGCAGCGAATCGTAGAAGCGTATGAAAAAAAAGAAAAAATATTAAACTCTTAAATATGATAATTATGAAGGCTTTAACTAAGACTAATTTCCGGTTTCCAGGACAAAAAAGCGTTTATCACGGGAAGGTTCGTGATGTGTATAATATAAATGATGATAAGCTGGTAATGGTAGCAACCGACCGTATTTCGGCGTTTGACGTCGTATTGCCGGAAGGCGTGCCTTACAAAGGACAAATGCTCAATCAGATAGCTGCCAAGTTTTTAGATGCAACCGCAGATATTTGCCCGAACTGGAAACTTGCGACTCCCGATCCGATGGTTACGGTGGGTGCGCGTTGCGAAGGATTTCCGGTTGAGATGATTGTACGCGGTTATCTGTGCGGAAGCGCATGGCGTACTTATAAAAACGGCGTTCGCGAGATATGTGGCGTTCGGATACCCGACGGTATGCGCGAGAATGAAAAATTCCCCGAACCAATCATCACGCCTACGACAAAAGCCGAACAGGGAGCGCATGACGAAGATATCTCAAAAGAGGAGATCATAGCGAAAGAACTTGTCTCACCCGAAGATTATGCCATACTGGAAAAATATACATTGGCGCTGTTCAAACGCGGAATGGAAATTGCTGCCGAACACGGTCTTATTCTTGTAGATACGAAGTATGAGTTTGGAAAACGTAACGGCGTAATTTATCTGATTGATGAAATTCATACGCCCGATTCGTCCCGTTATTTCTATTCGGAAGGTTACCAAGATCATCTCGAAAAAGGAGAACCACAGAAACAGCTTTCAAAAGAGTTTGTACGGGAATGGCTCATAGAGAACGGATTTCAGGGTAGGGCAGGGCAGGCGGTTCCGAAAATGACGCCCACCATTGTTGAAGATATAACAAACCGGTACATAGAACTTTTTGAACACATAACAGGCGAAACGTTTATAAAAAGCGAAGATGAGGATATTGCCGCACGTATAGAAAGGAATATTGGGGAATATTTGAGGATGACTGTTAAATGATGTATATATGAAAAAGTATGGATTAATAGGTTATCCCTTGGAACATTCTTATTCTAAAGATTTTTTCAATCAAAAATTTAATTCCGAAAACATTGATGCCGAATATGTCAACTTTGAGATTGAAAATATAAACGATTTGAAAGATATACTGCGTGAAAATCCTTCATTATGCGGACTTAATGTAACGCTTCCTTATAAAATGAAAGTAATTCCATTGTTAGACGGTATTACCGATAATGCGCGCAATATAGGGGCGGTTAATGTGATAAAGTTTAAAAGAGGGTTATTCGGCAAGCTTCATCTTGAAGGACATAATTCCGATATCACAGGTTTTAAAAAATCGATCGAACCGCTATTGAACGAAACGCATCGTAGAGCGCTGATTCTTGGTACGGGAGGCGCTTCGAAAGCGATTTATCACGGACTCAAGCAACTTGGAATCACTTCCGTATTTGTCTCGCGCAAGCCGAAAGAGTTCTGCATTGCTTACGATGAAATAACACAAAATACGATGGAGAATTATACGGTCATTGTGAATACGACACCTCTCGGCATGTACCCTAAAACAGATGCTTGCCCGGATATCCCTTATGAACACCTGACGCCTGGTCATATATTGTACGATCTGCTTTATAATCCGGATGAGACTTTATTCATGAAAAAAGGAAAAGAGAAAGGTGCAGTCGTGAAGAATGGCCTGGAAATGCTTCTCCTGCAGGCATACGTCTCATGGGAAATCTGGAACTCGTAAGAAAAAAACGATTTACCTTAGTCTTTCCAGCGAACGTATCAGTGTTTCGTCGGCTCCTATATTGCGGATTGCCAGATAATTCAGGATAAGCGCTATAAGAGGGAAAGCCGCCCATATACGGATATTTATTTTCACATCCGGCAGTTCCGGCGATTTGCCGAATTGCCACAAATAAAAACCGAAAAGTGCGCAGAAGCCGATCATCAGTAATGTATTGAAAATACACATACGTATCTGAAGAAGACGTTTTTTATAAGCGAATATAATCACAAATGCCAGAATGATTATAATACCAGCTATTGCCATAAGAGACCAGGTAGGGTAGACAAGTTCCGACGGCTGCTGCGTTATAGCATTCAGACCCAACACGTCGAACGAATACAAATGATCGCCTGACTGCAAAACCGCTACCGGAAAGAACATCAAGGCAAAAAACAAACCCGCCACAATTAACAGGTAAACCGTCTGTATGCGTTGTATCATAATTTTATTCCGAAAGTTCTTTCTTAACTGGATTTTTCCAATGTATATCTCCGTCTTCAAATTCCTTGGTTGCAATGAGCGTAGCTTTGGGTAACTTCTCGTAATAACGCGATATCTCTATTTGTTCGCGGTTTTCGAATACTTCTTCCAGATTGTCGTTGTATGAAGCAAATTCCTGTAATTTCTTATCCAAGTCGGATTTCATTTCCGATGAAATCTGATTTGCACGTTTTGAAATAATCACTACCGTTTCATATATATTTCCCGTATCTTCCCACATCCTCATCATATCGCGTGAGACTGTGTTTGCCGGCGCTTTTGATTTCCGATAATCCATATATTCTTATTTATATTTTAGTAATTCTTTTCTATTTTCCTGTTCGCGTAGTCAAAATATTTTTTCACCTGTTTAACATATTTTCCTTCCGGATATTCGTTCATGTAGTTATAATACTCATCAACAACCTCACGATATCGTCCCTGCAGGCGTTCTTCGATACTTACAATCGCAAGTTCGTATTTTGCCGCTACCATAAGATAGATAAGGTCTTCACGATACTTGGTGTCCGGATATGACTTTAACGCATTATCCGCTGTAATGACACACGCCTGATAGTTATTTCCCATATATGTACCAAGGTTGTAATAGAGCTTAGCGGAGAGATAATCCTTATACGCTAATTTTTCCTGCAACTCGAATAAAATATCCTGTGCCTGACTTGCACGCTCACTTTGGGGATAATATTCCATATAAAGCAGGAACTGCATTATTGATTCGTGAGTCTGTGCCTGGTCCAAGCGCGGATCCGGCGAATCCAGATACAATCCGTATGCTCCGTAAAAGCGCGCAAGTTCCGTAAATTCACCTTTCGGATAGGTGTTATAATACGTTTTGAAATATTCCGACGCGGTCACATAATCTTTCTGCCCGTAATAGCTCTGAGCCAACAAGTATAATGATTCTTCCGCTTCCGCACGACCACGAAAATACTGCACTACTTCTTCCAGCAAAGTAGCTGATTTCACGTATTTCTTCTCGTTAAAATACTTCTTTGCATAAGAGTATTTCAAATCCGCATCCTGACTTTTCAGCAACTTATTATATTCCCCGCAGGAAGATAATAACAGCATCGTCACGGATAGTAATAAGACAATTTTTTTCACTCTCAACCTGATTTTTGCCTGCAAAGATAATATTTCAATTTGAACTATCCATATTCAAAACGTTAATAATTATAACTTATATAAGTCGCTTTCCGCTAAAAGTTCTAATTTATTGACGGTTAACACCTCTGCGCACTTATCCAGATTGTCCGGGCGGATTATCACGTTTGCCGAATTACCTTCCGAAAACGCGTACATATATTCTATAAATATACCGGATCGGGTTATGATGTCCATCGCGTAGCCCAACGCCCCGGGTCTGTTCGGGCAGCGCAGGCATATCACATCCGCTTCGGTGACGGCATATTTCTTGTCACGTAACACTTTGATAGCTTTTTGAGTATCCGAAACGATAAGCCGCAGGATACCGAAATCCGAATTTTCGGAAACGGTAAATGCCGTCATGTTTATGTTTTCTTCTCCCAAGAGTTTCGCTACTTCCGTAAAGCGTCCTCTCTTATTTTCCAAAAATATTGATAACTGTTTGATTAGCATAATAATTAATGTTTAATAATGAATGATTAATGATAAATTTCTTTAAACAAATTTTCTGTTGTCTATCACGTGTTTCGCTTTACCCTGGCTGCGTTCGATACTTCGCGGTTCGACAATCTTTATATCGGGTTGCAAACCGAGCACACTTTGCAACTTTGAAACGATTTTCTTTTTCAATGCAAGCATTTTGTTCATCTCGTCGGAATAATATTCCTGGCGTACTTCGACCTGTACCTGGAATGTATCCGTATTATCGACACGGTCTACTACGATCATATAATGAGGTTCGAACTCCGGTAATTCAAGGATAACGGATTCAACCTGTGACGGGAATACGTTCACTCCGCGTATGATGAGCATGTCGTCGCTTCGTCCGAGTATGCGGTTCATGCGTACTGCCGTGCGTCCGCAGGGACATTTGTCATAATGAAACGACGTCAGGTCGCGCGTACGGTAACGGATCATCGGCATTCCTTCTTTTGTGAGTGTTGTGAAAACCAGTTCACCCTGTTGTCCCGGTTCAACCGGTTCCAGTGTTTTGGGGTCTACAATTTCGGGCAGGAAATGATCTTCCCACAGATGTGTTCCGTTCTGACATTCACATTCGCCTCCTACGCCCGGGCCGCAAATCTCGGTCAATCCGTATATATCGTAAGCTTTTATGTGGAGTTTTTCTTCAAGTTCTTTCCGCATATTTTCCGTCCACGGTTCGGCGCCAAAAACTCCCGTTCGAAGTTTAAATTCTTCGATAGGCATATCCGACTCGTGTATAGCCTCAGCCAGGCGTAAAGCATACGACGGCGTGCAAGCGAGGGCGTTCGCCCCGAAATCGTGCATCAACTGTATCTGTTTCTGGGTATTGCCACTGCTCATCGGAAGAACGGTGCCGCCAATCTCCTCCGTTCCCGCATGAGCGCCTAATCCACCGGTAAACAATCCGTATCCGTACGATACCTGTACGATATCGTTCCTTGTCAGTCCGTATGCGGTAAGGCATCTTGCCACCACTTCGCTCCATACGGAAAGGTCTCCGCGCGTATATCCTACGACAATAGGTTTGCCCGTCGTGCCCGAAGAAGCCTGAAGGCGAACAATCTCCGACATCGAAACAGCCATAAGGCCGAACGGATAGTTATCCCTCAGATCCTGTTTAACGGTAAAAGGCAGCTTAACAATATCGTCGATGGATTGTATATCCTCCGGCGTTATGCCTAATTCCTGCATTTTCTTACGGTAGAAAGGTGTATTGTGGTACACTCGTTCGACTACTCTCTTCAATCGTATGGATTGTAATTTACGCATTTCATCGCGTGACATGCACTCCATGGTTTCATTCCAAATCATCTTCTTGTAGTATTTTATATTATTATATTAATGTAATCAAATCGACCCCACAAAGATAATATTTGCCGTGGAATTATAAAAAAAATTTATTATTTTTCTTCAGGTGAAAATTATTCGCTTTATGTCCGTTTCCGGTTCACCTCCGTATAGGCCGGGATCTCTTTCAGAAAATCGCATTTCATATTCACATAGTCCATGTTACAGCAATAGTGCGCCAATCCGTTACTCACAATGAGATAAGGCACTTTAAGCGCCGAATTATAACGCGATATCTGATCGAAAACGTCCTTGGTAATGGCGATCTCCGGCGCTTTGTATTCGATTATTAACAATGGTTCCATATAATCGTCATATACTACGGTATCACATCGTTTGGAAGTCCCGTTCAGATGAATAGCAACTTCGTTTGCTATGCGTTCCGGCGGATACGACTTTGATGTAACTAAGTAATTCACAAAATGTTGTCTGACCCATTCCTCCGGAGTGAGTGCAACATTTTTGCGTCGAAACGAATCATAGATATATTTCTTGCCGTCTTTTTCCGTCACTTTTATATCATATAATGGTAAATTCAGCAAACGCATTTGAATATATTTTGTATATTTGTCTGATTTTTCATTTGGCAAAAGTACAAATTTAATTGATAAAATGGCCGTAAAAGAATATACATTTGAAGAAATATGCCGTGATATAACGGCCGGAAAGTTTGCTCCCGTTTATGTTTTGATGGGTGAAGAACCTTATTTTATCGATTATATTGAAAATTTATTAATTCAAAACGTACTGAACGAAACGGAGCGGGATTTCAATCAGATGATTTATTACGGCGCGGATTCCAGTGTGTCGGATATTATAAACACGGCGCGCCGTTTTCCGATGATGGCTGAACGCCAGCTTGTTATTATTAAGGAAGCGCAGGATTTGAGTAAGCAGGATCTTTTAAGTTATTATATAAAAATGCCTGTACCGTCAACTGTTTTGGTGATTTGTCATAAATACAAAAAGATAGACGGGCGTAAAAATATCTTGTTGGAAGCAAAGAAGGTCGGTATCGTTTTTGATTCGAAAAAGATCTATGATAATAAAATGGCTGCTTTTATCGTATCATTTATGAAACAACATTCCATGGATATTGATGGGAAAAGCGCGCAGATGCTGGCCGATTATCTGGGAAATGATATAGGGCGATTAGCAAAAGAGGTTGAAAAACTTAAGATCATATTGGATGAAAGCCCGTCGAAACGCGTCACACCCGAACTTATTGAAACGAATATCGGGATAAGTAAAGATTATAATAGCTACGAACTTGTTAATGCCATAGCATCGAAGGATGTTTTGCGGGCTAATCGTATTGCGGATTATTTTGACAAAAACCAGAAAACCAATCCGATTCAGATCGTTTTACCCATAGTATTCAATTATTTTGTAAACCTCATGATTTGTTTCTATGCGAAGGACATATCGGAAAAGGGGATTATGAGTACACTGAATATGCAATGGTCGTTCCAGGCTAAAGACTATTTGCTCGGCCTGCGAAACTATAAAGCAATGAAAGTATTCGATATCGTTCACGAAATACGTATCGCGGATGCCAAATCAAAGGGTTTTGAAAACAATTCGGCGACATCCGGCGATATATATAAGGAATTGCTATACAGAATTATGCATTAATTCATGTCTGCCGCCAAAACCACTTTAATACATCCGTTAATTCGCTGAGAATTGATTATATTTTCCAATCTGCACAGTAATTGGAAAATATACAAAAATTTAGAGCTTGACGAAAATCGGAAAATGGAATTTGTTTAATTTCCTAATTTCCGTGATAATGCTCTATATGTGTAAACAAATGTATATTACACGCATATACAGGAATGTCAGTTCAAGCTCGCTCCATTACTAATTGTACTATTTACAATTGTACCCCATCTAAATTTATAGTAAAAGCACTAATTTAAATTGTTTGTATTTCACAAATGTATCATATGTAAATGTATATAATATAACCTTTTTATTCCTCGTTTGGAAAAGTTATTTTCCATATATTATATCACTGATTATATGTATATTATATTAATTAATTAAAGTAATACCTTAGAGTATTGAAGGGGATACTATAGACATTTGTAAAATATCCATATATACACAAGTTGATCAGACTATATTTATGATTTTAAATATCTAATTATTAATCTATTATATTATTTCATTAAAGTTTTTATTTAAAGCAAATCAAACCTGCTTCTATATCTATGATGTATTTATGTAAATAGTGGTCATAGATACAATGTAAATTATGTTTACATTAGTGAATCACTATTGCCTACAAATATAATTTGCATTTGTGAATTTTTCTATTTATATTTGTAACCTGAATTGTGGATGTGTTGTACAAAAGTTTCACAATCCATAATTATAATAAAGTTTATCGTTAAAACATTAAATGAAGCGCTTATGAAAGACTGTATTATCCGGATTATGCAAGAAGAAAAAATGAATCCTTCTCAATTTTCAGATGCTATAGGTGTCCAAAGGGCCACTATATCGCACATATTATCCGAGCGTAACAAACCGAGCCTGGATATAATAAAGAAAATTCTTACTCGATTTGCAACCATAAACCCTGATTGGCTTCTTTCCGGCGAAGGCCCCATGAGACGTACGCTGGGAAACTCCGACGCGTTCGCGGCAAAGCCTTTTTCCGAAGATGCCGGCTCAAATAGTAACCCTGATGACGCCGCTAAAACAAATACGAAATTAACAAGTAAATATGATTTGTTTTCACAGCCTGATTCTCCTTTGCTGGCCAACAATGCGCAACAAATACCTAAATCCGGAATAATACGGGATGTAAATAATCTGAGCGGCAAATCGAAAACATATTCAACGTCTGTTGATAATCAAACAAATCCCGGCGATCCACATACGGAAGTTCAATTCACGGATGTAAACAATAAAAAAGATATTGTTTACGATAATAAACATGAATGTAACGAGATTATAAGAGAAACAATTGTATACAAAGAACGTCCAGTAAAAACAATTGATAAATTATTGATTTTTTATTCGGATAATACATTTGAATCTTTCATTCCGGAAAAACACAGTGATGATCGGAAATAAAAATCGAATACTATTTACCATTAAAATAATTACGCAATATAGTATAAACAATTATAATTACCGCCAATACAAGAATGGCCCGTTTACCGTAGAAAATATTGCGCAGACGCTGTATTTTGTTGCCCGATGAATTTGCGATATATTCTATGTATATACCTAATAATATATAGGGTACAAGTATAAACATCAAAGGATTATACCTGAATGCCGTCAGGAAATTCCCTTGAAAAAGATTATAAAAGGCTCTTTGAGAACCACATCCCGGACATTCGTATCCGGTAAGCGTATATACGGGACATTTAGGAAAAAACGCATAATCCGTCGGGTCAAAATGAGAATATAAATATATCATCGCTATAACAGCAATCATAAGGATTATGCCGACCCGGATTCTTTTTTTTCGCTTCATGATCTTAATAACGATTTACACACATGCATAATAACCGGGCGGATGCTTGATCTTACAAACATCCGCCTCACACCGGTTATGATGAGAGATAGAAAGCCGCTATTTACTACTTACCTCATGTTTTCTAATAAGTCAATATAAGTACCGGCTAAACCTGTAACCAAAGCAATAACGATCCCTGCGATAGAAAGTATAACCGCTATGATTGCAGCCCATAATGTGAGATTCTTTGCCGAATTGGAATTGCGAATCGCTTCGTTCATATTTCCGCTTTCAAAATCGGAATTAACATTATTGGCTTTTACAATAGCTATTATACCTAATATTATGGAAATCGGCGAACAACAGCATAAGGTCGATATTACCGTAACAATAATCGCTTCCGTCAGGTAGTTTTTCGGAGGAACCATACCGCCGTTATACGAGCCTCCCGCCGGAGGAGTTGCATAAGGCTGATAAGGTTGCGATGACTGTTGATTATAGGGCGCCTCATTATAATAACTTTGATGAGGTGTTTCCGACGATTGCGGCTGATGCTCCATTCGCGTTCCGCAATTACCGCAAAACGTTGCCCTATCCATGTTTTGTGCTCCACATTTTGGACAATTCATAACTGTATAATTTTAATTTGTTGTAATTAGATGCGCAAAAATAAAATTTTAATAATTAAGTGCAAAACAATATCAATAAAAAGATTTGCCTTGATTGCATTTTAACTGTTTGCCGAGTAATTTAACGTTTTAAATATTTATCCGTTTATTGCTTTAAATTTTATTTGCCACATCATATCCGGCCTGCAAAGCGTTCAGGTTCAAGTCGACGATTTCTTTGCTTTTTCGTGAAAAAACAGACCTTATGCCGTCCGCTATTTTATCATAACCGATACCCAGGAAGGGCGTTGCCGCTCCTAACATGACAATATTTGCCACGCGCGGCGAACCGAGATTTTTGGCTATGGCTTCCACATCCAGTATTACTTTGTGCGGGAGTTTCTCCAATTCCTTATTTATCTTATCCATATCGGGATAATTTGGTATGTTTACGAATGGTTGCGAATTGGTAACAATCCAGCCGTCTTTTTTCAGGTATGGCAGATAGCGCAGGCTTTCCATCGGTTCCAGTGAGATGATCAGATCCGCTTGCCCTAAGGGGATAAGGTCGGATGAGACCGGCTTGTCGGATAACCGCAGGTTCGACTGTACATCTCCGCCACGCTGACTCATACCGTGTACTTCGGCTTGTTTCATGTATAAGCCGTCCTTTAACGCGGCCTCTCCGATAACGGCGGCTATGGACAATATACCTTGTCCACCTACGCCTGACAATATAATATCTGTTTTCATTTGTTGCATTTAAATTGGTGATATCATTAATTTTTGTACACTGACAGGGAACTTAACTTTTCTTCTTCTTACGGGATAACGTCTGTATACATTCGCGACGCGGGATGATTACGGAGACGCCTTTATATTCGATTTCTTCCCGGATCATCGTTTTCATTTCCTCAAAGTTCTTTTTTAACGGCGTTACGACCCGGATGTGTTCCGCTTCAACGCCGATCCCTGCGCATACGGATTCGATGCGTCCCGTAGCGGCAGAATCCTGTCCGCCGGTCATTGCCGTCGTTTCGTTGTCGGAGATGATGATCGTCACATTTGTATTTTCGTTTACACAATCCAACAGTCCCGTCATGCCGGAATGTGTGAATGTTGAATCGCCGATGACGGAAATGGCGGGGAAAACGCCTGCATCCGATGCGCCTTTTGCCATTGTGATTGATGCTCCCATATCAATGCAGGAGTCAATAGCGCGGAAAGGCGGGAGGGCGCCGAGCGTATAGCATCCGATGTCGGAGAATACTTTTGCGTTCCCGTAATCGCGCACGACTTCGTTCAGTGCATCATACAGATCGCGGTGTCCGCATCCTTTGCAGAGCGCTGGCGGGCGTTGTTCGACGACTTCCGGGATGCTGTAATACTGTTCCATGTTTTTGCCGAGGGCGCGGCCTGCGGCATCCGGGTTGAGTTCTCCGTCGCGCTTAAGCGTGCCGTCGAGGCGGCCGCGAACCTTGAGGCCTTTCCCGATATATCCTTTCAGTTGCGCTTCCACGAACGGATATCCTTCCTCCAGAACAAGGAGTTCTTTACATTCGGATGCGATTTTTTCCAGCAGTTTTTGGGGTAACGGGTACTGGCATATTTTTAAGACAGGGTGTTCAAAGCCGTTTGCGTTGTTTTCCGACAAATAATTGAATGCGATGCCGGTGGTTATGATTCCAAGTTTTTTGTCCGGTCCGTCAAAATATTTGTTGTATGCCGATTCTTCGGAAGTCCTGACGAACGTTTCCTGCGCTTCGAGCAGCTTTCCGAATCTTTTGCGCGCCAGGGCGGGCAATAGAATATACCGGTCGCGGCTGTCTTCCGGGAAATGTATTTCATTCTGGCTTTCCGGTTCACGCGTAATGACGCCCGAACGGGAGTGAGCCATACGTGTTGTTATACGCATAAGGATCGGATAGCCGAGCTTTTCCGAAAGCGCAAAGCCTTCGCGGGTCATATCGTAGGCTTCCTGCTGGCTCGATGGTTCAAGCATCGGTATCATGGCAAAATCGCCATAGATGCGATTATCCTGTTCGTTTTGCGACGAGTGCATGGATGGATCGTCCGCCGTAAGGATGATCATGCCGCCGTTTATGCCGCTCATGGCTGCGTTCATGAAGCAGTCGGCTGCAACGTTAAGGCCTACATGCTTCATGCAGCACAGGGAGCGTTTCCCGGCGTAACTCATGCCAAGGGCGGCTTCCATCGCTGTTTTCTCGTTCACACACCAGCGGCTGTGAATATTGCTTCCCGCTGTTTTTTGCTGTATATACTCGGTTATTTCGGTCGAAGGGGTTCCCGGATAGGAATAAACACCGGACAATCCGGCGTCGATCGCTGCCTGAGCAATGGCTTCATCACCTAAAAACAATTTTTTATCCATGAATTTTCAAAATTTTGATGCGCAAAGATAATGCAAATTTAGCGTAACACAAAAAATTTATCCCACCCGGTCGAAACCGGAATCTGATTCTCTCCGTCATCAATGATGACGGTCGCAATCCGGTCAGATTCTCTCCGTCAGCATTGCTGACGGTCGCAATCCGGCCAGATTCCCTCCGTCATCATTGAAGACGGTCGCAATCCAGCCAGATTCTCTCCGTCATCAATGATGACGGTCGCAATCCGGCCAGATTCCTTCCGTCAGCATTGCGGACGGTCGCAATCCGGTTCAGTGATGCACTTTTTATTTCTTATGCTTGACCAGCATGATGACCGGATTGGATTCTTCGTCCAGTTCGGCGGCAATTTCTTTCAGCCGGCCTTTCAGTTCACCTTTATCATTAGCCTCAACAAGTCGGTGGGCATCTATACGTTGCCAGGTTGCGATTTCGTCATTCACAGGCTGCGATTTCATATATACAGGTCTTTTGTCGGAATAATCGTCATTGTACACGGTATATTTGAATATCGCCTTTTCCTGCCTGTCGTACATCAGGTCAGTACTCGGAAATCCCTGTCGTTTGCCGAAGTCATATACTTTTTTTACTGTTTCTATGAAGTAATAACGGTCGGTAATCATATTCGGAAAAAGAAACACTTCCGGATCCATGGATTGGACTGGCGGAGTTCTTGCAATAAACGGCGTCATACGGTGGTCAGGCGAATAACTGTACAGGGTATCGGACGAAGGCTCTACCAGTATCCAGCTGTTAAAGGAAGGGATGAAGGGTTGATGACTGGGACTTGCGGAATAAGTCATTTTACTTGCTTCGTCTTTTAATATCAGCACTGTCAATATCTTTTTTTCAAATGGAATTTGAATTTCTTTGGTAACGCTTCCATCCAGTTTGGAGATAATCCGGAATGACAGCCTGTTTGCCGTCCCGTCATCACTAAACTGGCCATCGTCGCAAATTAAATTTTCCCGGTCGAAATTGAATATCCTGATATACATGGCATCATCTTTGTGCTGGAAACTCCGTTTAAAATTCCCGTCCAAATCATACACGAATATTTTTCTTTTATAATGGTCGTTGACAAACATTTCGCCGTTATCTTCATCGAGGGCAATCCCTAAAATATATGTATATTCCTCACCGCCCTGCCCCTTGCGGTTTATCTTTTTGATGGCTTTCCCATTCCTGTCAAAGATAAAAATATCCCCATCGTCGACGCGGTTTTTTACTAATATGATTTCCCTGCCGATTGCCTGCACCAGACCCTGACAAAGAAAATCATCATTCGTTTCCAGCGGAATATATTCCACATCCATAAAGTCCTGGAGAATCAGCTCTTTTTTCGGATATTTTGCCGTGACATCAACCGTGATGAAATCATCACTTGTAGTCGCGGATTGTTTACCCCCTCCGCATCCTGCCGTTACAGACAGGATAATTGCCAAAATTGTACTTGTCTTTTTCATCTTTATAGATTTTAGTTATTCAAAATGCTTTATTAAAATCGCAAACTTTTCTGCGGTAAATTCCACTTGCCGCCTGAGCAAGTCTTGTCATTCAATCAGTATTACAACCGGATTCATCTCTTCATCCAGCTCTTTAAGAAACGAAAGGCTTTTATTATTCTTTGCTTCGGGATGCTTTTCCAGCCACTCCATCACTTCCCAGACTTCGACAAACGAAACAAGCTCGCCCGACGTGCTCATCCCCAAAGGCTTGAACGGCATGAAATGAGTTAAGTCATCTTCAATGCCATCCCCGTTTATGCCGAGTTTTGTTTTGCCTGTTTTTTTGTCATACAGGCCATTATATAAAACAGAAACTTCTCTGGTAAACATTCCCCGGATGCATTGAAAGAAGATAAAACTGTTATTTTCGGAAATATCCGAAATGAAAATCCGTTCACTATTATTCTTTTCACTTCTTCTTTCCTGTACAGGCCAATGGTATTTTCCTGTCTTGAAAGCAACAGATGGAATAAGTTTACTGCCGGAAACCGTATAGACCGTATCTATAAAATCCTGTTTGTAACGAATGTTTTCGTTATTTTTCCATATTCTTGCCGCATGTAAGGCATTGATTTGTCTTATCTGTCTTGCCTGAGTATATTCAAAAATGAAAACGCCTGCACGTACCCAGCTTCCAAGAGATTTATACATGGTTTTTCCATATAAAAGATAGGTTTGATATATATCATCCGTGAATGGTGTTGTATATGGAAAAAAGGAAGGTATCGTATCTTTCAAACGGCCATTCTTTTCAAAAATACCCAGGGAATATTGACCCGAAGACATGCTTGCCATGTTAAAAGCGTCAAAATATCCGATAATTTCCGAATCCGTTATTAAATAATAGGAAGCCGGTCCGGAAGAAGGGAACACTATTTTTCCGCAAAAATTCCCTTTCATATCATATTTTATCAATTGATCAGGCTTGCGTTCAAAATACAAAAATTCTTCCTTTTCATCCGTCCAGCTGAAGCAGTCGGTAAATGCCTCCGGATCCTGTCCGGCGTGTCCGATTTCAGCGATAAAACGTCCGTCTTTTTTACTGAACAGCAGGCAGGTGCCCTGTGAAGGAACGGTTTTGTATTCAACTATGATATAATTTTTCAATACTTTTACTGTCGGATTTTTACCTATCAAACCGTCTTCTGGCGTTTCCAACGGAATGTAACGGATTGTTTTGCCGAGATCGGAAACTTTTAAGCGGGAAAGATTTTTCAGGCCGCTTTCCACGTCAATTACAGCCGGATTCACAGCCCTGTTTTCCTGACTGTTCACAGAAAATGAAAACAATAACAGAATAGTTGAGATGATTAAATTTCGTTTCATAAAAAAGTATGCTGATGTAAAGATTCAATTCTTCTATCTTATGCCCCTACTGTTAAGCGCGGCATGGTATCTTTGGGCGTTTCGGGTATGTTCGCTCAGTGTGACTGCAAAATTGTGCCGTCCCGAGAAATCTTCTTTGGCACACATATACAGATAATTGTGATGCGTATAATCCAGTACGGCATCTATGCTTCTTACCGAAGGTATGCGTATGGGGCCTGGAGGCAAGCCTTCATACAGGTATGTGTTGTATGGGGAATCCACGGCAAGATGCGTGTTCAGGATACGCCTTAATGAAAAATCGCCCACTGCATATTTCACCGTAGGGTCAGCCTGAAGCGGTATGCCTTTTATTAAGCGGTTGATGTATAAGCCTGCTATTACCGGCAATTCATCGGGTACGGCGGTCTCTTCTTCCACAATTGATGCAAGTATTGATACTTCAACGGGCGACAGTCGCATATCGGCCGCCTTACTGCGGCGATCATCCGTCCAGAAAGCCTCATACTCGCGTTTCATTCGTTCCATCAGCTTGTCTGCGGAAATATTCCAGTACACTTCATACGTATTGGGAATAAACATTGTCTTAACCGTTACCGTGTTGAAGCCGATAGATTCGCAGTAGTCCTCGTCGCTGAGAAGCATGAGTAAATCATCATTATCCAGCATAAGCTGTTCGGAAATCCTTTCGGTGAGGTCGCTTATCAGGCGGACACTGTTAAATGTCAGGCGTACGGGCGTCTGCTGGCCGCGCCTCAGCATGTTCAGCAGCGCACGATTATTCATTCCTGGCTCGATTGCATAATGTCCCGATTTCATGTTTTCGGGATATTTCCACAATCTTGCAAGAGTTTCAAACACTTTTATGTTTTTGTAACCCGCCGAATCGCGCAACGCTTCGCACAAACGGCCGAAATCCCTGTTATCTTCATCAATATACACATATTTTGTTTCGGAAGATGAAACGGCGGGCATGTACAGGACATGGTAAATCAACGCGCCACAGGCGGCGGCGATAACGAATACGACGATAAACCCGGTAAAAAGAAGTCTTTTTGTTGACCGTTTCATATCTTATCAAATATGTAAATGAATCATTTTTCAGGCTGCGTCAACAGGCTGACTGCAATAATTGCAATGACCGAAAGCGGCAACGAAAAAACAATCGGGTCAATGGCGAACCACGGGAATACGTCTATAAGGACGTCTTTACCTGTAAGCAAACGGCATAACCCGACAGGCGCAGCTTCGGCGCGGTGAAGGAACAACATGCATAACATGCTTACCGTGAACCCCGTATAGAGGCTGGCCAGGGCGCCCCGGCGCGTTGCCTTTTTCCAGTAGAGCGAGCAGAAATAGGCAGGCAGGAACGTTGTCGCGCATACGCCCATGAACAGCGCCGTCCCCCTTGCTATGATACCGGCGCTCAGGGTGTAACATATTATATAGCTCACGAGGATTGAGACGAGCACTCCAATGCGAACGCTCATGGATGAATTGGGATTTTTGCGTTTGCCGAGCTTCGGGAAGATGTCCGAACCGAACGCGGAACCCATTGTATGGAATAACGCGCTTAACGTCGACATGCTCGCCGATATGATACAAAGCATGAAAAAGGCGCCGAACCATTTCGGCATCGCTTCATTTATGAAAAGCGGAATAATCTTGTCCATGTCTTTTATGGCATCCGCGGCGACATTTCCGGTTGTCTTTACGAAAAACAGGTTCGACAGCGCTCCCACGTGGTATATTGCGCCGACCGTGATTATGATAAATATACAGCCGATCAGCGTCCCGCGGTTCAGCTGCTTGGAACTTTCTACCATCATGAAGCGTACCGTCAGCTGCGGCTGCGCCAGGCATCCTATGCCGACGCCCAGTATCAGCGACGTGACAAGCGTGTACCATTGCGCCGAGCCTGTGACCGGCATGCGCGTCCATCCCTGATGACCGATTGCCTTGAATCTTTCCGGGACAAGATGCTCCATCCCCGTCAGCGCTTTGTTGGCATCTATAAAATTCATGTCGATAACATTATAAAACCATAGCAGCAGGAACAACATGCATAAAAACATGATGACTGCCTGGAAAGCGTCCGTGTACATAACGCTTTTTATTCCGCCCGGGATAACGTAAGCCGCTACGACGAGGGTAAATATAAGCAGGGCGAGATGATAGTCGAGGTCGAACATCTGCTCCAGGAACACGGCGGCTCCCTTCATCACAACGGCCGTATAGAGCGGCATCCCGATAAAAACTATCGCTGCGATGAAAACCTGTATGCGGCGGGATTCATAGTGTATGCCCAGGAACTGCGGAAACGTATGTGCATTATATTTTTCGCCGATTCGCCTTGTCGGTTTCCCGAAAAATATAAAAGCCACGATAACGCCCATGAACATGTTAAGCAGGCAAAGCCACTGGATGCCCATGCCGAATGTAGCCGCTACGCCTCCGAAGCCGACAATGGCCGAAGCGGAAATGAACGTCGCGCCATAGGAGAGCGCCATGATGACGGGATTCGTTTTACGCCCGCCAAGCAGATAATCATTTGCGTTTTTTGTCCGTTTATATCCGAGGTATCCCAGCCACGCGATGATAAAGATATAAATAATAACGATAATGCCTATTCCTAATGTATTCATAATCAGTCTTCGTCTTGTTTATTCCAACGTGAAATTCCGTACCACAGCGAAAACGCGAGGCACAATAAAGCCAGCAGGTACGCAAGCCATATTCCGGGGTCATCTATTCCAAACATTGTTGATTTATTTTTAAATTATTATTTCTCATTTCTACAGATTGACAAGGTCGTTTTCGCAGATATAGTCAAGCTCATGGCGGCGTATCACCTCGCGCGCCATCTCGCGGTTATTCGTGCGGAGTATCAGTATGGAGCGCCCGTTGAGGGAGAAGCAATACATGTATTCGACGCTCAGTCCCGCCTGCGTGAAAAAGGTAAACGTTTTCGCAAAACTGCCGGCCGCCGAATCGGTAGCAATGGCCAGCACATCCGTAAGGTTCGCGCTGACGCTGTTTTTCTTCAGTATGGAATAGGCCCTTTCAGGCTCCGTAACGATAAGGCGTAATATTCCGTATTCCGACGTGTCGGCAACGGTAGCAGCCACAATATGTATGTTTTCGTTTCCGAGTAAAGCGAGAATCTCACACAGCTTGCCGTATTTATTCTCCAAAAAAACAGATATTTGATGTACAGTCATATTACTTGGATATTATAATGTTAAAAAAAATCACATCCGATGGCCGTCAGAATTTCCGAAGGTCTTTCACGCGCACGGCTTTTCCTTCCGTAACCGGCAAGGAACCTTTGGACAGCAGTTTCACGCGCGGCGTTATAAGCAGTTCGTCCCTGAGCTGGCGCACGATTTTCCGGTTAAGACGCTCGAGTATTCCGTAATTATCGGTAAACAGGTCGCTAAGTTCCACTTCGATGAGCATTTCGTCATTATTTCCTACCGTTTCTATCGTGATAAGGTAGTTGCCGGCGAGTTCACCGAAACCCATAAGTATTTTCTCTATTTGCACGGGGAAAATATTCACGCCTTTCAAGATGATCATATCGTCGCTGCGGCCTTTGAAGCGGTCTATCCGGCGATGCGTACGTCCGCACGGACAGTGGCCGGGAAGGAAACGCGTAAGGTCGTGCGTGCGGTAACGTATAAGCGGCATCGCTTCCCGTTGCAGCGTCGTAAGCACCAGTTCGCCGATTTCACCGTCGGGGACAGGCTCCAGCGTCAGCGGGTCAATGATTTCCGCAATCACGTAATCCTCCCATATATGAAGGCCCTTTTGTTCCGTACATTCGAAAGCCACTCCGGGACCGTTCATCTCCGACATGCCGAAACAGTTGTAGGCTTTCACGCCGAGAAGTTTCTCAATGCGGAGGCGCTGCTCTTCGGAATGAGGTTCGGCGCCCATGCAGAAGACGCGCAGTTTGGTATCCGTGCGCGGATTTATGTTCATATCCTGGAAGATTTCGGCAAGGCGCGTGGCGTAACTTGGTATGATGTGGAGCGCCGTCGTTCCGAAATCCATGATAAATTTTATCTGTCGTTTGGAATTGCCTGCAGCAGCCGGAACCGTCAGCGCGCCGAGCTTTTCCGCGCCATACTGGAATCCAAGTCCTCCGGTAAACATGCCATAGCCCGATGTGTTCTGGAAAACATCCGTGTCGCGCAGCCCGACCATATACATGCAGCGCGCTACCTGGTCGGACCACAAGTCAATGTCTTTCCGGGAATGAAGCACAACGGTAGGGTTTCCGGTCGTACCGCTCGACGAATGAACACGAATACACTTTTGAAGCGGTACAGCCGCGAAACCATACGGATAATTAGCCCTTAAATCGTCTTTCGTCGTAAACGGCAACCGTTTCACGTCTTCGAGCGACTTGATATTTTCTGCCGAAATCGCGTTTTCCTCAAACACTTTTTTATAATACGGTGAGTTCGCCGCCTGCGTTATCGTCTCGCGCAGTCTTTCCAGTTGCAGTTTCCGCAAGCCGTCGGCGCTTATCGTTTCCAGTTCTTCCTGCCAGTAGGATGATGTCATTTTTTTAATTCTTTAATTAATTTCCGGTTTATGAGCTACAAAGATATAACATTTTATCTTAACGGATAACAAAATTTGCATTTTTCGCGCAAATAACTGTTTTTAAGCAACCGAAAGCCTCCAAAACAGTCGAAGCGCCAAATGTTGCAGGCCATGTGTACGGGCATGGCACGCCATGCCCGAAAATCATATCTCGTACAATATATATATTATGCGTGACTTGGTTTTGTATATTGTACAGTATAATTATATTGTACTTGAAAAGTATATGTCTCCGAACAGTCGTTTAAACCGTTAATGCACTGTGAAAAAAACGGTAAACGATATATAACCGTTTTTTTATTTTTGCTTTTTAGAATATTTACGTACCCTTATCGCAACTCAAGTTTTTTGATTTATAGACATAAATATTTAATATGTGTACATAAGTTCACATAATTTATATGCGTGTCTATAATAAAAAAACACGTGTTTGAGTGATAGAAACACGTGTTTGAATGATAGAAACACGTGTTTGAGTGATATAAACACGTGTTTGAATGACAGAAACACGTGCTTGAGTGACAAAAACACGTGCTTGAGTGACAAAAACACGTGTTTGAGTGACAGAAACACGTGTTTGAATGACAGAAACACGTGTTTGAATGACAGAAACACGTGTTTGAGTGACAGAAACACGTGTTTGAGTGATAGAAACACGTGTTTGAGTGATAGAAACACGTGTTTTAATGATAGAGACACGTGTTTGAAAGACAAAAACACGTGTTTTAGAGATAAATTCCGATTGTCGGTCACCATATCTCCCGTCAAAAGGATGTTGTTTAATCGGTTCGGAACGCATCCTTCGCAAAAAAAAATAATTTTCTACGGATAATTATACGTCTAAAAAGCGACGCAGCCCGCCAAACGTCATCCTGTGTTTGCAAGGCACGAAGATTCGAAGCAATTCACTTGTCTTTTCCGGCAAAGTTCTGAAATGTAATATGTTGAAAAATAATTCCGTGTATACCTCCCTTATTTTCAACATTTTGTTAAAAAACCGAAGAAACGTTTATTTTTTTTTCGCCTTTTGATTTTGCCGTGAAGCAAAAAAGCAGTACTTTAGTGCACTTTTTTTAAAATATCAGGAAGTATATATACTTATAACTGAACAAATTGTAAAACTAATTAAATATAAAAATGACTGAAGACAGAATTATTAAGATTGATATTAATAATGAAATGAAATCCGCGTACATTGATTATTCAATGTCCGTTATTGTCTCACGCGCCCTCCCGGACGTCAGGGATGGCTTCAAACCCGTTCACCGGCGCATCCTGTTCGGAATGAACGAATTAGGTAATAACTCCGATAAGCCTTACAAAAAGTCGGCGAGAATTGTCGGCGAGGTTTTAGGTAAGTATCACCCGCACGGCGATTCGTCCGTTTATCTTGCGATGGTTCGCCTGGCGCAGAAATGGTCGATGCGTTACATGCTTGTTGACGGGCAGGGGAACTTCGGTTCGGTTGACGGAGACAGTCCGGCGGCGATGCGTTACACGGAAGCGCGCCTGAGCAAGCTGGCGGAGGAAATGTTGCGTGACATAGACAAGGATACGGTTGATTTTCAGTTAAACTTTGATGATACTTTGCATGAACCGATTGTTTTACCCACGCGCATACCCAATCTTTTGATAAACGGAGCGTCGGGAATAGCCGTAGGTATGGCGACCAACATGCCTCCCCACAACATGAGAGAAGTATTGCAGGCCTGTCAGGCTTATGTCGATACGCGCGGAGAGATTGACGTCGAAGGCTTGATGAAATATGTCAAAGCTCCCGATTTCCCCACGGGCGCAACAATCTATGGATATGCAGGCGTGAAAGACGCTTTCGAAACGGGACGCGGACGCATTATCCTGCGCGGGAAAGCCGAGATCGAAACGACGTCCGCACATGACAAGATTGTTATAAACGAGATTCCTTATTTAGTCAACAAGGCAGAGCTTATCAAGTATATCGCAGACCTTGTAAACGAAAAGCGAATCGAAGGCATATCGAACGTAAACGATGAATCCGACCGCAGTGGAATGCGAATTGTGGTTGACGTCAAGCGCGATGCGAATGCAAACGTCGTACTGAATAAATTATACAAGATGACGGCGCTGCAATCATCTTTCAGCGTCAATAACATCGCACTTGTAAACGGTCGTCCGAGACTGATGAACCTTAGAGACATGATCGGCCATTTTATTGAGCACCGCAAAGAAGTCGTTGTTCGCCGCACGAAGTATGATTTGAAAAAGGCCGAAGAACGCTCTCATATATTACAGGGGCTAATTATCGCATCTGATAATATTGACGAAGTGATTGCTATAATCAGGAAATCAAGCAGTCCCCAGGAAGCTATATCCAATTTGATAGCCCGTTTTGAATTGTCGGAGATACAGGCCCGCGCTATTGTCGAGATGCGTCTGCGTCAGTTGACGGGATTGGAGCAGGATAAGTTGCGTGCCGAATTTGAAGAAATCGAAAAACTTATTGCCCGTTTAAAAGAAATACTTGAAAATGAAGAAGTCCTGATGGGAGTAATAAAAGATGAACTGCAGGAGATTATCGACAAATACGGGGATGAACGTAAAACGGATATTGTATACGCATCGGAAGAGTTGAACCCGGAAGATTTCTATTCCGACGATGAGATGATTATCACGCTTTCTCATTTGGGATATATCAAGCGTACGCCTCTTTCCGAATTTCGTACACAGGCGCGCGGCGGCGTAGGCTCCAAAGGCTCCGATACCCGCGACGAAGATTTTGTGGAATACATCTATCCGGCATCCATGCATGCAACGCTCATCTTCTTCACGGCTAAAGGAAAATGTTACTGGAAAAGGGTATACGAAATACCGGAAGGCACGCGCAACTCAAAAGGCCGTGCGATACAAAACCTGCTTAATATTGATCCGGATGATTGCGTAAATGCTTTCATACGTGTAAAAAAACTTACGACAGACGCCGAATTTGTTAATTCACATTATTTATTGTTCTGCACGAAGCAAGGCGTCATAAAGAAGACTTTGCTGGAAGCATATTCGCGTCCTCGTCAGAACGGCGTGCTTGCCATCACGCTACGCGAAGGAGACGGCCTGATCCAGGTACGTATGACTAACGGAAACAATGACGTGGTAATCGCAAATAAGAATGGTCGTGCCATACGTTTCCGGGAAAGTAAAGTGCGCGTTATGGGCCGTACGGCTACCGGCGTGCGCGGCATGACGCTCGATGATAATGATGATTGTATCATTGGCATGGTCTGTATAAAAAATCCGGAGAAGGAATCTATTCTTGTTGTATCGGAAAAAGGCTACGGAAAGCGTTCGAAAATAGAAGATTACCGCACGACAAACCGTGGTGGCAAGGGCGTTAAAACCCTTAATATAACGGAAAAAACAGGAAACCTGGTAGATATAAAATCCGTTACGGACGAAAATGATTTAATGATAATTAACAAGTCTGGCATCACAATTCGGATAAATGTTGTAAATTTGAACGTCATAGGACGCGCAACACAGGGAGTGAGACTTATCAATCTGGATAAGAGAGGTGATGAGATTGCTTCGGTTTGCAAGGTGATTTCGGAAACAGAGGAAGAAAAAATTGCCGGTAAAGGACTGCCTATGGAAACCGAAAGTACGGATGAAGACGGTATAATTGACAATAATAGTATAGTCGAAGATGATTTTATGCCGACTAATAATACGGACGAAGATGAAAATATTGATAAATTAGAATAAGAATTATTAACTTCAAATTACTTACAAAGAAGATGAAAAAATTAGGATTAACACTTGGACTGTGCTTGATTGCGTCCGTTTCATTCGGACAAAAGAAAACCGTTTCGGAAGCTTTGAAATTGGCGAAAGATTCAAAACCGAATTTCGCAGAAGCAAGAACGAAAATCAAAGACGCGTTGGAACATGATGAAACAAAAAATGACGCAAAAACCTGGTATACGGCGGGACAAATTGAAGATTTACAGTTTACTGCCGAAAATACAAAACAGCTGTTAGGTCAGCAACCTGACGAGGCAGTTATGTATGATGCTTTATTAAATGTATATCCGTACTTTAAAAAAGCTAATGAACTGGATAACTTACCTGATGTAAAGGGAAAAGTTAAGCCTAAATTTACAAAAGATATAAGGTCAACCCTTAAAGCCAACCTGGTTTATTATCTGAATGGAGGCGCTTATTTCTTTGATCAAAAAGATTATAGAAAAACGCTCAATTTCTTCGATCAATATATTGAAATAGCCGACAGCAAACTAATGAAAGAAGGTGAAAAGCCGGGGGAAGCAGGCGTAGACTCTATTTATATTTTAGCTAATTATTATGCTGCTATTGCAGCAAGTCAACTTAATGATCATGCGCTTGCGATTGAAGCGATAAAACGTGCAAGTAAATTGGATTACAAGAAAAATGACATGTTGCAATACCTTGCCGAAGAATATAAGCTCTCGGAAGATTCCGTTAATTTTCAAAAAACGCTCGAAGAGGGAATGGCAATCTTTCCTAAAGAAGAGTATTTTATAATGAACCTTGTCGGTCTCTATATTAATACCGAACAGAATGAAAAGGCTATCGAATACATAAATACTGCCATAAAAAATGATCTTTCAAATGCTCAATTGTATGATGTAGCAGGACGTGTATATGAATCTGGCCTTAAAGATTATGAAAAAGCGGAAGAATTTTTCAAGAAAGCAATAGAACTGGATAGTGAAAATGCAGAAACCCAGTCAAATCTCGGACGTATTTATTTTAATCAGGGCGTGACACAGCTCGACGAAGCAAATAACATCTCAGACGTAAAAAAATACAACGAAGAAAAAGAGAAAGCAAAAGATCTATTCAGAAAGGCCCTTCCTTATTTTGAAAAAGCATTTCAGTTAAACCCGGATGCATCGGATAATAAAATAGCTTTGCGCAGTATTTATTATAACCTGGGAATGGATGATAAATTCGAAGAAATGGATAAAATCATGAACGGCAGCAATTAACAACACTTTTTACGTTTTTTATTATATTTTTAAAAGCATTTTCTGCTAGTCGGAAAGTGCTTTTTTCATAAATAATAACTACATTTGCGACGTTATTAATTCTATTTTTTTTAATATAAACATTAAATTAACGTACAAAATGAAACAGACAGCTATCAATCGTAGAAAATTCATTCGTATGACCGCTACTGCAGGAGCAGGAGCAGCGTTTTTCCCCGCAGGCGTAAAAGCCGCAGGAGCGAATCTATCAGTAGAATCCGCCATGCAGGAGCGGATCAAGATGCCCGTACGTACATTGGGACGCACAGGATTGCAATTACCCATACTAAGCATGGGCGTAATGCGCGCAGATAACCCAAGCGTTGTAAGAACCGCGTTTAATTCCGGTATAATACATTTTGACACCGCTAACGGTTATCAAGGTGGAAGAAACGAGGAAATGCTGGGCGTTTTCTTTGAAGGAAAACCTCGCGACTCGTATGTTATTGCTTCAAAGGTCAAATTCGATTACCCTCTGCATGAGGATTTTGAAAAAAAATTTATGGAACAGGTGGACGTAAGCCTTAAACGCCTGAAAATGGATTATGTTGATATTTTTTATATCCATGCTATTTCTGGCATAGAGGAGATCAAAGATCAACGCGTGATTGATGTATTTAAGAAAGTAAAGGAATCAGGCAAAGCTAAATTTTTAGGCATCTCTACCCATGCCAACAAACCGGAACAATTGGATGCGGTTGTTGAAATGGGAATCTATGATGTAGTTTTGCTGAGTTATAATTTCAAAATGAAAAATCTCCCGGAAACGGATGTTGCAATTGAACGCGCTGTGAATGCCGGTATTGGCTTCGTAGCAATGAAAACGATGACTGGTGGAGTGGAAGATGCCGGCGGCAAAAAGAAAATTAACGCACAGGCTTGTCTCAAATGGGTATGGCAGAATAAGCATATAACAACTATCATACCGGGATTTACCAATTACGATGAACTTGACGAATGTCTGGCCGCCGTTAAATCACCGGAATTGAGCGGCGAAGAAAGTAATTATCTTGCATCACTTCGTGACAAAGAAATGCTTTATTGCCAGCAATGCGGGCAATGTGTCAAACAATGTCCCGAACACCTCCCGATACCGGATATGATGAGAGCTTATATGTATACTTACGGATATAAATATGCACAATTATCCAAAGAAACATTAGTGGAACTCAAATTATCCGAAAATATATGCGACAGTTGTAAAAACAAATGTAAAGTAACATGTCCTTCCGGATTTAACGTAGGACAAAAGATTGCGGCAATAAAACCTGTCATGGAGATACCTGATATATTTTTAGCATAATACTCACGACGAATAAATGAATCTTATGAAGTATATATGCTATATAATATGTGTTTTTCTTTTTTTGCCAATGGTCGTTACGGCGCAAACGCCAGATGAGATAATATCGTGGCTTCCAGATGTTAATGGCTGGAAGAAGGCCGAATCGAAGGAGGTTTTCGATCCCGACAATCTGTTTGACCGGATTAACGGAGCTGCTCCGTTATTCATCGAAAACGGATTTCGAGAGATGACAACCTGCGACTATAATCAGGGAGAAGATTACATAACTATACAAGTATATCGCCATGCCACACCCAAAGATGCTTTCGGCATGTATGCCTCGGAGCGTTCTTCCGATCTTACATTTTATAAGATAGGGGGTGAGGCTCACGGTGATAACGGCAGTTTGTTCTTCTTCGCCGGCCCGCTGTATGTTAAAATCAGGAGCAACCAATCGGAGGCGGAAACAAGTAAAGCTATGCAGATTATAGCTGAAGCTATAGCCACTAAGGCAGAACCCGACGCATCATATCCGGCAATTATCGGAACATTTCCCGAAAAAAATAAAATTCCACATTCGGAAGTTTATATAACATCCAATTATATAGGTCACGAATTTCTTAACAAAGTATATGTCTGTCAATATAAACAGGGAGATTTGATTTATCAGCTTTTTGTAATAGACGCAGGAAACGACGGTGCGGCAAAAGAAATACTCAATAAGTATTTCACATTTTCAAAACAACCGCTTGATTTCAAACAAGGACAATTACTGATAAAAGACCGTTATAACGGAGATATTCCATGCTTATGGAAAGGAAAATATCTTATCGGGATTTATAACGAAAACGACAATGCGGTCGACAATGCGGAAAACATTCTGAATAGCGTTCGCTTATAACTTAATAAGGTGTCCGAAAAGTCTTTATTATAATAATCTTTTTGGGCACCTTTTAAATTTTTCATTAGATTCAGATTATGCTTATAAAAAACAAATTTTCCTTCAATCTGCATTGGCTTTTAAGCATCTTTTTATTATTCGGATGCCAGTCAACCGATTTGATCAAGATTACAGATGCCTATTCATTCAATGACAAATCATTCCAAAATGTACAGTACCTTACAAGTAATATAGTGAATGATACTTTTATTGGTAAACCGACGCGTTTAACACAAATAGACACTGTTTTATATGTGGTTGATGCTTCTCTTGATTCCCTCGTACACAAATTTGATGTCAAAAACAATCTATACAAAGGATTAGGCATAAGCAAGGGCAATGGTCCAGGCGAACTTTTGTCTGTAAGACACGTTACTCCTTCCATAGACAAAAATTCTGTTTGGGCGTATGGCATTACATCTCGACAATGGATGCAATACGACAGGGAACTGAACACATTAATAAATGAAATCCGTTTTTCCCAAGATATGACTGATAACGTTTATATTAATGAACCTCAATGGATTTCCGACAATCGGTTTGTATGTCTCGACTCCCACAGTCATAAGGAGCGTTTTTATATAGTAAATAAAGATTTAACCGAATTTAAGCCTGTTTTCAACCCGCAATTTTCATTTGACGATAATTTGCCGCCAT
>JAISEJ010000232.1 GCA_031264155.1 Tannerella sp. | reverse complement strand
CGGAGATAACAGTCATTTAATTCTCCTTTCATCCTGATTGCAGCGCTCAGGGCAGCCATGTGCAAAAGAGCTTTAATACTTTTGTCTGCCCGGTTGGAGACTTTAGACCGGGAGCGTACCGATGAGCCGGAATCATACCTGAACGGAGCAACCCCGGCATGGCAGCAGAACTTGCGTGCACTGTCAAAATCACGGAATGCGCTGGTTTCTACAATCATCTTGACAGCGGTTCTTTCGCCTGCCCCGTCTACGGAAAGCAGTAATTCGTGCTGACGCTTCAGCACTTTATCGCTGTCTATCAGTTCCTGAATTTTGACTTCAATTTCACCGATAGCTACCTCCAGTTCCTTCAGCACCCGGTCCATACGCCGGGCTTTGTCCTGATAATCATTCGGGTTCATAAACCACTTCTGATCGGTAAGCTGTCCCTGATATTTACCATTATCACACATGTACATATCGCGTTCGCCGACAAGCTGTTTCAAGGTTGCCAGGTGCTTTTCCGGCAGGGAAAACAGACGGACTTTATCCTGAAAACGAATCGCGTATGCGGCTGTTTTACGGGCGTCCAGTTTGTCGTTCTTGCCGCGGTTAAGTCCTGATGAATGTTTTATCTGCGTCGCATTTTCCATCCACAGGTCGATGCGTAATTCTTCGCAGGCACAGCCAAGCGGATAACCGTACTGCCCCGTGTACTCAGCGCAAATCAATACTTCCGCAGCTTCCTGCCCGTAACGCTTCAGGACATCCCGGAGGGAACTTCGAATGGCCGGTGTACTGCTTTTCACTTCCCATTCCAATACCGGTTTGCCTTCCGGATGAAGGCGCAAATCCAATTTTTCTTTACTCATATCAATGCCAATTACTAACTTTTTCATACTTTTGTCATTTGAAAACTCAAAAAAGAAAAGAAGGGGCATGAAATAAACCTGAGTACCTTAACAATACAGGTTAAATTCTTATTCAGGTTCTTTATTTCAAGAAAAAACCAGCCGGCCCTAAATAGCGGTACAGGTCTTTCCTGTACGGAGTTACAGGTCGCCGACCGGTTTCCTTTCTTTTTGAATTTTATGTTTTTACTCCTTTTTAACATCACAAAGCTACTTCTTTTCATTTTCTTTATAATGTGCAAATCTAAGGTATAGGGTTGAGGAAAAAGAGGGACGTTTCTCTCCGGATTGCATCCGGGGTTATCCACTTCGGACACCTTCCGGTGTCAGCCTGTCATGCACAAAACCGGGCCGTGCGCAGTATAACGTGGAGATTGCGGGTTAAGCCCGCAATGAAGGGTGCTATTCTGCTTGCAGTATCCATACAAAACGTTATAGAACCAAAAAAGAATTAACCCATTTGTTGAAAAATTATTCTCTTCTCATAAATAATTCCTACATTTGCCTCCACATTATTAATAATATGTAAAAATGGAAAGGCGAAATTTTATCAAAAAAACAACAGCGGTCACCGTTCTGGGCAGCATGGGTAGCGTATCCGGAACATTCGGCAGGGAACAGAAACGAATGACAGAAATCAAGCGGAAACTGGGGAAAACGGGATTCGAAGTTTTTCCTGTAGGATATGGCGGCATTGTGTCGATGAGCGACGGACAGGCCGCTTCCAACAATTATGTAGCCTGGGCAATCGACCGGGGAATCAATTATTTCGACGTGGCGCCCGGCTATCAGGATGCACAGGAAAAGTTAGGCAACTCCCTGAAATCCTTCCGTAAAAACGTTTACCTCGCCTGCAAAACCGGACAGCGGCTATACGAAGAGGCGAAAAAAGACTTTGAACGTTCTCTGGAGCTATTGCATACCGACTATTTCGACGTCTACCAGATGCACGGCCTGTCGAAGCAGGAAGATATAGACCGCGCCTTTGGCCCGGACGGGGTGATGAAACTGATGATCAAAGCCCGGGAGGAAGGGCAGGTACGCAAGCTCGGCATTACGGCCCATTCGGAAGAAATAGCCTTGAAAGCCCTGGAACTGTACGATTTCGACACGGTCATGTTTCCGCTCAACTGGATGATGAATAAATACAGCGGCATGGGCACGGGCCTGTGCAAGGAAGTCGCCCGGCGCGGAGCCGGCTTGCTGGCCATCAAGCCACTGATTCACCGCCACTGGAAAGACGGCTCCGAACGTGAAAATTCCGCTTATCCGAAAGCCTGGTGCAAGCCGATCGACACGTTCACGGACAAACCGCTGGCGCTGGCCGCCCTCAAATATTCGCTTCAACTCGGGCCGGACATACTGATTCCCCCCGGCGATTTCAAGAGTTTCTTCTTCGCCGTCGATCATATCGAAGAAATACTGGCCAGCCCCTCCTTAAGCCGGGAAGAAACGGCTTTGCTGGAAAAGGAATTTGATTTGGTAAAATCATATCCTTTCTTCGGATAGGCAAAACTTTTCAAAACGATTTTCCACCGAAAAAGAAAATGAAAATTCTATACGGCTTTTTTTTCAGCCTGTCTCTTGCATCCGTAATGGCCGTCTCGTGTCGCAGTATGCCGGGCTGGGAACCGGCATGGCCTGAATCCCTCCACAGCGCACGAAACGAGCCGTATTTGTCGGAAACGGGAAAAGCCGTGATTCATGAGATAAACAAAGTCCGGACAAATCCGAAGGCCTATGCGAATTACCTAAAGCGGGAGAGGCGATATTACAGCGGAAAGATCATTGAACGGCCCGGAGCGCGTCCCGTTCGTACACGCGAGGGGCGTGCCGCCTTGGAAGCCTGTATCGCGGCATTGGAAAAGGCCGCGGCGACGACAGCATTGATGCCTGATGAAAACCTTTGCCGTGCGGCCGGACTGCTGGCGGCAGAACAGGCGAAAACCGGCGCCACGGGACATGTCTGTGCAGACGGCCGCACAATAAAAGACCGGATTATGCATTTCAGCGGCGACCGGTATATGAAAATGGCGGAAAACATCAGCTACGGAGGCCGGGAAGCCCGCGCAATCGTGATTCGATTCCTGATAGACGACGGGATACCTTCGCGAGGACACCGGCTAAACCTGATGAACCCGTCCTTCACTCACTGCGGAGTAGCAATAACCGCACATCCGGTTTACCGGCACGTATGCGTGATTGATTTTGCGGCATACTGATTTCGGTCGCTTAAAACGTAATTTTGTTCGGGAAGATATTGAAGCCGCGAAAAGAACTGTTATAGAGTTATAAATTTATACGATTGTAGCGTGTTTGAAATAAAAAACGTTAATTATTTGGCGGGTATCAAATATATTCTTTACTTTGGCGCACGATTAACCGTATAACAGTATGTTGGAAAAACAATTAAAGCAAGCGGTATTCAATTGCTAAATATCCACTGCCTAAGCGAGTAAACCTGTATTCTTTGGAAGCGAATTTAATATCAATAATAAGATGGTTATGGACAAATCAAGAAGAGAATTTTTATCGGCAGCCGCAGCAGGCGCCGTGGCTTCGGTGGTTACACCGGCAGCATTTGGAAGTGAGGTTATGAATAAAATCGGTCAACCGACGGTTATCCCCAAAGAAGCGTTCGGAGCAAACGACCGTGTCCGTGTTGCCGTGCTGGGCGTTAACGGACGGGGCAAAACGCACATCGCAGAGGTGATGAAACAGAAAAACGCTACTGTGGCGGCGCTTTGCGACCCCGATATGGTGATTTTGAAAGGAAGCGCCAAGAGTTTCGAGGAGAAGTACAACCAAAAGGTTGCTATCGAACAGGATTTTCGCAAACTGTACGAACGTAAGGACGTTGACGCCGTCACGCTTGCAACGCCCAATCACTGGCATGCCCTGCAGGTGATTCTCGCCTGCCAGGCCGGAAAAGACGCGTATGTCGAAAAGCCCGCTACGCACAATATTTACGAAGGCCGAAAGATGATTGAAGCCGCCTACAAGTACAACCGAATTGTGCAGCACGGCGTACAATTACGCAGTTCGGTCGCTATCCGCGAAGCCATGCAGCATTTGCGTGACGGACTGATTGGCCGGGTTTACATGGCGCGCGGCCTGGTTTATCGCTGGCGTCCCGACATCGGCAACAAGGGCATTTCGAAGATACCTGAGGGATTGGATTACGACTTGTGGTGCGGGCCGGCTCCGATGGTACCATTCACGCACAATCTGGTACATTACAACTGGCACTGGCACTGGAATTACGGAAACGGAGACGTCGGCAACCAGGGCATCCATGAGACAGACCTCTGCATGTGGGGCTTGAATGTCGGACTGCCCGAACGCATTACCTCCATGGGAGGAAAATTCCTTTGGGACGACTGCAAGGAAGTGCCTGAAATACAAACGTCCATCTATCATTATCCGAAAGAAAGGAAAATCATTCAGTTTGAAGTGCGCAATTGGTGTACCAATCTTGAGGACGGTGCGGGCGTAGGCAATATTTTCTACGGCGATAAGGGCTATCTGGTTGTGAAAGGCTATGATACATACGAAACATATCTTGGCGAGAAGCGTGAAAAGGGGCCGTCGCGTTCCGAACGGGGCGAGATGACGCTTCATATCGAAAACTGGATTGACGCCATCCGCGCCCGTGACATGAGTTTGCAGAACGCTCCCGTCGAGACGGGACATCTTTCGTCGGCGCTGGCGCATCTGGGAAACATCTCTTATCGGCTTGGCCGCCAACTGGATTTCGACCCTGTTGCCGAACAGTTTATAGGCGACGAAGATGCAAACCGTATGCGGACGCGCGAATACCGCATGCCATTCGTTTTACCTGAAAAAATTTAATTTTAATGCGATGAATAAATTATTGTTATTTTGTACAGCATGTTTTGCTGTGGCAACCTGTTTATCGTTACAGGGATGTGAGGAAAACTCCATCAAACTTGTCGTTGATGAGGATAATACCAAGGTGGATGTGCTATATGGCGGTAAACTTTTCACTTCATATCTTTACCCCAATGATTTGGAAAAACCTGTTCTTTACCCTCTCTATACAGCGAAAGGAACGACCGTCGTACGGGGTTTCCCGCGCGATCCGCGTCAGGGCGAACGTATAGATCATCCGCACCATGTCGGCATGTGGTTCAACTATGGTGACATCAACGGCCTGGATTTCTGGAACAACTCTTTCGCAATACCTGCAGATCGGAAACCGAATTACGGCTCCATTCGCCACCGCCGCATTACGAAAGCCGAAAGCGGTACGGAACGGGGCGAACTGGCTGTGGAATGTGACTGGGTCGATTATCAGGGCGCCGTACTGCTCAAGGAAGTAGTGAGCTACATTTTCAGTGGTAAGGGCGACTGGCGCATCATTGATCATATAACAACGCTCACCGCGCAGCAGGATACGGTCGTCTTTGCCGACAGCAAGGAAGGATTGATCGGCATACGCGTGGATCGCGCTTTTGAAGAGCCTTCGACCGGTCCGGCTATCTTCCTTGATGCAGCAGGCAACCCGACTTCCGTCCCTGAGATGAACAACGAAGGCGTCAACGGTCACTATCGTAACAGCGAAGGACAGGAAACGGAAAAGGGCGTATGGGGCAAGCCCGCCCATTGGGTCAGCCTCTCCGCAGAAAAAGACGGTGAGAAAATCACGCTTGCCATCATTGATCATGTGGACAACCCGGGATACCCTGCTCATTCACATGCCAGAGGATATGGACTTTTTGCGCACAATAATTTAGGCAGCAAGTCTTTTAATTCTTCGGATCCGTTGTTCCAATTGGTGCTGAAACGAGGCGAATCGGCCACATTCCGCCATCGCATTGTCATCAAAACCAATGGCTTCGCAACGGATGAAGAACTGAATAAACTCGAAGCCGGTTTTTAAAACAGATATATCGAAATGTCCGGCCTGCAAATAGCCGGACATTTCATAATCACACTATTTGATTCGGATGTTGATGATGAAAAAAGTCGTATCTTTGTTCTTGCTTTTGATGGCGATATTAATGGCGTTTCATTTGTCGTTTGCCGTTCATTATTGCAGTGGGCGTATTGCTTCGGTCAATATGTACGGCAATGCGACCGGCATGTGCTGTTGTGGGAACGAGGTGAACGAATGTGCAGACCGACCGCATCATATTTCCGCAATTACTTTCGGATATTTGCCTGACAGTGACGCTTCTTGCTGTTCGGACAAAATATTAGCTATAGCAACGGACGATTATCGAACGCCATCTGCCGTAACCGTGTTCAAGTCGAATATGGTGATAACGCCGTTTATATTCGTGCAGACACATGTATTGCAATTAGATAAAATACTTGCAACTTTAGATTGCCAAATTATTTTCCCTCCCGGAAGTTTTTCTGCGTCCGGCATAGATCTTCTGACGCAGATATGCATTTTTAGAATTTGAATTTATCGCCGGCGACGATTTTTGTAGCCGGTCACAGGCCGTTTGTTTCCGCATGAAATTCATGTGGGCAGATGCTTGCATTTGTGTGTATATGTTATATCCAATTAAAGTATAAATTCAGATTTAAACATGTTTACTAAAATAGTAGCTTATTTTCTTAACAACAGGTTTATAACCCTGTTACTATGCGTTATGATAATCCTGTGGGGCGTTTCGGTTGCTCCTTTCGGCTGGCACGGAGGCTTCCTGCCGGTCGATCCCGTTCCGGTCGACGCTATTCCCGATATTGGCGACAACCAACAAATCGTGGCTACCGAATGGATGGGGCGTTCGCCGAAAGATATTCAGGAGCAGATTACTTATCCGCTTACTACGTCACTGCTTGGCATTTCTGGCGTGAAAACGATACGCAGCACTTCGATGTTCGGCATGTCGTTCATCTATGTTATTTTCGATGATGATGTGGAATTTTATTGGAGCCGTTCCCGTATCCTCGAAAAGTTAAATTCGCTTCCGGCAGGAATGTTGCCGGAGGGCATACAGCCGTCATTGGGGCCTGATGCTACGGCGCTCGGACAGATATTCTGGTACACACTCGAAGGGCGCGACCCCAAAACCGGCAAACCTGCCGGAGGATGGGATCCCGACGAATTACGTACCATACAGGATTTTTATGTGAAATATACCCTGTCGGCGGCGGAAGGTGTTTCGGAAGTCGCTTCTACAGGCGGTTTTGTGAAGGAATATCAGGTAGAAATCAATCCCGATGCAATGAAGGCTTTTGACGTCTCTATTATGGACGTAATGGAGGCTATTCAGAAGAGTAACCTTGATATTAGTGCGGAAACAATTGAATTGAACAAGGTAGAATACCTTGTGCGGGGTTTGGGGTATATCCGTAGTGTATCCGATCTGGAAGAATCGGTGGTGGCGGTAAATAATGGTGTTCCCGTGCGAATCAAAGATGTGGCTTTCGTTAATATCGGGCCTGCCACACGGCGCGGCGGATTAGACAAAGAAGGTGTGGAAGCTGTCGGTGGCGTCGTCGTTGCCCGTTACGGTTCAAATCCTCTGCAAGTGATTGACAATGTGAAAGCGAAGATTGCCGAAACGGACGCCGGACTTCCCCAGAAAACGCTTGCCGACGGAACCGTATCGAAAGTGAGCATCGTTCCTTTTTATGACCGCACGGGGCTGATTCGTGAAACTATCGGAACACTTGAAACAGCTTTGACGCACGAAATATTGATTTGTATCATTGTTGTTATAGTTTTGGTGCTGAACCTGCGTGCCTCCGTCATTATTTCGGGCATTCTGCCGGTAGCCGTGCTTGCCGCTTTTATTATTATGCGTTACACCGGGGTGAATGCCGATATCGTTGCTCTGTCCGGCATTGCCATTGCTATCGGCGTAATGGTTGACGTGGGCGTGGTTATTGTGGAAAACATCATCCGGAACACGAATCAATTCCCCGAAAAACCCAAAGGCAAGGCGTTGGTAAATGTTATCGGACAAAGCGTGGAAGAGGTTGCCGGAGCATTGACCACCGGAATGTTAACGACCGTAGTCAGTTTCCTGCCTGTATTCGCCATGCAGGCGCAGGAAGGAAAATTGTTCGGTCCGCTGGCCTATACAAAGACGTTCGCGCTTGTGTCCGCATTTATTCTCGGTTTTGCCGTATTACCAACCATTGCCTATTATGTTTTTTCTATCCGTATCGGTTCCCAAAAAATACGTATTGCAGGAAACTGGATCTTAGTTTCGGGAGGTATCGTCCTGTTTGCTATTACCGGAATCATCCCTGCATTGGGACTGACGCTTTTCGGAATTAATAATCTTATCGGGCGTCTTTGGAAAAAACCGGGAATGCATACGTTCTCGAATATCGGCATTGCCTTGTTGATAACGGTTTATTACCTGACCTCCGAATGGTTGCCGGCAGGTACGGAAGCAGGCATGACCGTGAACCTTATATTCGTTGTGCTTACCATTGGCGTTATATTGAGTGTTTTGTGGTCGTTAGTCGTGTTTTACGAGCGGATTTTGAGGTGGTGCCTGAATAATCGCTGGAAGTTTATGCTCGTTCCTGCGGGCGTACTTGCGGCCGGAATTTTTATATGGCGTAATATGGGGCAGGAGTTTATGCCAAGCCTGAACGAAGGTTCTTTCCTGTTGATGCCTACGAGTATGCCGCATACCGGGATCGAACAAAATCTGCGTTACATCGAAATACTGGATAAACGGATAAGCGCAATTCCCGAAGTAGAGCTTACGGTAGGAAAATGGGGACGCGTTAATTCAGCGCTCGACCCGGCTCCGTCGCAAATGTTTGAGAATACAGTCAACTACCGTCCGGAATATATTCTTGATAAAAACGGACGCCGGCAACGGTTTAAGGTGAATGGGAAAGGCGAATTTTTACTGACAGGCGGTTCCGTTTACCATCCTGACAATGGTTTCAGACTGGTTTCCACCGACAGTCTCATTTCCGATAAACGAGGCAATTATTTCCGTCAATGGCGGTCGGGAATAAAAAATACGGACGACATCTGGCAGGAAATCGTAAATGTCTCCCATGTCGCCGGGCTTACTTCGTCGCCTAAATTGCAGCCCATAGAGGCGCGTCTGGTGATGCTCTCGACCGGCATGCGCGCGCCGATGGGACTGAAAGTGTCGGGGCCTGATCCGGAAAGCATCGAACAGGGCGGGATAGCGCTTGAGGCGGCATTAAAAGAAGCGCCGTCTATTCTGCCTTCCACCGTGTTTTACGATCGGGCTGTCGGAGTGCCTTATATTGAGATTAAGCTGAACCGGTATAATATGGCGAGGTATGGGATTACAGTCGCCGATCTGCAGGAAGTAATCGGCTCGGCAGTCGGCGGCATGACGCTGACTTCTACCGTTGAAGGACGCGAGCGTTTTCCCGTGCGCCTCCGTTATCCGCGGGAGTTGCGGGATAATCCCGATGCACTTTCAAAACTTATCATTCCTGCGCCGACGGGCGTCCGGATACCACTTGGCGAAATAGCAGACATTGAATATACCAGAGGCGCACAGATGATACAAAGCGAAAATACCTTCCTAACCGGTTATGTCATATTCGACAAAGCGGAAGGACGCGCCGAAGTAGATGTCGTATATGAAGCAGATAAATTACTGAAAGCGAAAATTCAGTCGGGCGAGATCAAACTGCCTGCCGGAGTGTCGTATAAATTTGCAGGTAATTATGAACAGCAGGAGCACGCGGCAAAACGACTGATGCTCATCATCCCGTTGTGTTTGATACTGATACTGCTGATTCTTTATTTCCAGTTCAAAACCGTAACGGCTTCGCTGATTCATTTTTCGGGAGTGTTCGTCGCTTTTGCGGGCGGATTTATTCTGTTGTGGCTCTACGGACAACCGTGGTTTATGAACTTTTCCGTCGCGGGGGAAAATATGCGCGATTTGTTTCAGATGCACCCCATCAACCTCAGCATTGCCGTTTGGGTAGGATTCATCGCTCTCTTCGGCATTGCGACCGACGATGGCGTGTTAATGGGGACGTATATTCATGATACGTTCCGGAAACAAAACCCGCGGACAAAAGCGGAAATCCGTGAAGCGGTTGTTTTCGCCGGACTGCGACGGGTACGCCCCGCGGCAATGACTACGGCTACTACACTGATTGCGCTGTTGCCCGTCCTGACGTCGACCGGAAAAGGCGCGGATATTATGGTGCCGATGGCAATACCGACGTTTGGAGGTATGCTGATTCAATCCATGACAATGTTTGTCGTGCCGGTGCTGCAATGCTGGTGGAGGGAAACCGGGTTAAAAAATTTATCAGTTGAAAGTGATTTTGGAAATGATAACGGGACTTAAGTTAAATTGAAAATTCGGAAATTATGAAAAGATTAATGATTATATTATTTGCCGGTTTCGCTACGCTGCTTGCTGTTTCCGCACAGGATTCCCTGAATTATTATCTTGAAATGGCGGCGAGAAATAATCCTTCGGTAATGGCAGCGTTTCATGATTATGAAGTAGCGTTGCAAAGGATTCCACAGGCGGGCGCTTATGAAGATCCGCGTCTGGATGCGGGATTTTTTCTTAAACCGATGGATATTATCGACGGGCGCCAGATTGCACAGATTCAGTTGATGCAGATGTTTCCATGGTTCGGCGTTAAAAAAGCGGCGCGGACGGAAACTCAACACATGGCTCATATGTCATTCGAACAGTTCAGGGAAACACGCGACAATCTGTTCCTGGACATTTACAGGCAATGGTATGTTTTAAATCGTTTACAGCAACGGTTGAAAAATAATCGGGAAAATATCGAACTGTTAAGGCAGCTGGAAACGCTTGCCCTGCGCAGATTTTCATCCGGAGGCGCCGCCGGCGAGGTTGCCGTTTCCGGAGAAAGTTATTCGATGTCCGGTGATGCAGCCAATGCTATATCTGATAAAACCGGGAATCTTTCGACCGGAGGAAGCATGTCCGGGATGATGAATACGGGAAAATCCGGAGAGACGCAATCGACGGCTAATACAATGTCCACGATGAACGTAAGTTCCGGCAGTATGGCGATGACGTCCTCTCAGGGAGGACTGTCGGGAATTCTCCGCATCCGGCTCGAACTTGCAGAGCTGGAAAACAGTTCGGAAAGTATCCGGTCGGAGATGAACGCTGAAAAAGCGCGCTTCAACGCATTGCTGAACTGTCCGGCAAAAAACGAAGTTGCCGTACCGGATACGTTTGCGCTGACGCCATACCTGCTTGATATTGATATTGCAATGCAGATGATTGCAGCGCAGAATCCTTCGCTGGGTATGATTAGGGAAGAATCGGCGGCATACGAGGCTAAAGAAGAAATGAGTCGGAAGATGGGTTATCCCATGTTTGGAATCGGCCTGCAATATATGCTGATCGGCAACAGAAATACGGCAACCGGTATATCGGACATGGACATGGCGGCGAACAGCGCCATGGACGGTAAAGATATGTTCATGCCCATGCTGTCCGTTACGATTCCGGTTTACAGAAATAAATACAGGGCGGCGCGAAAGGAAGCGCAGTTTCAGCAACAGGCAGCCCGGGCGCGGTACGACGAGGCGTTTAACAGGATGGAAGCCGAGTTGTACCGCGTCAGGCATGAACTGGACGACGCGGAACGTAAAATCCTGCTTTACCGCAGGCAGGCCGCGCTTGCACGTACTGCATACGATTTGCTTGTGCAGGAATTTGCTTCCGGCAAAAGCGACTTGAGCAGCATTATACAGGTGCAGCGCCAGCTGTCGGATTACCGTCTGAAGGAATCGGAAGCCATTGCCGATTATAATACAATGGTTGCAACGGTTCAAAAAATGATTTCATCAAAAGATGTGGAACAATAAAAAAAATTACAAATGAATACAAAAACAATATTTAAGAACTCCTGTCTGCGTATGGGAGTAGCCCTTGCGGCAGGGCTAATTCTGGGCCGTTTGATAATCGGAACGCCGGATGCCGATGACAGGCAGACCGCACATAACCGCGATCAGGCGGAAGATGCGTCGCAAGTGTGGACATGCTCCATGCACCCGCAAATCAGGCAGGACAAGCCCGGTAAATGTCCTTTATGCGCCATGGATCTGATTCCGCTGAAAAAAGCTTCGTCGGCGGCAGATGGCGCCGTCGATCCCGACGCCCTCCTGCTGTCGGACGAGGCGGCCGCCCTGGCCGATATACAGACAACCCTTGTCCGCAAAGGTAATCCGGTCAAGGAAATTCGCCTCTACGGAACGATACGGCCTGATGAACGCCTTGTCCGTTCGCAGGTTTCGCATATCGGCGGGAGAATCGAACGGTTGCTGGTGAACTTCACCGGCGAGTCCGTCCGTCCCGGCCAGGTCATTGCAAGCATCTATTCTCCCGATTTGCAAAACGCGCAGCAGGAACTGCTGGAAGCCGCGAAACTCGGGGACACGCAGCCGGCCCTGCTCAATGCGGCACGCGAAAAACTTCGCCGGTGGAAGCTTTCCGACGAGCAGATTTCGCTCGTCGAACAGTCGGGCGAAGTATCGCCTTTAATGGATATTACGGCAAACGTCAGCGGAATTGTTGTTGCAAAAAACGTGTCGCAGGGCGATTATGTCGGCCAGGGAAGCGTACTGTTCAGCGTTGCCGACCTGTCCTCCGTCTGGGCCATGTTTGATGCTTACGAGGCGGATTTGCCGTATCTGAAGATTGGCGGAGACGTCGCCTATACGGTGCAGGCATTGCCCGGCAAAACTTTTACGGGAAGAATCACGTTCATTGATCCGGTTTTGAACAGGGCTACCCGTACCGCCGGGGTACGGGTGGAAACGGTCAATACGGGCGGGCGGCTGAAACCGGAAATGTACGCCAGCGCCACCGTACAGGCTTCCCTGTCCCAAAGAGGCGACGTGATCACAATCCCCGGGACCGCCGTCCTGTGGACAGGAAAACGTTCCATCGTATATGTAAAACAGACCGGCAGCGACATCCCCGCCTTCAAACTGCGTGAAGTGGAACTCGGCGCCGCCGTGGGCGATTCGTACGTCGTACTGTCGGGCCTGGAAGAAGGCGAAGCCGTCGTTACCGGCGGCACATTCACCGTCGACGCAAGCGCCCAGCTGGAAGGGAAACGCAGCATGATGAACCGTGAACCGTCTCAAGGCAAACACGTCATGTTGACCGTGCAGGGTTTATGCGAAATGTGCAAGGAACGTATTGAAAAAACAGCAAAGAGCGTGAACGGAGTGTCATCCGCTTTGTGGGATTCAAAGACGCTTCAGTTGCACTTGGATTTTGCCCCTGCGGAAACGAATGAAGACGAAATCAGTAAAGCAATAGCAAAAGCAGGTCACGATACGGACAGGCATAAAGCCGACGATTCGGTCTACGACGCATTGCCGGAATGCTGTAAATACAGGCGATAAAACGTTCGCAGCGCTGCAGAACTTCAATCCTGCACCTTTTCGGAGCAGAATTTATACGCTTACAAAACACAACAGGTTATTGTCTGTGTTTTGCTTTTCTTGGCATGTTAATTTATATTGCACCCTTGCTATATGAAATTTTCTCCGGCTAATAAAATTTTTCTTCCGGTAATCAAACTGTTTTTACCGGTAATCAAACTATTTTTGCCGATAATCAAATTATCTTTACCGACAATCAAACTATTTTTGCCGATAATCAAATTGTCTTTACCGACAATCAAACTATCTTTATCGGTAATCAAATTGTCTTTACCGGTAATCAAACTATCTTTACCGGTAATCAAATTGTCTTTACCGACGATCAAACTATCTTTACCGGTAATCAAATTGTCTTTACCGACAATCAAACTATCTTCTTCGACTATACTGTACGTGTTTTATGCATTGCATACCCTATAAAACTGTGTTCCGCATCCCGGCGAGATGTTTCGCTCGATAGAAAAAACATGCGACAACATTTCCCTGCATCCCGTCGGGATACGCAATGCGTGCAATTTTCTACCGGGCGATGCAATCCTGACGGATTGTCGGATATGTAAATGGAATTTCATTATTTATTTGAGTGATTTTCGATAACTTTGTCTTATCTTTGCCTTCAATTATAATTAAAAAGATTATTAATATGAGAAGTGTTTTATGTTTTATATTTATTGGCTTGATGTTGCAGCCTGTTTCGATGGAAACAAAAGCACAGAAGACTGCGGTTTATGAAGGCCTGACGTATTATCTGGACAAAACGGAAGCGTTCGAAGCGGCAACCGCGGAAGGCAAGATGGTATTTCTGTTTTGGGGCAGCGTCGACTGTTCAAGGTGTAATAACGTGAAAAAGAATCTGGCGGCCGAATCGCTGCGATCGTTGCTTGACGATCATTATATCCTTTGGTACAGCGACGTCAGCGAATATGACAGGAATGCGCCGGAAGTGGTTGATTACCTGTCCGCCGTATCCGACCCTTATATTCCCTATCCCGCTTTATGCATTATTGACATGTCCGACATCACCAAAGCGTACGGACTTATATGGGGAAAGCAATTAGCCGTGTATCAGCTATACGCGATGCTGAACAAATACGTGGCGAACGATAATATAAGCGATCCCAAAGACTTGAACAGGGCGTATGTATCACAGAATAATCTTGTGGTGGAAGGCGATGCGGCAAACGAGGAAATAAGCGTATACGCCGTAACGGGTTCGCTTGTAGACCGGTTCCGCAGGACGGAGCAACGCCTGACGCACGACGCATCTTCGTATCCGTCCGGGATACTTGTCGTTACGGGCAGTTCGGGCTGGACGCGAAAAGTTGCTGTTAGAAAGTAATTTTATTCAACTCTTATTGACATGATATAGTCGTTCATGTAATAGCCGTTACCGATGTAGTGATCCCGCGTGCCGGACTTTTCGAAACCCATGTGTTCGTAAAATCCTGTAGCGGGATTTTCGCGGTTTACGTACAGCTCGACTGTAAAGGGTTGCGGGTGAATCGCTTTAATGGAGGAAATGCCGAGTTCTACCATATAGCGTCCTGCACCTTTCCCGTGAAATTCGGGTACAGTATATATTTTCTGAAAGATGAACGTGTCGCCGGACTTTTTTTCAAACGAAAGATATCCGGCCGGCTGTCCGTCTGCAAAAACGATAAAATACCGGTGCTGCAGTTCCGTCATTTGCCTGCGGATGTTTTCGGTGGAATACATCATTTCAAACATGTAGGTCAATTGTTCTTTTGATAAAATGGAACCGTACGTAGGTTCCCAGATACGGGACGCGAGATCCCGTATCAAAGAACAGTCATTCGTATCGGCTTTTCTGCTGGAAAAATTCATCATTACAGCCCTTTTCCGTGACAGTTTTTATACTTTTTGCCGCTTCCGCAGGGGCAGGGTTCGTTGCGCCCCGCGCGTTTTTCCACGCGTACGGGTTCTTTCGGCTGTGGTTGCTGGGGGCCTGCGGGTGGACGCTGTCCCTGCGGATATACATTATTATCTCCGCCGCGACCCCGTGCAGCATCGTCTTTCTGCGTGCGGTAGCGGCTAAGATCCGTACGGCGTTCCGACGCGGCATGACTTATCTGTACACGCCGTTCTTCCTCCTCGTTGCGTACGGGTATCTGTCCGCGCATCAGAACGGAAACAGTCTTGCGGTTCATGCCTTCAACCATTGACTTGAAGAGGTTGTATGCTTCCAGCTTGTATATCAGCAGCGGATCTTTGTTTTCGTAACTTGCGTTTTGCACGGAGTTGCGCAAGTCGTCCATCTCACGGAGATGTTCTTTCCATGCCTCGTCAATCATGTGGAGGATGATTGATTTCTGGAACGATTTTGTGACTGCTTTCGATTCGCTGTCGTATGCCTCTTTCAGGTTGCATGAGATGTTGTACATTTTCTGTCCGTCCGTAACGGGTATCAGGATGTTCTCGTACGTGGCGCTCTGATTTTCATATACCTGCCGGATGACCGGGTTTGCAATCTGCGCCATGCGATCCATGTGTCGCTTATAAAGTTCGAGCGCGCCGTCGAATACCTTTTCCGTCAGTTTTTCCGCGTTCATGCTTTTGAATTCCTCCTGCGCAACCGGACTGTCCAAAGCGAATGTTCGGAAAATATCCATTTTAAATGGCTCATAATCGCCTCCTTCATTCTGTTCGGCTATGGCGGCGCATGCGTCGTAAAGGGTGTTCATAACGTCAAGCCCGATACGTTCCCCCATTAGCGCATGACGGCGGCGCGTGTAGATCACGTTACGTTGCGAATTCATCACATCGTCGTATTCAAGCAGGCGTTTACGAATGCCGAAGTTGTTTTCTTCCACTTTTTTCTGGGCGCGTTCGACGGATTTGCTTAACATACCGGCTTCCAGCACGTCGCCTTCCTTGAATCCCATACGATCCATCAGTCCGGCAATCTTTTCCGAAGCGAAAAGACGCATCAGGTCGTCTTCGAGGGAAACGTAGAAGACGGATGACCCCGGGTCTCCCTGTCGTCCGGAGCGTCCGCGAAGCTGACGGTCTACACGGCGGCTTTCATGCCGCTCGGTGCCTATAATGGCAAGACCTCCCGCTTCCTTTACGGCCGTCGACAGCTTAATATCCGTACCGCGACCGGCCATGTTAGTCGCAATCGTAACCATTCCGGACTGTCCGGCCTGCGCAACAATTTCCGCCTCTTTCTGATGTAACTTGGCATTCAGTACATTGTGCGATATCTTGCGCATATTGAGCATACGGCTCAACAACTCGGAAATCTCGACCGATGTTGTTCCGACCAGAACCGGCCGGCCGTCGGCAATAAGCCGACTTATATCCTCTATAACGGCATTATATTTCTCCCGCTTCGTTTTATAGATGCGGTCGTTCATATCAATACGCGCGATAGGCTTATTGGTGGGTATGACAACGACGTCGAGCTTGTAAATGTTCCAAAGCTCGCCGGCCTCCGTTTCGGCCGTACCGGTCATACCTGAGAGTTTATGGTACATGCGGAAATAATTCTGAAGCGTTATAGTTGCGAACGTTTGCGTTGCCGCTTCCACCTTTACGCGCTCTTTCGCTTCAATCGCCTGATGCAATCCGTCGGAATAACGGCGCCCTTCCATTATACGCCCCGTCTGCTCGTCGACGATTTTCACCTGTCCGTCAATAACGACGTATTCATCGTCGCGGTCGAACAGGGAATAGGCTTTGAGTAACTGGTTAACCGTATGTACGCGTTCGCTTTTTACGGAGTAGTTGGTGAGCAGCTCGTCCTTTTTTATCTGTTTGTCCTCCGGCGACAAATCTACGTTATCAACCTGTGACAGTTCCGAAGCAATATCGGGCAGGACGAAGAATTGCGGGTCGTCCGTTCTTCCGGTAAGCAAATCAATCCCCTTGTCCGTTAATTCGATAGAGTTGTTTTTTTCGTCGATGACGTAATAGAGCTCGTCCGTCACAATGTGCATCTGCCGCATATTGTCCTGCATATAAAACTCTTCGGTCTTCAGCATGGACGACTTGACGCCCTGTTCGCTCAGATATTTGATAAGCGCTTTGTTTTTCGGCAAACCTTTGTATGAACGATAAAGAGCCAGCGTACCTTCCTCCTGAATCTTTTTGTCGTCGCCGTTCATTTTCTGTTTGGCTTCGGTCAGTAGTTTCGTGCACAGGTGTTTCTGTGCATTAACGACTATTTCCACGTTCGGACGGTATTCTTCGAAGAGTTGGTCTTCGCCTTTCGGTACCGGGCCGGAAATAATCAAAGGAGTACGGGCGTCGTCAATCAGCACGGAGTCAACCTCATCGACGATAGCGTAGTTATGTTTGCGTTGTACCAGGTCTTTGGGGCTTATGGCCATATTATCGCGCAGATAGTCGAAACCGAATTCGTTGTTCGTCCCGAATGTAATATCGGCATGATAAGCCTTGCGGCGTTCATCGGAATTAGGTTTATGCTTGTCGATACAGTCAACCGACAGGCCGTGAAACATATAGATAGGCCCCATCCATTCGGAGTCGCGTTTTGACAGATAATCGTTTACAGTTACAACGTGTACGCCGTTACCTGTTAGTGCATTAAGAAAAACGGGGAGCGTGGCCACTAATGTTTTGCCTTCGCCGGTCGCCATTTCGGCGATTTTACCTTTATGAAGCACGACGCCTCCGAACAATTGAACGTCGTAGTGTACCATATCCCATTTGATTTCCGAACCTCCGGCAATCCAGTGGTTGCAGTAAATCGCTTTATCGCCTTCGATAGCGACAAAATCATGCGTCGTTGCCAAGTCACGATCAAAATCGTTCGCTGTAACTTCGACGGTCTCATTTTCCGTAAAGCGCCGTGCGGTTTCTTTTATGATCGCAAATGTTTCGGGAAGCACCTCTTCCAGCACGTTTTCGAAGCGCTCCATGATGTCTTTTTCTATTTTATCGACCTCTGCCCATATTGATTCGCGTTCTTCAAGGGGTTTGTCGTCAATACCTTCGCGTAAAGACGCGATTTTCGCTTTTTCTTCGGATACGTAATCCTGCACCGTCTTCCGTATCTCGGCGCTTTTAGCCCGCAGTTCGTCGTTAGAAAGATCTTTTACCGAAGGATAAACAGTTTTTATATTATCTACGTAAGGGGTGATTTCTTTTAAATCCCTTTGTGACTTGTTGCCGAACAACTTTGTCAATATATCATTAAATCCCATTTTATTGTATGTTGTAAATTATTATTTTTTTGATATTTATGTCATGTGTGGAATATCCGGTTTATTTTATTTCGGATAAAGGAAGGTCGCTGCATGCGTTGGGCGCACGGATGCGCAGGACATTCGTTACCGTCGGAGCTATTTCCGTAGCATAAACGGAGCGTTCGATGCGCTTAGGTTTAAGGTTATTGCCTATGAATATTAAAGGTGTAATGACGGCATTGTTGCGTTTTATTTTTGTCATTTGTCCGGTCATGTCATCTTCAATGCCCCAGCCCGGCTGGAGTTCAACAATAAGATCTCCGCGCCCGATGTGATGCGTTCCGTAACGAAGCGTTGCGCTGCCCTCGTTCCATTCGCCGGCTCTTAGCGACAGATCTGTCGTCACTTGTTGCACGCCGCTGAACTCGGCAACAAATTCCGCTGCCTTGTTTTGTATCTCGTGAAGGTCAATTTTTTCGTTTTCAATTGTCTTGCGATTCAGAAAAATCTGCCGGTTATAGTAGCCCTGTACCCAGTTTTTTTGCCCGTATAAAGCCATCAGGTACATATTCAACAAGGCCGTACAGCGTTTGGGATGAAATGTTCCTCCTGTCGAGGTTTCCCCTTCGGGAAGAATTTCTGTATCCGTATAATAGCCTGTTCCCGTTACGACAACGAGCGCTTTATTCAGTCCGACCTTTTTGTCGATTACCTCGAGTAATTCCGCTATATCTTTGTCTAACTGAAAATAAATATCCTGCACTTCCTGCGTATACGTCTTGTCCTGAACATCCAGGAAGTTACCTCCATAGAATGTGACACTGAGCAAATCCGGCGCTTGATGCGTTCCAAACCCTCCGGCATCTATGAATTGTACGGCGAGTCGGCAAACTTCCCGGTTTATGAAAGGGGAAGTCTTGAAGCGAGGGTAGCATCCTACTTCTTTTTCGTTGAATTTATAGTTATACTGTTTTTTACTTGCTATGTAAGGCAGCGCATCATAATTGTCCGCAGGCAATAAAGGATTCCATGCAATGCCGGACAGTCGTGATGACAACGATTCCGTCCCGATATTGAGTTTGTCTACATAAACCGGAACATTTTTGTAGAAAGTGGTAGTAGCCCATTTCCCGTTGTAGTTGTCAAGCCAGAATGCCCCGTCGGCCGCATGTCCGGCCGATATGATTGCACATTCGGCTTCGGGAGCTATCGCGTAGACTTGGGCGGCGCCTTTGGATGCGATTTTCAGTTCATCCCCGATCGTTGAGCATAAAAGGTTTTTAGGGGAGAAATTCTGATGTGTATAGTTGCCGAGATAGTGAGCGTCGTGCAGGCAGGACGTCTCCTGCTCTTTGTCGAAATCATACCGTTTTATTCCGGCGATACTGTGATAACAGGGGTTTGAGCCGGTGAACAGCGTAGCGAAAGAACTTGCCTGATCTATATTTGAAAATTCGAATTGTACATGACTGTAAACTGCGCCTTCATTCAACAAACGCTTGAAACCGTGCTCGCCGAACGAGTTTTTAAAATACTCAAGATAGTCTCCCCGCAACTGGTCTATCGTTATGCAGACTACCAGTTTTGGTGCGTGATGTTGTTGCGCCTGTAGATTTGTAACCACCAGTACGGTAATCAGTGAAGTTATAAATTTTCTCATCTTTTCGTTCCGTCAGATAACTTTTTTCTTAATCAGCGCCCACCCCGACCGCAACCAAAGGCTTGCTATCAAAGGGATGAATGCTACGTTGAAATGCTGTGTTATGAAAATCCATACGACTAACATTCCAGAAATTGCGACAAAGTTAATAAAATGATACCAAAAAGCCTGCTTATTAAACTTTTTTACGGAAAAGAAAAAAACTCCTATCAGATGAAAAGGGTGTAACCACAGTAACGATATGTTCGGAAACATACATGGATGTACGGATAAGAAGCTTAGAAAGAATATGATGCATCCGGCAATTCCGGCGATGAAAAACAAAATGGAGTCCAACCATCCGAAAAATGTTTTTTTTCTCCGTTCCAGCCATGTCAGCCATCCGATGATGATGAACGCAAGCGTGAAACAGGCGAGAGGAGACGTCATGAACGGGGGCGATTTTTCCGGTGTTCGTGTTTCTTCGGAAAGAATATTTACCTTTAAAACCAAAGGCTGCACTACGCTATCCCGTTTTATTTCCGCTTTGTCAAAGACTTCTTTCAGATATTCAGGCAGGAAAAACGTCTCTTTAAGCGTCATTACCCGGTCGGTCGGAGCGCCCATGACTAAATCGCATCCGAACGTGATCCACGGATGATGGCGAGTGCAGAAATTAATTGCATCGCGAAACGTCGGTTGTCTTGTCTGTGAAACGGATAAAATGGCTGACGGATTTGTCGTGACTGCACCGCGGGAGGCGGACGGCACGATCTGCGACGGATATTTTATCGTTCCGCGTATGTTCTTTTCAATCATTGCCGCCGGTCGAGTGGCGCAGTTATCGAAAAAGAAATTATACCTGTAGACCCGGTTTTCCGGTTGTGCGTTAAGGATAAGCGCCTGCCACAGCGATTCTTTTTCTTCGGGCAGCAGATTCAGGATCTGTTCATATACTTCGCTTCCGCGCTCAATATATTCCATAAGGTAATAACCGAAATGTTGCGCCACCACCTTGTAATCTGTCTCTCCCTTTGCAAAACGATAGATGAAATTAGGCTGGGAAAAGTCGAAAATCCCATAATTAAAAACGGTGTCGATATTTGCACTGGGATCGTATACGCGAAGCGCCGTGTGTCCGTATAAAGTATAAACTGCGTCGTCGGTAGGCGAGCTTGTCAGCAGGCTTATCTGCGCCTGCGCACTTAACGGGGTCGCCTGCATTGCCGTTGCCGATACATACTTTACCGCTACGGCTGCGAAACAGCAAATAAGTGTTATAACGAATTTCGGATGTTTCATAAATTACATTTTTTTTGATAATAAGACGGCGCAAACCGGTATTATTACCGGATAATGTCTGCAAATTTACAAAAAAATCTTTTTCAACCCACTAAAAAACATTTTTTTGCCGAGAGCAGGCGTATTTATTCCACATTGCGTGATTCATGCTCGTGTGGTATTTTCGTAACCTAAGAACGAATGATTTTAACACTACTTTCCCATAAAAACAGAATTGAGACAGAATTTAATTTGATTTTCTTTGTTTATTCAAAAAAATTATTATTTCATTTGCATCGTAAATTTTAAAATTAACTATCCATGAAAAAGAAATCGTTCTTATTCGCCGGTATATTAGCTATAGTATCCTTTGGTTGTAATTCCGGCAAATCAACCGACGAAAATGAATCGGTCACCGGTTTCGACCGTAAAGATATACCGAAACAGATTGTTCTTCATGATCCCGAAGAGATTGTTTTTGAGGACTTGTTGAATCCTGCGGCCTTTTATGTAATGTACGACACGCTGATTGTCGTACAGAATCAGCCTAACTGCGACTATATGATAGAGATGTATTCGCTAAATGGCAAGACATTGCTCGGACAGTTTGCGCAAAGAGGAGGCGGGCCGGACGATTTCATTTCCTTCGTCTGCTTTGTGCCTGCGGGAGTTGATTCGGTAATCTATGCGCTCGACCAGAATAAAGGGACTTATAACGTAATCAACGTGCCGCTCACGCTGGCGGAAAAGCGGCTGCACTTCAGTCGGCGCTTCCGATACGATCGGGAACTGCATACGCAAACTGAAATAATCCCTGTCGGCGAAGAACATTATGTCGGATACAATTTCTGGTATATAAACAGCGATAAATACAGCAACAATGTCCCTGCATTGAAAAAATACGCCATTCCGAAGCCGGATGATTATTCGGGTGAACAGCCTCAGATAACGGATTATAACAGTTTCGTGGCTCCGGTCAATACGGCGCGTCTCGCTTTGAATCCTCTGACGAAACAAATCTGGTTTTTCGACGGTCATCAGGACAGGATTGATATTTACGACGATTCCCTGAAAGTTGTCCGGACAATAAGCGGCCCCGATCATTATAAAGTCTCGTACGAAGCGGCAAAATCGAACCTTCCGATGCCGTACGTAACTTTCAGCGAAGGCAAGGTATACAGGTCATATTCGGGTTTTACCGTTACGGACAGGTACATCTATGTCATCTATGAGGGCGTTAACGGCAGCTCTTTCGACCCTGAGGATTTGCAGCCTGTCGAGGTGCTCCAGTTCGACTTGAAAGGAAATCCGGTGTGCTGTTACAAATTAGACCGCTTCATTTATACCGTTTCGATAGACAGCAAAGGCGAATATCTGTACTGCACCGCCCGAACGTCGGCCAGGGATGAAGCGCACTTCTTGAGATACAAATTATAATTTAAGTTTCGGGAGGGTATGCTGTCAAAAAAAGGCAAGATATTTTATCACTACTGACCGACTAAAAAAATCTCTCCATAGAAAAACAAGGCTGTTCAAAAAGTCGAACAAACCATTTTTTATGTTTTTTCTTCAGGTCTCTATCTGAGATCGTTTTCAAATATTCAAATCTCGGAGACTTAATTTTACTTGGTATTGTTAATTTTACATAGTTAATTCTTTATTAACTCATGTTACGCAATAGCCCGGCATATCCCCGGACTGGTTGCGCATTGCGTAGCAGGCTGGGAGGGTATCCGCTTCCGGTATTATACTTCACGCGGTATGACTTTGTGCTT
>JAISEJ010000217.1 GCA_031264155.1 Tannerella sp. | reverse complement strand
GAAAAAGCCCGCTACGTAAAGGAACATTTCGGACAGGATTGCTTTGCCGACGACACCGGCCTCGAAGTAGAGGCGCTCAACGGCGAACCGGGCGTCCGCTCGGCACGCTACGCCGGCGATGGACACGATTCGAACGCCAACATCGCGAAACTGCTCCAAGCCCTCGAAGGCAAGCACAGCAGGAAAGCCCGCTTCCGTACCGTCATAGCATTGATTATAGACGGCCGGGAACTCCTGTTCGAAGGAACCGTCAGCGGACAAATCACGGAAGACCGCCGCGGCGAATCCGGCTTCGGCTACGACCCGGTCTTCCTGCCCGACGGCTTCGATCGCACATTCGCCGAACTGGGAGCAGACGTAAAAAACGAAATCAGCCACCGCGCTGTCGCCACAGGCAAACTCGCCGAATGGCTAAAAAACCCGACAAACATTAACAAGCAATTATAACCGATGAAACCCGGAATTTTCATAACCTCCGCCCTCTCGTTCCTTCTCGCACAGGCACCCGGGACGGCGCAAAAATATAAAGACTGGACGACGTACCTTGCTTACTACGAAGCGACAGGCATTGCCGAATCAAGCGAGCGTGTTTATGTGCTGTCAAACGGATCGCTGTACAGCTACGGAAAAGAAGATAAGGAAATTCGAACTTATTCAAAGCAAAACGGACTGAGTGACACCGACGTACGCCTGATAAAATACAGCCCCGAATATCAGATGCTGATCATTATATACCAAAACGGGAACATTGATTTATATGATAAGGACGGCATTAAAAACATGCCGGATCTGAAAAACGCCACGAACATACAAAGCAAGAACGTAAACAATATTTATTTTTATAATGAGTACGCATACATCTCCGCCGATTTCGGCATCATGGCGCTCAATATCGGCAAAAAAGAAATTGCGGAGACATACAAAACAAGTGCTACCAAAGCGGTCTGTATCCTTCGCGATACGATTTATGCATCAACCGCGGAAGGCTTGACAAAGGCATTCATAAAAGATAACCTTCTTGATCCGAACAGTTGGGAGGAAAAACAGCTGAATACAACAATTTTTGACGAAAAAGAGATAACAAACATGTGTCTTTTTCAGGATAAAATTTTCTATTGTGTGAAGGAAAGCGGCGTCTATTATGAGACTCAAGACGGGGAAATAAAAACATTAACACCCCAGATATATATAAAAAACATAACGGTCCAGTCGAACCGGCTGTTGTTGTACACGGATGATGACCTTTCCGTTTACAGTGACACGAATAACTTCTTTTACGTACGTATCGGCTCGATAAAAGACGTCGCATCGCTGAAGGAAGACGGGAAATACTGGGTAGCATCGGGCGCCAACGGACTCATCGGCATGGAAAGAGGCAGCGACGGCAAGTTCGTAAAGATCGTGTCCGACATCACGATCAACAGCCCTAAACGCAATTACGATGCATTCATGACCGTCTTCAACAACAAGCTGCTCATCACCGGAGGAGACCGGATGTCCGACCGTTACGGGCGTCCCGGAACTCTTATGACTTACGAAAATGACACGTGGTCCAATTTCGACGAATCGGCGGCAAACGTGGAAATCCGGAAGCTGATAAACAATAACGGCAGGGATTATATGGGAGTAGCGGTCGATCCCACTGATGAAAATCATTACTTCATAGCATCTTACGGAGAAGGAATCATCGAATTAAAAAATAATGAGTTCGTAAAACTTCATCACATGCACAACAGCACGTTGATGTCCTGCCTGTCGTACGTCGAAGGCGGGGTAACAAAGTATGACCCGGCGTACGTCCGCATAGGAAGCGTATGTTTCGACAGGGACAGAAACCTGTGGTCTACAAACACGCTTGTGAGAAACGCTATCAACGTGCTCAAAGCTAACGGCGAGTGGGTATCCCTGTATTATTCCGCTCTTAACTCGGCGGATAAAATAGATAAAATACTCATCACATCAAATGGCCACAAGTGGATAAATATCCCGTACGACAACGCGGGAATATTCGTCCTCGACGACAACGGGACGATAGACGACACTTCGGATGACAGGTTTCACTTTTTCAGCACATTCCGGGACGCTCAAAGCAGCATAGGCGGCTATATCCCCGCAAACCAGTATATCTGCATGGCAGAAGACCGGAAAGGCGCGATGTGGATCGGCACAAATATCGGACTTCTGAGATGCGGCTCGCCGTCGCGCGCGCTGGAAAATCCGGAACAACTGGCCTGTTCACGGTTAGTCCGCGACGGCGAAGCGTACTTCCTCGGTGGGGAATCCGTTACGGCGATAGCCGTCGATGTGGATAACCAGAAATGGATCGGAACAGTCAGCCAGGGCGTTTTCCTTATCAACGAAGACGGATCGGAAACGATCTACAACTTCAATACCGACAACTCCCCTTTATTATCAAACACAATCAAAAGCATCGCCATAAACGACAATACCGGAGAAGTGTTTTTCGGCACGGAAAACGGACTTGTTTCCTACAACAGCGGCGTAAAAAGCGGAGCAACGCCCTTCTCCGACGTATACGCATTTCCAAACCCCGTTCGCCCGGAATTTATTGATAAAGTAACGATCACAGGATTAACCAATAATGCAACTGTGAAAATAACGGATGTAAACGGCAATCTCATTCACCAGGGGCGAGCCGTCGGCAACCAGTTCGTATGGAACTGCCGCAACAGCAACGGCAATCGCGTAGCAACAGGCGTATACCTTGTGATAGCCTCCACATCCGATGCCTCGGAAAGCGTCGTCACAAAAATAGCAGTCGTCAAATAATCATAGATCACAAACAACTCTCAACTAATAACGATTGTCTGTCCTTCTTCCGACAGGATTACATTCGGAAAAACAGAGCCGGCCTCTTCGGCAAAAGCCGTCAGGTCATCGTAGCGCGCGGAATAATGCCCCAGAACAAGCTGTTTGACGCCCGCCTGCAAAGCTATTTCGGCGGCCTGCCTTGCCGTAGAGTGGAACGTATCTTTCGCCCTTGACAGATCTCTATCTAAAAAAGTCGATTCGTGGTAAAGACAGTCAATGCCCTCTATATAAGGTATTATGGATGGCGAAAAAGCCGTATCGGAACAATAAGCGTAACGCCGGGGCGGATCCGCCGGACACGTGAGGCGTGTGTACGGGACAACGTTACCGTCTGTCGTAACGAAATCTTTCCCCTGTTTAATCGCTGCAAGTTCGCGCAACGGAACTTTATAAAAGTCCGTCATTTCGCGTATGATATGCGGTTCGCCGGGTTTCTCGGAAAACAAATACCCGCACGCCGGAATCCGGTGTTTGAGCGGTATGGAATAGACCGACAATGAACGATCTTCCATCACCGGGGCATATTTTTGCGGGTCTACATGTTCAAAACAAACTTTATACGGAAGTTCCCTGCAAAATTGCGACAGGACGGGCGACAGGAAACTCTCCGTCCCGTCCGGCCCGTGAACCGTCAGGTCGCCCGTGCGACCCAGCATCCCAAGCGTAGAAATCAAGCCCGGCAATCCGAAGCAATGATCTCCGTGCAGATGAGATATAAATATATGATTAAGCCGGTTAAAGCGGATATGATACCTGCGCATCTGCAATTGCGAACCTTCACCACAATCAATCATATACAACTTATTCCGGAAATCAACAATCTGCGCTGTCGGGGCATGCCTCAACGTAGGAGTAGCCGAACCGCAGCCTAATATATGAACCTTAAAATGTAACATAGTAATGTGTAAAAAATAAGATGGTAATTCTATTATATAAAAAGCCTTTCAGGCATACTGTCCGATTACGACGCTCCGAACCGGTTTTGCCAAAACCTGTATTCAAGTTTTCATAAATCCGACTGATTTTGTCTTTTGTTCTTAAGTAAAAAGCATTTTTCCGACTGATTTTGTCCTTCGTACTTAAGTAAGAAGCATTTTTCCAACTGATTTTGTCCTTCGTACTTAAGTAAGAAGCATTTTTCCGGTCGGTTTTGTCCTTCGTACTTAAGTAAAAAGTATTTTTCCAGCTGATTTTGTCCTTCTTGCTTAGGCACGAAGCATTTTTCAAACTTGTTTTTGCCATTTTATTTTTTACACGTTGCGTGACAATTTTTATCGTTTGCAATGTAAAGGTAGACAATATCATCATAACGACAAAATATTGAAAAAATAATTGCAAAACATGGTGGCAAATCATGCAATAATTATTACTTTTGCGTCCTTAGTGAAAAACAATTAGTTATAAACATAAAACAATCAAATGTATGAGAAAGACAAGAGCTGCAATTGTGGGATATGGAAATATCGGCAAATACGTATTGGAAGCGTTGGAAGCGTCGCCTGATTTCGAAATAGCGGGCATTGTACGCCGGAATGTGAAAGATGTTCCTCCGGAACTCAAGCCTTACACCGTCGCCGACAGCCTCTCGGCGTTGGAACGGGTTGATGTTGCCGTATTGGCAACGCCTACACGTCAGGTGGAAAAGTTCGCAAAAGAAGCGTTGGCTTTAGGCATGAACACGGTCGACAGTTTTGATATACACGGTAAGATCGTAGCGTTGCGCCGCGAACTCAACCGGGAAGCGATGCGAAACAACTCGGTATCCGTCATTGCCGCCGGCTGGGATCCGGGAAGCGATTCCGTCGTTCGCGCCCTGCTCGAAGCCATGACGCCGAAAGGCATAACGTATACAAATTTCGGCCCCGGAATGAGCATGGGGCATACCGTTGCCGTGAAAGCCGTAAAAGGCGTGAAGGCGGCTTTAAGCATGACGATTCCGTTAGGTACGGGCGTACACCGCCGCATGGTATATATCGAAACGGAGGAAGGCTATGAATTTGAAACGGTAGCTGCCGCTATCAAAAGCGATGATTATTTCGTGCATGATGAAACGCATGTGATACAAGTAGACTCCGTTGACAACCTGCTGGATATGGGACATGGCGTGAACCTTGTTCGCAAAGGAGTTTCCGGGAAGACCCAGAACCAGCTCATTGCGTTTGACATGAAAATAAACAATCCGGCTCTCACCGCACAAATTCTGGTTGCCGTTGCACGCGCATCTATGAAACTGCAACCGGGCGCTTATACGATGATTGAAATTCCGCTGATAGACATGCTTTACGGAGACAGGGAAGACCTTATCAAACGATTGGTATAAAAATTCTCCCCGGAAGGTTTCGGGGGAGAAGGGAAACTCTATAAACAATGAAATTATGATTTTATCGGAAATTACGTGGACAGCCGATCCTGCCATATTCTCAATAGGGCCTAAGGAAATCCGCTGGTATGCATTAGCATTTCTTATCGGTTTTGCTATAGGATACAAAATCGTCGAGCGGATGTGGAAGAACGAAAAGTTAAATCCAAACTGGCTTGACCCGCTGCTGTATTATACAATCATAGGAACAGTCGTCGGGGCGCGCCTCGGTCATTGCCTGTTTTATGATCCGGGAAATTACCTGTCTCACCCGATTGAGATACTGAAGGTTTGGGAAGGCGGACTGGCAAGTCACGGCGGCGTACTGGGAATTATTATTGCAATCTATTTCTATTCCAAAAAAGTCTCGCACAAAAGCATGCTGTGGACGTTCGACAAACTTGTAACGCCTACCGGCCTCGTCGCTGCACTCATACGTCTCGGCAACCTGATGAATCACGAGATATACGGCCATCCGACAGACCTTCCGTGGGGATTTCGTTTCATTAAGAACCTTCATGCCTGGAAAAAAGGCGCGGAACCGATATTCACCGCGCCCTGCCATCCGACACAGTTATACGAAGCCGCCTGCTACTTAGTTACGTTTGCGGTTTGCATGTGGCTCTACTTCCGGAAAGACGCATGGAAAAAGGAAGGTCTTATTTTCGGCATCTTTATGATTTGCATTTTTGCGTCACGGTTCTTTATCGAATTTCTGAAAGAAAATCAGGAAGACTTTGAAGAAGGCATGATGCTGGACATGGGACAATTACTTAGTATTCCGTTCGTTGTTGCCGGTATATACTTCGTCCTGAGAGCATTAAAAAAGAGTGGCAGCGTTCAAAAAAAATAAAACAGATAAATGAAATTAATTGCCAACGACATTTATTATACAGGAGTCAACGACCGCCAAAAAAGGTTGTTCGAAAATTTGTGGCCGCTACCATACGGCGTTTCCTATAACTCTTACCTCATCAAAGGCGAAAAGACAATACTCGTCGACACGGTAGACATTTGTTATTCGGAAATATTTTTCGAAAAGATTGCCGAAGTACTGAACGGGCGTCCGCTTGATTATCTAATAATCAATCACATGGAGCCTGACCATTCGGGAAGTATTCATCTGCTGCGCGAAAAATATCCGGATATGCGGATTATAGGGAATAAGTTGACATTCGGCATGTTATCCGGATACTACGACATCACGGACGGCTTGCACGAAGTGAAAGACGGCGATACGCTTGATACCGGTTCGCACAAGTTAAGGTTTCATACCGCGCCGATGGTGCACTGGCCGGAAGTGATGTTTACATACGACGAAACGGATAAGATCCTTTTCTCCGCAGACGCGTTCGGCACATACGGCGCCCTGAACGGCGGAATCATCGACACGGAAATGAATACCGCCCGCTATTGGGACGAAATGATTCGCTATTATTCCAATATCGTAGGGAAATACGGGAGTCACGTGCAGAGAGCTTTGCAGAAACTTGCCGGTATGGACATCCGCATGATTTGTTCCACACATGGCCCGGTATGGACCGAAGAGCGGACAAAAGCGATTGGAATATACGACCGATTGAGCCGATACGAAGGTCTTAACGGCGTCACGCTCGTGTACGGCAGCATGTACGGACATGCGGAACAAATGGCCGAAACGATCGCATCCGCCCTGGCCGACGGTGGCGTCCGCGAGATTGCCATGCATAATGTAAGCGTCGCCCACGCATCCTGCATCCTGCGTGACATATTTAATTATAAGGCCCTTATAGTAGGATGTCCGACATACAGCAATCATATTTTCCCGGAAATAGAAGCGTTGCTCGGCAAGATTGAAATACGTGAAATCAAAAACCGCCTGTTCGGCTGTTTCGGTACATTTACATGGGCAGGCACCGCCGTTAAGCATCTGGCCGCTTTTGGAGAAACAATGAAATGGGAAATTGTCGGCAATCCGGTCGAACAAAAGCAAAACATAAGCACGGAAAAACAATGTATCGAACTCGGACGGGCAATGGCGCAACGTTTACGGTAAACAAAACACTATTAATTTAAAAAAATAAAATATGAGAGTTATTATTGAACCAAACTACGAAACCTTGTCGGAGTGGGCGGCACACTTTATTGCCGCGAAAATCAACAAATCGGCGCCGACGGCAGAGAAGCCGTTTGTGCTTGGCCTGCCGACCGGCTCATCACCGCTCGGAACATACGGTGCGCTTATCCATTTGTATCGGAACGGCGTCGTTTCATTTAAAAATGTGATTACGTTCAATATGGATGAATACGTGGGAATACCCAAAGATCATCCCGAAAGCTACCACTCTTTTATGTGGAACAATTTCTTCAAGCATATTGATATCCAGGAGAAAAATGTGAATATCCTCAACGGAAACACGAAAAACCCGGAGGAGGAATGTGCCGATTACGAACGACGCATAAAGGAGGCCGGAGGGATTGACTTATTCCTCGGCGGAATAGGCCCTGACGGGCATGTCGCGTTCAACGAACCCGGTTCGTCCCTGTCATCGCATACGCGCGTAAAATCGCTGACTACGGATACAATAATCGCCAATTCGCGGTTTTTCGGAGGAGACGTGAGCAAAGTTCCTAAAACCGCACTTACGGTAGGCGTAGGCACCGTAATGGATGCAAAAGAAGTGCTTATCGTCGTCAACGGACATAATAAAGCACGTGCGCTGCAACAGGCTATCGAAGGAAGCGTCAACCAGATGTGGACAGTAACCGCATTGCAGATGCACCCTAAAGGCGTCATTGTCTGTGACGAAGCTGCCTGTTCGGAAATAAAAGTAGGTACTTACAATTACTTCAAAGATATGGAAAAAGACAACCTCGACCCGAAGGCTTTGTTGTAGGCATTTGTTAAAATCAAGAAAGTGCGTATCTTTGCATGTCTTTAAACCGACAACGAAGATGCGCTTTTTTCATTTATACCGGTATTTTCTCATTTCCGTCGTGGTATCCATATCATTGACGGGAAAGATTTATGCTCAGGAGGCAGATGGGAATGACTGCATATCCGCTGCCGACACGGTACAAACATCATGGATATACGACAGGTATACGGCATTTTACAATACTTACAGGCATAATCCGGAATACCTCAAAAACGAAGCCGACAGACTAAAGATCCGGTTATTGAGCACTTTTCAGATGCCTTACTTCACAATCCATCCTAAGAATGATGTGGAAAAACGCATTAAATTTGATTCCAAACCGTTGCAGTATGTCGGAGCTGACGTCGGCTGGAATATTTTTTCACTGGGTTTTAGCTGGGGTATCGACGACGGGCATAAAAAGAATAACAGGCGTTTCAGCTTTAACACTTACTCGCGCTTTTTTGCTATTACTACCGAAATATTATGGTTGAATAACCTGAATATTTCAAATCTCGAAGATTTCGTGTCCACCGACAATGGCGCTTCACCGGAAAAGATTGCTTTAGACGGCGCATATTTCCGCTCAAGGTCGGCGCATTTGACATTTTTCCCCGGAGGAAAGAAAATGGCCTACGGCAATACGATTAATCCCGTCTTCCGCCAGCTGAAAAATGCAGGTACGATTATCACGGCGCTCGGATATGCCGATTATGACTTTCATACAAATATTAAAAATATATACATCGCGAATAACGAATGGCTCGCAGAACTGGGTGTAAATAAAATAAACCTGTCCAAATATGAACTTGGGGCAGGTTATTCATACAATTTTGTAGCAGGCCGTCACTGGGTATTGTTCGTCTCCGATATGGTCGGGATTTCCGCAAAACGTTATTCATACGAAATGTTTTTAGACCGCATTCCAACCGAAGAAACAAAATTGGGCAAATGTAATTATTTTCGCATGGGAACATGCTATTATAACAAGGATTATTTTATCGGAGCGCACGTGTCGCATGAAATCGACGAGTTAAACACGAGCCGATTTCTATTCAATAAAAACAACCTGACTGCCTTTATTTACGTGGGATATAAATTCAAGATTGACGGTTTCAACCGCTTTGTTTCGGGTTTAATGCCGGGTAATATGCCTTGATAGCCTTCTGTGTCCTATCCGTTCTCCGGCCGCGCGCGCCGCATGGAATCACCAGGGCTTGAAACCTATGATTCGGCGGACTTCATTCAGTGTTACGGATGCGCTTGCGGAAGCTTTTTCGGCTCCGAGGCGAACCACTTTATCAAGGTATTCGTCGTTGGCGACCATTTCATTTATTCGTTCGCGGATTGGCGCGCAAAAGGAATTGATGTCCGCAGCAAGCTGTTTTTTCATATCGCCGTAACGAATTTCACAGGCATTATATTTCTCATTGAAATAGTCATACGTGTCTTTCCCCGAGACGATTTCCATCATCGTGAACAGATTTCGGATGGGTTCCGGCTTTTCGCTGTTCGGTGCGGTCGGCCCCGAATCGGTAACGGCGTGCATCACTTTTTTGCATATCGTCTTCTCGTCGTCAATGAGATAAATCGCGTTGCCTTCGCTTTTTCCCATTTTGCCGGATCCATCCAGGCCGGGCACTTTTACCGCTTTATCGGACAAGTGGAATGACGCTGGCTCGGGGAAAAATTCAACGCCGTATATATTATTGAAACGGCGCGCATATTTGCGCATCATCTCCATATTCTGCTCCTGGTCTTTGCCGACAGGCACTTTCACCGCTTTGTGTACAATCACATCCGAAGCCATCAGTGTAGGATAAGTCAGCAGGCCTGCATTCACGTTATCGGGCTGGACGCGTACTTTTTCCTTGAACGTCGTCACACGCTCAAGTTCGCCGAGATAGGCATTCATGTTAAGATAGAGATAAAGTTCGACGACCTCGCGCACATCGCTTTGGACGTATATGGTCGCTTTTTCGGGGTCGATTCCGCAAGCAAGATATTCCGCCAGAATTGTCTTGACGCTTTGGCGCAGGTTTTCGGGTTTGGGATGCGTCGTAAGTGAATGCCAGTCGGCGATAAAGAAAAAACACTTGTACTCATCCTGCATTTTTAAAAAACTTTTCACAGCGCCAAAGTAATTACCAAGGTGCAAATTGCCGGTCGGCCGTATTCCGCTTGCTACGATTTCCATATTTCTTTCCGAATTATTTATAAAAAAACTGCACAAAGATAGTGTAAGCCGGGGGGAATACAAAATAAACCAATCTATTTTTATGTATATGAGGCTATAACACGGACGGAACGGATGGCAGAAAATCTAAAAGTTAAGTCTTTGTTATATAAAATCCATAATTTTACATCTCATGCTACGCAATTGCCCGGCATATCCCCGGACTGGTTGCGCATTGCGTAGCAGGCTAGGATCGTATCCGCTTCCGGTATTATACTTCATGCGGTATGACTTTGTGCTTATTAACTCACGATGCTTGGACGCCTGCGCCCACGATGTATGGGGGAACGGCTTAAACAACATGGTCAGACTGAAGCAAGCCTGAGCCTGTCCGGAGTATGCCGGTAATACACAAATCCATGCCGCGTGCAGTATAGAATCGGATACGATTCCGAGCCGGGGGCGTATCGCGCCGTTCTGTAATCAGGCAATTGCGTAACATGAGTGAATTATGAATTTTGACTGACTGTCCACGGCTGTGGAAAATGTGAAAGACATCTATTTTTGTGACCTCGCCGATGTTTATTCTTACAACTCTCCCGCCGCCTTCAGATAGTACGTCTCGTTAAGCTGTTTTCGGGTCAGGGCGTTGATGTACTCCATGCGAGCCTGTTGCCATGCGGTTTGGGCTTCGAGGTAGTTGGAGAGCGTTTCCATGCCGGCGTCGTATTGCATACCGCTGACCTTCATGTTTTCTTCTGCCTGTTCGAGGGAGCGGGCGGTCAGGTCTACCTCTAATGTCGATTCGTCGCATTTGTCGATAGCGCGGGACAGTTCCAGCGCCATCTG
>JAISEJ010000186.1 GCA_031264155.1 Tannerella sp. | reverse complement strand
GTGGGCAGGATGTGACTGACCGTGGCGAAGCCGTGAAAAAGAGATCGCTGAAAGATGTGCGTTTCGATAAAGCGGAAAATTCATAATTCATAATTCAAAATTCAAAATTATTTTCATATATATTCTACCAATCTGCCATCCCTGACGGGATTTCCAACGAATGATGGAACGTTGCCCGTCAGGGCATTCATAGCAAAATTAAACCTATGAACCCAAGCAAAATATTTTTAGTTTTTCTACTGTGTGGTATACCGTTCATTCTGTCCGCACAGCATATCGTCAGCGGGCGTATCACCGATGCTGACGACGGCAGCCCGATTCCCGACGCGGCGGTTTTCATTTCCAACACCACTGCCGGCGCCACTACAAACGCTGCCGGTTATTATCAACTCAAAATACCCGGCGGAGGAAGCTACCGACTGGTGGTTTCGCATGTGGGTTATCAGTCTGTTTTCCATGATATTGAACCCGGCAGAATGTCTCATACATTTGACGCAACGTTGCAGGCGCGTGAAATAGAAGAAGCAACGATAGCTGTGAAAGTCAGCGCCCGTAAAAAAGATATCGACCTTTTCTGGAAAAGCATACTGGGGACAACTCCATCTAAAAGAACCATCCGGGCAACCAATCCCGACGACGTTTTCTTTTACTACAACCCTGAAACACAGAAATTGACGGTTACTTGCCGTATGCCGCTGCAAATTGTCAATTATGAAACAGGATACCATATCCAATGCGTGCTCGACCATTTCACGCACGACTATCAAACCAATCTCACTTCATGGCAATTACAGTCCATGTTCACAGAACTTGAGCCTGAAAACGTGAAACAAAAACTGCTCTGGGAAACAAAAAGAAAAAAAACATATCAGGTTTCCATTTCAAATTTTATCAGGTCATTTTACCAAAATACATTGTCTGAGAATGGATTTATGTTGTTAGATGTCCGTATGAAGCCGGTAATCACAGTCAAGAAATTATCATCCGTTTCCGGACTGAAACAGGTCGATGTAGAATATGAGCCGGATCAAATCCAGGCAGTAGATCCTGATGACTTTTTGTCTACGGACTCTGCCAATCATAAAATGGTAAATATGCCGGAACTTCCGGCAGGACATGAAATAATGCTTTTTTGTTTCGGCAAACCGGTTACCGATAAAGAAATACAGGAAATAATGGCAGCAAAAAAGTTCAAAACAGGCTGGAAAAAGATTGGCTTATTTCGGAACACTGTCCACACGCCGCAACCGATTCATATTTTTCCTGACGGTACTTACATGAATCCATTGAAGTTGATTCCCACGTTTTCTTCAAAATCTTTAAACGGGCTTAATATGACTCTGCCGATAGAATATCGGTTAGGAGCTGATGATATTGCCGTGGAAGCATTTGCGGAAAATGAACCCCTGGAAGAGGTTATGCCGTTACATCCTTTTGCCGTTCCGCTTTTAGATGTTGCCAAACTTTTCGACCGTCAATTATCCGTTTTCCCTCAGGAAAAGGTTCATTTGCATACCGACAAGCCGTATTACCTTTCGGGCGAGCGTATTTGGTTTCGCGCTCATATTGTGGATGCGGCAACGCACGTTCCCTCTTTTTCGTCGAACTGCGTTTATGTGGAACTGTTCAATGCGAAGGATTCGGCGGTCAGCCGCATCAAAACAGGACTTGGAAACGATTTGTACAGCGGATACATCTCCATTCCCGAGGATGCGCCGGAAGGCGATTATACCCTTAGAGCCTACACCGCCGGAATGAGGAATTTGGATGAAGATTATTTCTTTATGAAAAATATCCGTATTGGCGATCCATTATCCCGCATGATGCAGGTTCAGCCTAAATTTCAATTCTTATCGGATAAAAAAATCGACGCTGAATTTCGTTTCTCACGCATCCGTCCTTCGGCGCCTGTCAACCCCGAATCTCTAAGAATCGCCGTTAACAGCGAAAAACCGGTAAATCTGCGGACTGTGGACGGAAAATCGAAGCTTGGCTTTCATCTTGCACCCGGCGAAAAACAGCGAGTGATGCTGTTGGACGCTAAATACGAAACGATACCGTTCAGTCAATACATCAAAATACCATTGCCTGATGATGATTTCGACGTATCGTTTTATCCCGAAGGAGGTTCCGCCCTGTATGGCGTTGAGGGACGAATGGCATTCAAGTCGATGCAGCGCAACGGAACGGAAATTGACGTGGAAGGAACGGTGTACGACAGTAAGGGAAACGAAATTACCCGGTTTGAAACCGACATGCGCGGCATGGGACTGTTCAAGATGAAGTATGATGCGGGAGAGACTTATTATGCCGTTTGCACCAACGGCAAGGGGCAATCCAAACGCTTTGAATTGCCGGCCGCAAGAGAAAACGGTTATGCGCTTTCGGCCGTATGGAGCAGAGATTTGTTAAGTGTAACTGTCCGGCCTGAAACCTCCGATACGCTGTGTTTACTCGTTCACACACGCGGTGTGGTGCAGGATGTTTTTGTTTTGGAAAATGCTAACGAACCGGTAATTTTCAAAAAGAAAGATTTTCCTTCGGGGGTAAGCCATTTGCTTCTTTTGACCAAAGAGACGGTTCCGGTATGCGAACGGTTGGTGTTTGTTCAGAATGACGATCAGGCGAAGGTGGTTTCTAAAACAGGCAAAAATAATCATGCCACCCGAAGTCCGGTGGATTATACGGTCAGCATTACCGACGAAACAGGCGAACCCCTGCCCGGAAATTTTTCGGTTTCAGTAACCTGCGACAACGAAGTTGCCGCCGATACAACGATGAACATATTGACCTCGCTTTTGCTGACCTCCGATTTGCGCGGAAATATACCCGATCCGGGATATTATTTCCGCAAACAGGGACGATCGTCCGAGTATGCGCTCGATTTGCTGATGCTCACACAGGGTTGGCGGCGCTACGATACGGAAAGAATCGTAAGGAATAATTTGACGAGCCTCGACACATTACAGGCAAAAGGACACGGATTGTCCGGAACGGTAAGATATGCCTTGGGATGGCGGCCGGTGGAAAACGCCAATGTGAACATCCTTTCGATGAGCGGCGATTTTACATATGAAACATCCACCGACCGCAACGGACGTTTCTACCTTCCCGACAGCGAAACGCCGGACAGTACTGTGCTTATTGTACAGACCGATGCACGGGCAGACAGGCCGGTCAAATATGAATTGCTGCTCGACGGTGCGTCGTATCCCGAGCGGACGCTTCCTGTTGTTGCCGCCGGCGCGCCCGACCGCGTGCAGTTTGCCAATTATGTCGACAAAGCGGAACAACAATATGTGGACGAATTTGGAACCCGGATCAGGCACATACCGGAGGTTACCATTACGGCGCCAAAAAAGATGGGCATAGATTATTCCCGATATTATCAACCGAGAGACGTTCAGCATGTTATGACAGAGAATGATTTGAAAAAATTTCCGCCGACGAGCTTCGAATCCCTGGTAATGCGAATACCGGGTATAGTAATCGACGAAAACAATTTATTCTCATATGCAAGAGAACCTGTTGTATTTATTGTTGATGATTTTCCGCCGGATGCAATGTCGCAGGAGGATCCGTTGCTGGATGACATCGTTCTTTCCCAGATTATTCAAGTAGATTTTTTAGTTACACAAGTTGGGTTTATACGGGCAAAATATGTAGTATCCATAACCACCTCTTCAAGAAAGCCCAAAGAAACACCTTATATCAAGTATTTTATGCCGTTGGGATTTCAGAGACCGTCCGAATTTTATGTGCCCAAATACGACACGCCGGAAAAAAATACCAAACCCGATTTGAGAACGACCATACATTGGCAACCCAACCTTACTACCGATGAGGAGGGAAAAGCAAGTTTCAGTTTCTATACGGCGGATGCTCCTTCGACTTATACGGTAGTGATTGAGGGGATGGCCGAAGATGGAAAAATTGTGTATCAGAGGGATAAGATAGTGGTAGAGTAGAATATTTTTATACAAAACATACATTATCTTTGTATTTTCAAATTAATTTTTAAACCTAATTTAAAATAAAGACAATGAAAAAGTTAACAGCAAATATTAAATTAATGATAGATGTGGTAAGAGTAATGATATTTGTTTGTTTTTCTCAGTCTGTTTTTGCTTATTCGGAAAAAACGTCAGTTGCTGATACTATCAAACAGTATCCAGAAGTGGTTCAAATCATAAATTGGCAAGTGGAAAGAGTAGCGATTGACAGTACATTCAAATGGCATCCGGAAGAGATTCATATCATGTGTTTAGGTATGAAGATAAAATTTAAACTGCCTTACGAAAAAGACCAGTCAGGAGTTGCCAACCTGTTATTTCAATCTAAGGAATCCGGCGAAATCCATCTGCTTGACACCATCAAAAATAATAGACGTTATTATAATTGGTTGTCAGGAAAATACGATGCCATTCTTCTGTACAACAATGGAAAGTATATCAAAAAAAGCGATGTAACTTTTGAAAAAAACACCAGTACGGAAGTGGACATGGGAAAAGATGACGTTCATACATCCGATTCAGAATCTCTACATTGGCTTACCTTGAGAACATTCAATGCTGCTATCGACGACAGGGTGATTCGTAAAAATTACACTATAATTTCTGAAAAAAAGATTAGGGGTTATATATTCCATAATATAACCGGAGGACCGATTTGGGCATGGATAACAGCTACAGGTATAGATGGGATAAAAAGGGAATCCATTGCTACTAATATTAATGACGGATATTTCGAGTTTGACATTGATGATGTTATAAATCAACCTCTGAATATTTTTGGTATTGGTTGTATAAACCAGGAAATAAATATAACGGTAAATAGTGGATTAATTCTTGTGACAGAAGAATATCCGGAACCTGTAAATCCTACTAGTGGGCCTCTTAGAAAAAAAGTACAATAGTGAATATTCTTTTTCTTACGAGGCATGACCCAAGGGATATACATCAATGGTCGGGTACTTTTTACCATATGTTTCATCAGCTGAAAAAGAAGCATCACGTTGAGGTAATCGGTACCGAGATATTGGGGCAACATATATGTGGAATGGAGGCATCTTGCAGTACTTATCAAAGATATTGATATAATATTTAAAACAAATATTTTTATTAAAGTTATGTTCGTTGGATTGCATGTTCAAATCAAACAGATATTAAGCATCACATTGGTGTTTTTTTTAGTTTGTATTTCGATGCAGGTAAGAAGTCAGACAGCGCCGTCAGGCAGGTATCCTGTAGTTGCTGATACCGGCAAGTGGCATCCTGAAGAGATTCAAATTTTATGGCCGCAGTCCAAGTTGATCTTTAACTTGCCCTGTGAAGATGAACGCTCTGGAGTTGCAAACTTATTATTCCAGAGTAAGGATACAGGTGAAATTTTTTTGATAGATACCATACAGGATAGTGAACGATATTTTAATTACCACCTGTTCTCGGGAAAATATAATGCTATTCTCTTGTATAATAATGGGAAATACATCAAATGTGATGATGTCTTTTTTGAAAAAGGGACTACCAAAGAAGTGAATATGGGGAATTTAATTATTCAACCAGCTGATTCTGAATCTTCACGTTGGCTTGCCTTGCGATCATTTAATTTAGCCATAGTGGAAAGACAGTTTCTCAGAAATCTCAGAAATGATACAATTATCTCAAAAAATAAAGTGCGTGGTTACGTGTTCAACGGAAATAATTGGAAAGCGTTTAGTCGTTTTATCGTAATGAGTAAAAATAATGATGATAGAAAAAGTCATGGAAATATTGATCATAGTGATGGTTATTTTGAGTTACATATTGACGATGATATCATTCAAATAATTAAACTCTTTGGTTTTGTGCCATCCGAAATAGTAATTAGATCGAATAGTGGTGTTATCATTGTGATGGATGATATAAAAAATCACCCCGATTATACTCCTTCGGATCGTCCAATATTAGAATTAAAAATACCCCAATGAATATTCTTTTCCTTACGAGGCATGACCCAAGGGATATACATCAATGGTCGGATACATTGTATCATATGTTTCATCAGTTGAAAAAAAAGCATCACGTTGAGGTAATCGGTACCGAGATATTGGGGCAACATATATGTGGAATGGAGGCATCTTGCAGTACTTATCATCATATTTAAATTTAAAACAAATATTTTTATTAAAGTTATGTTCGTTGGATTATATGTTCAAATCAAACAGATATTAAGCATCACATTGGTGTTTTTTTTAGTTTCGATGCAGGTAAGAAGTCAAACAGCGCCGTCAGGCCGGTATCCTGTAGTTGCCGATACCGGCAAGTGGCATCCTGAAGAGATGCAGATTATATGGATACATTCGAAGTTGATTTTTAATCTGCCTTATGAAGAAGACCAATCTGGGGTTGCAAACATTTTGTTTCAGAATATGGAAACAAATAAGGTTTATTTAATGGATTCCATACGAAATGGTGAACGATATATTAATAATCATCTGCTTTCAGGAAAATATAACGCCATCCTTTTGTATAATAATGGTAAATACATCAAAAGCGACGAAGTTTTTTTGGAAAAAGAATACGTGAATATGGGGAATTTTGCCATTCATCCATGTGATTCAAATTCATTGTGCTGGCTCTCATTAAGATCATTTAATACTCCCATTGTAGAGAGGCAGATTTTAAGAAGTGATACAATAATATCGAAAAATAAAATTCGAGGTTATGTGTTCAACCAAAATACTTTGAAAGCATTAAATCTTGTTCATGTATATGGTAAAAATACTGATGGAAAATTCAAAAGCACAGTTGATACCGGTGATGGTTATTTTGAGTTAGACATTGATAATGACACAATTCAATTATTAAGACTTGGTTTTACAAGTGAAGAAATAAAAATTAAATCGAATAGTGGAATCATCTTTGTAATGGAATATCATAAAAATAGTCCAAACTATGTCCCTCCGGATAATCTTAAAAGCGGACCTGTAAAATTCCTATGAATATTCTTTTTCTTACGAGGCATGATGCAGGTTTCAAAAACATACATTACCTTTGTATTTTCAAGTTTTTTTTTAACCTAATTTTAAAATAAAGACAATGAAAAAGTTAACAAAAAAGAGCCTTGATGAACCGGCTCAAACGATGAACATAATCTCGGAATCCGAAAGTGACAGTTATTGGGGAATGTATGAGGGTGACTGCTTTTGGAGGTGCGTTTCATATTATAATAAATAAATAATAATGAAATCATATTGTTTATTGGTAACAATGATATTTGTTTCCTTCACGACGAAGGAAATCATTATTGGTCAGAATCCAGATAAAATTTTAGTTTCAGATGCCGATTCATTGAATTGGCATCCTGAAACTTTTTATATCGTGTATCCTGATATGAAAATGACCTTTAATTTATCTTATGAAAGTGATCGGTCTGGAGTTGCGAATTTGTTATTTATTGACAAGGATACTGGAGGTATCCATTTCCTTGACACTATTGTAAATAGCATTGAACGACGTTTTAACCAATTATCAGGTAAATACGATGTTGTTCTTTTGTACAACAATGGAAAATATATCAGACACAAAGACGTTCTATTTGAAAAGAACATCAACGCAGAAGTGGATATGAATTATCTTAATGTACAACCATGTGATTCCGTATCTCTTCATTGGCTTACTTTGAGAGCATTTACTGATGCTATCGGCGATAGGGTGTTTTGGAATAAGAGGGCTGTTTCGGAAAAAAAAATAAGAGGGTATGTTTTCCCGGATTGTAGTTGCCCTGCACTTCATTCAGGTGCTGGGATTGCAAGGGAGATAACTAAGAAAAATGGTCTACCATCGTGTACGGATGACAGATATTTTGAAGTAGATGTAGATAAGGAAACATATCTTACTTTAGAATTTTATGGTCCTGGTCATAATTTTGAGAAATTTCATGCTAAGATTAATAGCGGAATTTTTTATGTATTGACAGGTCCTTCTTCGGAACAAACTAAAAATGTGACAACTGGACCTTTAAAACGAAATCAATGAGTTGTCGCACACCAACCGTGATGAATAATTTTTTATACAGGTGAAAATGAACATTCTTTTTCTTACGAGATATAATCCAAGAGATATAAAGTATTGGTCAGGTGCTTTTTTATATGTATAATAAATTAAGAGAAAAACATCATGTTAAAATAGTTGGTCAGGAATTATTAGGACAACTTAATAAAAATAATCGAAAATGAATAATAAAGTTAAAACAATGATTAGAAAAAGGTTTATTTTTGTGGCAATCGCTTGCATTGCATCTTTATTTTGTGTCAGTTTTTCTTTCAAAACACAAAAAAATTCTCTAAACAATACAGACCAAATTATCGGGGTCTGGCAAATTGTTTCTCCCGCGTTAATCGGAGAAGGACAGGAAAAGATAAAAATTATTACAAAAGAGCGTTTTATATGGACGCACAGTATCAATGGCGAGATAATGATGTCGCTTGGAGGTACTTATTCTTTTGATGGAGATATTTATACCGAAAATATCAAATTCGGGACATCCAATCAGAGAATTGCCTTTGGGAAAAAGTTTATCAATAAAATCAGGTTCGAGAACAATAAAATGTATACCAGTGGGGGGTATGAAAATGACCCTCGAATTTTCAATGAAATTTGGGAACGTGTGGAATGAAAGCATGACTTGTCTGTTATTATTCCGGTATTCAATGTAAAGGATATTTGTCGGAATGTATTTATTTCACAAAACAGAGTCGAAAAAATTTAAATTTAAAATGAATATGAAGAAAACAGTTATATCTTTTATATTAACGGCGAGTTTGTCTGTGTCTGCATTTTCCCCAACCGACACAGCAAAACTGAGCATATCAAAGGAAACACCCGAACAAAAACTGTTATTGCTGCGGAAAGCTTTGGAAACAGCCGAAACGCCCTCCATAAAACGGAGTATTTTACTGCATATGATAGCACGCACGGGCACGTTTATCGGATTGGTTACAGCCGGGAAATACCTCGACGATGCCGATAACAGTGTACGGCAGGCGGCGGCACAGGCCGTTTGCACGATCGCTTCGGATCATCCGGAATACTATGGCGCTGAAGTTACCGCTTTATTAAACACGGCAGTGGCTGTAAGCAAAGATCCCGGATGTCAAAAGGAAGCCGTACAAAAGCATTTGGCGGCGCTACCCAAAGACGAAGGATTTGTATCGATGTTTAACGGCAAGGATTTGACCGGTTGGAAAGGATTGGTCGAAGACCCGGTAAAACGCGGCAAAATGACTCCCGAAGAACTGGCCGGCAGGCAAAGGAAAGCCGACGAAATTATGCGGCGGGACTGGCATGTGGCGGATGGAATACTGGTTTTTGACGGTCCGGCTTATGATAACCTGTGTTCCGAAAAAATGTACGGTGATTTCGAAATGTATGTCGACTGGAAGATTGCGGCCAAAGGCGACGCCGGCATCTATCTGCGCGGCTCGCCGCAGGTTCAGATATGGGACGTGCCGGAGAAGGGCTCGGGCGGTTTGTTTAACAACAATAACCACCCAAAGGATCCCTTAGTCGTTGCCGACAATCCTGTAAATGAATGGAATTCCTTTTACATTAAAATGATCGGCGAAAAAGTAACCGTATATCTCAACGGAATATTGGTGGTTGACAACGTAGTATTTGAAAATTACTGGGATCGTTCGATACCTGTTTTCCCAAAAGAAGCCATTGAACTGCAGGCGCATGGTGAAAGGGTGGAATATCGCGACGTGTATATCCGCGAAATACCGCGGCCCGAACCTTATGAGGTTTCGGCATCCGAAAAGGCAGACGGTTTTGTCCCCCTGTTTAACGGAACAGACATGACGGGCTGGACAGGTAATTTTAACGACTATTCGGCGCGTGACGGGATGATCGTTTGCGATCCCCCGGCCGGATCGTACAGTAACCTTTATACGGACAGGGAATACTCGGATTTTATCATTCGCTTTGAATTTCAATTGACGCCCGCCGCCAACAACGGTTTAGGCATCCGCGCTGCGCTTCATGGCGCGGGAATGGAGCTGCAGATACTGGACAGCGAAGCGGACGTATATGCCAACCTGGCTGCTTATCAGTATCACGGATCGGTATATGGACTTATTCCTGCCAGGCGGGGCTTCCTGAAACCTGCCGGGGAATGGAATCATCAGGAAGTTATTGTCGATGGCTACCGTATTAAAGTCACGCTGAACGGAACAGTGATTCTTGACGGAGACATCGCCGAAGCGAGTAACCATTCTCATCCGATGCTGTCGGTGAAGCGCGGGCATATCGCATTTCTCGGACATGATTCGAAAGTATCCTTCCGGAATCTCAGGATAAAAGATTTATCCGAATAGTTCGTATCTTTGGGCGCAATTCAAATCATCGCATTGAGGATAAACTTACACGGGGTTATCAACGCGTGTAAATGACGTTCCAACGAATGTAAATGACGTTCCAACGCGTGTAAATGACGTTCCAACGAATGTAAATGACGTTCCCAACGCGTGTAAATGACGTTCCAAGGCGTGTAAATGATGTTCCAACGCGTGTAAATGATGTTCCAACGCGTGTAAATGATGTTCCAACGCGTGTAAATGATGTTCCAACGCGTGTAAATGATGTTCCAACGAATGTAAATGATGTTCCAACGCGTGTAAATGATGTTCCAACGCGTGTAAATGATGTTCCAACGCGTGTAAATGACGTTCCGGCGAATGTAAATGATATTCCCGGATAGCAAATCCGCATCTCGGGATAAAAGACTTATCCGAATAATTAGTACTTTTAGCGTTTGTAAATTCTCAACCGTATGCAGGGGCAAAAAAAATGAAACCCGAAATATATAGTATATCGTAAAATATGTAATTAATTAATAATATGGAACAAAGAAGGCAGTTTATCAAAAAAATGGTGGCCGGCAGTGTCGCGGCATCAACTTTTCCCCATTTGATTTTGGGAGAAGGGTCTGTTAAAGAAGGATATCGGGGTATGAATACCCCGGCGCAGGACGGGTCGACTGTTCGCATAGCGCTTATCGGGAAAGGCGGCATGGGGACGAACGATACCCGTACGGCGTTGCAGGTACCCGGCGTAAAACTCGTTGCGGTATGCGATCTGTACGATGTACGGTTGCAGGCGGCAAAGAAGGAATGGGGCGGCGATATTTCTGTAACGCGCGACTACAGGGAAATTCTGTCGCGCAATGATGTGGATGCCGTTATTGTGGGCACCTCCGATCACTGGCACCAAAAGATCAGCATTGAGGCTATGAAGGCCGGAAAACACGTATATTGCGAAAAACCGGTAATACACAAAATTTCCGAAGCCAAAGACCTGATCAAAGCGCAGAAAGCGAGCGGATGCGTATTTCAATCGGGAAGCCAGGGCATAGCCTCCATTGGCAACCGGAAAGCGAAACAGCTGGTGCAAAGCGGAGCAATCGGCCAGGTCAATCTGATCGAAGCGGCTTTTACTTCCGGACCGCGCCAGGCTTGCAGAACGCCCGACGGCATATCGCCGGCGGATATTTGGTGGGACCGCTATATCATGAATGTGCCCAAGGTTGCTTTTGCACCCGAACGCTTTTTTTGCTGGCGGAACTGGAAAGACTACGGAACGGGTATTGCAGGCGATTTATTTGTACATGTGCTGTCGAGTTTGCAGTATATTATGGACTCGCCCGGCCCCGGCAAAGTATACACCACGGGCGATGTTGACGGCGTGGGCGATACGCCCTACATCATGCTGGGATATTTCGACTATCCCGCTAAAAACGGGAGAAATGCTTTCAAAGCGGCTTTAACGGCAAATTATGCCGACGGCGTGTCGAAAAAGTGGGGCAGTTTGGATTTCACCATCATAGGCAGTGAAGGAACGCTCAGGGTGCAATGGGACAAAGTAACCTTGAAAAAACCGGGGAAAGTTTCGGTTAGCGATTTCAGCGGATTGGCTTCGTTAGGAAACAGTATCGACCAGCCCGAGCAAATAAGCGATACCGAGTTGCTGTTCGCGGAAAAAGGTTATAATAGCTGCCATCTGGATCATTTCACCTGTTTTTTTGATGGTATCCGCAAAAAAACCAGGGTCGAAGCAGACGTTATGTTTGCAGTGCAAACGGCTGTTCCGGCTGTCATGTGTTTTGAAAGCTATCTTTCGGGCAAGCCGGTGTATTGGGATCCGGAAAAATTGAAAAGTAAAAGTTAACGTCCGGTTGGCTGTAAAAAAACCGGAGACATATTGGTAGTCCCGTCAGGGATGGCATATTGGTAGGCAACGCTAGGCGACGACATATCGGTAG
>JAISEJ010000103.1 GCA_031264155.1 Tannerella sp. | reverse complement strand
TTAATAGCCAGGGTTAACCCGCAAAACAAGGCGGCAGCCCCCAAGTATTATGCAACGCCCGTATATGCAGGCGAAAAGACTCTGAAACAGCTCAGTCAGGAGATCGCCGATCTGTCGTCGCTCTCGCCGGGCGACGTGTACAACGTGCTGGTCAACTTAGTGACCCTTCTCCCCAAGCACACGCGCGACGGGTTTAAGGTATCGCTGGGCGACTTTGGCAGCTTTAAAGCCTCGTTCAGCAGCGAAGGCGTTGAAGACGCCAAGAAATTCAACGCGTCTGCGATCCGCGGCAAGAAAGTGCTTTACCGTGCCGGCAAGGATGTCAAGAAAGGCTTGGACGATATGAAGCTGACCCAGGAGTAGACGACCTGTTGCGATCCGGCAACACAAGGCCGGACGAGTGATTAACCAAAAAGGGAAAAAAGGCGGCGCCGGAGTAAACTTTTAGCAGAGCGCTCCCAACGCCGCCCGCCCTTCCTTTTAAAAAAGAAAAGAACGGCAAAGATACGAAAAAATGTTATGGGCATATCGTTGCTACGACCTTCCTTAGACGGCAGTCATTTGAGGATATTTTCAATGCAGGCCTGCCCGACCGATGCAAAAAATGATTGAAATGTAATTGAATTAATGTTAGTATTTTATTTTTTTTAGTAGTAGTTATTTTTTTTAAATCATATTAAAATGAACAATAAGTTTTCAATGATTGCAGGTGTTGCAATCTTCGCAGTAGCCTTAGGGCTTAGTTTACAGAACGCCTTTAACGGCTATGGCGTGAAAAGCGGGAGTATACACCCGGAAATATTGGCACAAACCAACACCGGCGGTGGAACCGGAACCGGAAGTGGTAGTGGTAGCGGAACCGGAAACGGTTACGGAACTGGAAGCGGTGGCACTACAGGTGGTGGTGGTTGCCTCGATTGCGGAGGGGGATTCGATACGATGGATTGTAAGTGGACTGTAACCACATGGGTGATAGATGCAAACGGACATAAGTATAAGCTTGGGCAGGAAACAAAAACCTGCAAAAATTGTGCTTATAATTGTAATTTTAAAACTAAAGGTACCTGTACAAGTCCACAACTTTGTCCTATAGATTGTACTGCAACCATAAACAATTAGTTTTGTTTCAAAAATGATGATAAAAGGGGTAAGTGACTGGTTGATGACCCTGTTTCGTCAAGTTTAGTACTTGCCCCTTTATAATTGTATTTATAAAAATATGAAGCAGTTAATTTATTTAATATTTATCCTGTTCATTTGTTATGCATGTAATTTCCCCGGTACTCAAGGATCAGCCGGCGAGTCGGAAATTCAACTGAAATTTGAATGTGATACCATCAGATTTTCCGACATGATAGATACGATCATGTATATTCCTCTTCAAACCAATGATAAGTCTATTATTGGAAAAATATCACGCATATTTTTCCAACAAAATAAGTATTACATTTTTGATGCCCAACAAAAAAAAGTTGTTGTATTTGATGAAACGGGAAAGTATATCTCTCAATTAAACAAAAACGGGAAAGGCCCGTGCGAATATGTAGATGTACGTGATATATTTGTTAACCGCCGGGGAATCGTAAAAATTTTGTCCAGCTCAAATCCGATTCAATTTATTGAATACGATTTAAAGAGCGACTCGTGCAAATCGGTTTCATACGGAGAATTAACGGGTTATCGCTTCTATCCGTATGATGCGGGTTATTTATTCTTTTCACCTATTGGCGACGGACGTCCGAATTACAGATTTTTCTTATTTGCAGCGGATTCAACCGGAAAAGTATTGAATAAATGGTTGCCCTCTCATCCGCCTGTTGAGTATTCTCTTCCGGTGAAAGCATTCGGTTCTTACAAAGACACCGTGTTATTCAACAAGCATTTTGATAATCATATATATCAAATTTCGCCGGATAAGGAAATATCCGTACGATACACCTTAAATTACGGCAAGTATCAGATTCCGGAAAAAGTAAAAGCAATGTTCCGGAAAAGTTTTCAATATTATTTAGAAAATTCCGACGGATATATTTTAGTACTTGATTTTTTCTATGAAACTCCGGATTTATTGGTATTTTCCTATCTTACGCATCAGGGAGATTCGCCGTTTTTTGCCTTATTTGTGAAGGATAAAAAGGAGTTGATCGTTTTACGGCCGAAGGACGATATTGCTATAGCCGTATCCGATCCTGTCAATTTACTTGATGACGGTTTTTTTATTTCATTTTTAGATGTATCGGATTTCCTGGATGCATCCGACGAAGGATGGAAGAACAGATTATATAAAATTTACCCGGGATTAGAATCGGCAGTTGAAAACCTTTCCGAAATATCGAATCCTGTTCTGATCAAATATAAATTTAAAAAACAATAATGAAAAGACACATTTTCTATCCTTGTGCGGTTCTTTTATTGATAGGTTTATGTTCGGCATGCATGCATCATCAAAATAAATCCCGAAATACGGAAGTGGAGGATATAATTTTGGCAGAAGATATTTCGATACAATTGGATTCATTTATGAGAAAAAGATCGTTTCGTTCTATAATTGTTTTTCGATTAAAAGATGATGATTGCAGCGAATGTAAGCGTTTTTTTACAGACCTGTATCTGGCAGCGAAAAAAAAGACAGATCAGGTTGTGTTACTTTCAAGGCTACCCGGCTATCGTTCTGTTTTGGTCTTTAAAGAAATGTCAGGAATTAATGACAGTGTCATTAATATGAACAGGCCTATTGCAAAGATGGATCAATCCTTAAATCCGTACGTTTTTATTTATAACGGCAATAAGACTGTTAACTGCTTTGTGCCTTTAAAAACAGACCGTTTATATAATGAACAAAAAATAGACAGTATGATCAATTACGTCAATAATTATTAGGAGATGGCTTGGAACAAACAGTATGTGATAAAGGTAAACGAATGACCAGACATCAAATGAAACGCTTTTTGAGTAACCCGTATATTTTCCTTCCCTTCGCCTGTATTCTGGTTTATTTCCCAATTCTGGGCAACGAGTTATTGGAATACTGGGACGACCAGATGATGATTTTCCACCACCTGGGAAGCGGGTTAACCCCGGATAATATCCGGACAGTACTTACCCAGTTCTATCTTGGGCAGTACGCTCCTGTGAACGATATCTTCTTACTGAGCCTGCACAGTTGCTTCGGCTTGCAGGCAATGTGGTT
>JAISEJ010000086.1 GCA_031264155.1 Tannerella sp. | reverse complement strand
GGGTAGTCTTCTTTCGCGCCTTTCCCTGGAGAAACAACAGGGTATTCGTGCTTCTGATCTGCTCATGGCTCTCTGATTATTCCGTATCCATTCGGAATGCATTTATTCGGCATACAATGAGAAATTCAATGATTTTCTGCAGGCAGGAAAGAATTGCTTCTATCGTATGCTTCGCCGCCAAAAGATGGACTGGCGCCGTCTTCTGTATGGTATGGTTCTGCGTTACAGGGCTATTCTTGGAAAGGAAAAGGTTGAGACTGGCACTCCGCAAGCGCCGTGCTGTTACATCCTTGATGATACGACACTGGAAAAGACCGGGACTCGTTTTGAACGCCTCAGCCATGTATTTGATCACGTATCGGGTAAATGTGTTTGTGGCTACAAACTTCTCCTGCCGGTATTTTTCGACGGCAAGAGTACCTTGCCTGTTGATTTTTCCCTTCATGCCGGGAAAGGGAAGAATGGGGACTGTGGCTTTACGGCTAAGGATAGAAAAGCGCAATATAAAAGGAAGAGAGAAAAAGATACTCCCGGTTATATCCGGTACCGGGAAGCAGACGAATCAAAACTTGAGATGTCCATCCGTATGCCAAAGCAGGCCTGGCACAAGGACATTTGTGTCCGGTATGCGTTAGCCGACAGCTGGTTTACCTGTGAATCCCTTATCAGTCAAATCCGGCAAACAGGCAAGGGGGCTATTCATTTTGCAGGTTTAGCTAAATGGAACCGAACGAAATACCGGATAAACGGAAAGGTTTATCACCCGGAAGAGATTGTGGCCCGTAAAGTTCGCACACAAATAAAATCCTGCCGGAAATATAAATGTCAATATATCAGCGTTGATGCCATACCCGGCGAGCAGCCGGTCAGAATATTCCTCATCCGTTACGGCAAAAGTACCCGCTGGAAGATACTTCTGACCACTGACACACGACTGTCTTTTGTCGAAGCCTTTGAGCTATACCGGATACGCTGGAATATTGAAGTCCTGAACAGGGAGAACAGGCAATACCCGGGATTGGGCGGAGCTCAAAGTTGCGACTTTGACGCACAGATTGCCGACGCAACTTTATGTTTCATCACCTGCATTGTCTTAGCCCTGGACAAACGCTTTTCTGCCTATGAAACAATGGGCGCCGTTTTTGAAGAACGAAAGGCGGAATCGTTTGCCCTTACTCTCCGGTTAAGAATACTGCCCATAATTGCCCGATTGATGGAATCTTTGGATGAAACTTTAGGGCTTTGCATGGATGAACCCGTACATATCTTCATTCAGGACGAAGCACGTGCCGAAGAATATAAAGTCATGTTAGATGCTTTAGAGAGGCATAAAAATAGGCTCACCGCATGATTAACACTCTTTAGACCTGTGCTAAACCCTCGATATAACCAACCTTTCAAAGAAAAAAACGGCTGAAATCAAATTAAATGAAGGAGGGGGACTTGAGTAATAAATATAAACTTTTGATAACCGGCATATTGGCTATTGACTTTGTCGACTGACCAAAACTGCATGTCGGAAATTTTCAATGAACGCAACTCTGTAAAAAGAATTTGAACGAATTTTTCATTTAAACTGAAAAATTTTTGAGTTCCGAAATAAATGCAGTACTTTTGTCGTGTAGCATTTGTTTTTGTTTTGCAACACAAAGTTGCTAAATATAAGTGACTTATAAAATATATAATACTGCTTTTTTTATTGTAAATCAGCAGATTGTGCTACTTGCGAAAGTTGAATTAGATAATATGCCCGCTCTATTATTTTTGAGGGTTTGCATATCCGAACACGTAGGAACATTAATATATGATAATAACATTTATAGTACCCCCTTCCCTTGACGGTGAACTTCCTGCCGAACGAACCGCAGGATGTACAAGGCTTGTTTATCCGATGCCCAATATTTATGAACTTATAGTTGCTGCTATTCTGGAGAAAGAGCATGATGTACGTTATCGGGATTTTGTGCTTGAGGAAAAAAACGAAAAACAGCTCATGCGATTTCTTGTGGACGACGAAAGCGATTGCTATATGTTGTGGTGCGTAAACCTATCGCTGGAGACTGACTTGAAAACGATACAACATATAAGAGAATATCATCCTGAAACCTGGATTGTTGCAATAGGGCCGGGCGTTACTTACTATACAGCGAAGTTGTTGACGGACGAATACGTTATCGTTGTTCGTGGGGAACCGGAAATGACCGTGCAGGAGCTAATCGGAAGCATCTCCAAGGGCGGAAATTTTGGTTTGATAAAAGGCATTTCTTTTCTTAAAAACGGGTGCGTGCATCATAATCCTACACGTGAATTGATAAAAAACCTTGACTGTCTGCCTTTCCCTGCCCGTCATTTTATCGAAAAATATCCGTTTACGAACCCGAAACTGAAAATTCATCCTTACACTACGGTTCTGACAAGCCGTAATTGTCCGTATAAATGTATTTATTGTGTTCCAAGTTCTCTTACTTTCGCGCGGGAGATTGAATTTAAGAAAGAGAACGACCGGAAACCGCCGGTTTCGTACCGTTCGGTGGAAAATATCATCGAAGAACTTGATATGCTGGCTACAAAAGGGTATCGTGCCGTTACTTTTATAGACGATAATTTTATTACCACCACCAAACGTTTGCGTCCTGTTTGCGAATGTCTGAAAAAACACGAATTCAGTTGGGGTTGTCAGGCGCGTGCGGATGCGATAACGGAAGATATAGCCTGGATTCTGCATGATGCAGACTGCGGGTTTGTAGACCTCGGCGTGGAAAGCTTTAATGACGATATCCTGCTATATATCAGGAAAGGGATTACTTCCCGGCAAATATACGAAGGAATCGAATGGCTCAGTAAATATAATGTTCCCGTCAAACTGAATATCCTGATAGGAACAAGTCCGCTCGAAACGAAAGAAACGATTAAGGATACGTTGCGGAAAGCACGAGCATTGAAGGTAAGTCAGGTGATGTTTAATATCGTTGCGCCGTTTCCCGGCACGGCGTTTTATAATCTGGCGCGTGAAAACGGCTGGATTGTCGGCGGTGATTACACACCTACCGACGTACAGCATCATTCGATATTGAATTACCCCAGTCTATCAAGCAAAGAAATGGAAAAGATGCTGTTCCGCAATAACGTGTCGTTCTTCCTGCGTCCGTCTTTTATCTTTAAGAATGTTGGCCGATTCGGTTCTTTCACGGATTTCAAAATAGCACTGAAAGCTATCAGGCGTAAATTATTTCATAAATAAAGTATATGGATTGTCGGTTGTCGGTTATTATTATTACGTGGAACTCGCGACAGGATGTTACGCCTTGTCTCGACGCGGTTCTGGCGTCTACCAGACATATTTCCACGGAAATAGCAGTTGTTGACAACGGTTCGACCGACGGTACGCGTAGAATATTACAATCGTATGGCACGCAAATAAATTTTATTCCGCTCAGTAAGAATAAAGGTGTCGCTTTTGCGCGTAATTCCGGTTTGAAATCGGCAAAAGGAGAACTAGTCTGGATATTGGATGTCGATACGGTTGTTAATAAAAATGCCGTTGACGGAATGGTCTCTTTTCTGGCGGATAATCCTGCTTGCGGACTGTGCGCCTGCCGCCTGCAATCCGAAAACGGGGAAGTGCAGGACAGTTGCCGCCGCCTGCCTTATCCGCCGCATAAAATAAGAAATGTGTTGTCGGAAATAACGGGAAGGACAGCGTTACTGAAATGTTTTCATGAGAAAATCAAAAAGTGGAATGAAACGCAATTTTACCGCAGGGAGCTGTCCGGCGGCGTACCGTTTGAAACGGAATATGTTATCGGGGCATGTCAGATGTTCCGTCGTTCTATTCTTGACTCTGTCGGTTACCTCGATGACAAAATATTTTATGGCCCCGAAGATGCGGATTTTTGTCTGCGGATTTACCGGAAAGGTTATAAAATCATTTGTTTACCCCAATATTATATAATACATCATTATAACCGGATATCAGGCAGGAAGATTTTTTCGTGTATATCGTACCTTCATCTGAAAGGACTGATATATTTTTATCTCAAACATTCCAATTCATATCGTAAAAACAATGGATAAAAAACTTAATCTTGTTTCCATAAATATCCCATGGTCGGCCAATTATGGCGGAATGATTGATATATACTACAGAATCAAAGCATTACATGATTGTGGTATTAAAATCATACCGCACTGTTTCGAATACGAACGGCCGCGAGCTACCGAATTGGAATGCATTTGCGAAAAAGTATATTATTACCGTTACTGCACGGGAATTTGGGCAAATATAGTCTGTTTACCTTATAATGTATACAGTCGCAAGAACAAACGGTTGATAACCAACTTGCTGGAAAATAATTATCCGATTCTTTTTGAAGGGCTTCATACTTGTTATTATTTATTGAAAATATTTTTTGTAAAATGTCCCCATATTGTTGTGTTATAGCGGGAATAAACCCTTCAAAGGCATTACTGAAAGCCGTTTCACGTTACGATAATATCGCTGTCGAAGCGAACCCTTCCGTCGAAAGAATTAACGAACTCATACGAATGGCCCAGATAAATCTACTTATAACATTTCAGGGTACATTCCTGAAAATTAAATTTTTAAATAGTATGTTTACGGGACGTCATGTCGTTGTCAATCCGATGAGTGGTCTCGACGACCTTTGCCACATTGCCGATACACCCGGCAAGATGATTGCCGTTTACCAAGAACTTATAAAAAAGCCTTTTTTTACGGATATTTTAGAAGAACGCCGGAAACAACTGTTCCCTGTTTTTTCCAATGAGTATCAATCAAAAGGACTAATCGGCATGATAGTGTAGAATTTATAAGGAGATCTGGAATGTGGCAGGATATAGCAATAATAACGATAGCAATAGTTGTGATAGGGTATCTCGGACACAGAATATACGTTTTTTTTACAAAACCGGTATCTCCATGTGATAATTGTGTCGGATGTTCCCTTAAAGAACAACTGAAAAACAAAAAAACAGAATGTCCGGTACAAAGCAAAAAATAATTATTCCAATCACTTGCTGCTTTAAATATATTTTTTACCTTTGCACCCACTAAGAAAAAGTTCATTGCAAGATAGCGTTTAATACTAAAAAGTTAAACGTTCGAGATTAATAAAGGACATCTTTCGGGGTGTAGCGCAGTCCGGTTAGCGCACCTGCTTTGGGAGCAGGGAGTCACAGGTTCGAATCCTGTTACCCCGACAGATTAGAAATCAAGCACTTACGAAAAAGCAAGTGTTTTTTTCATACCCTTTCAGAGCCACATTTGCTATTAATTTGGCTCACCTGCAAAACTCCGTGTTTAGGTTATAGGTCAAAAAAAGGGAATGATTATCTTTGTAGTCTATGAAAGCAGAAAATCCCTGTGTAAAATTGTTTCAACTTATTCTT
>JAISEJ010000064.1 GCA_031264155.1 Tannerella sp. | reverse complement strand
GTTATCGACGAAAACCTGAAAACCGACTACTCCCGCCTGCACATGCTGATGCAAAACGAAGACAACCGTCAACAGCTGATTAAAATAACAAAGGATAACGCGATTGAATCGGAAGTAATCCCCAGATTCCCACTTGCCAAATTGCAGGAAAATGAATATTTCGTGTCGCTGCTGTTTTATCTGGGTCTGCTTACTGTCGACAACTCCGAAGAGCATGTATCGCGTTTGAAAATCCCGAACTACTCCGTACGCACTATTTACTGGGAGTATATCAAGGAGATGACTGCCGACGGCAATCCCGATGTCCTGATCAACATGAATGACCAGAGGCTGGCCTTGAGGGAACTGGCCTACCGCGGCAATCCGTCGCTGTTTATCGAACATATCAGCAAAAACATTTTCAGCCGCCTGTCGAACCGTGACCTGAGATATTTTGATGAAAAGTATATCAAAATCATGATACTGAACGGGCTGTTCCAAAGCAACACCTATTTAACCATCAGCGAGCTGGAAGTAAGTCAGGGGTATACCGATATATACATGCAACGCAGTCACTTGTTGCCGGAAATCCCGTACGAATGGGTCTGGGAAATCAAGTACCTCAAAAAGAAAGACGCAACCGAAAGCGTCTTGAAAGAAAAACGCGAACAGGCGCGCGTCCAACTGAAAAAATACCGTGATTCGTCAATGTTTGCCTGTCGCACCGACGTCCGGTATCTTTCGCTGATTTTCATCGGCAAAGACAACTATGAGATGGAAGAAGTATAATGACAATACGTTTTTGCAAAAACAGAACTGAAAATACGATTCAATAACAATAAAATGGAGAATTTAGACCATTATAATCGGATTTTTATGGAAACTTTTGATACAGATGAATCAAAAGTAGAAGTATTAGCCTATCAAAGCGTTCCTCTTTGGGATTCAGTAGGCCACATGACATTAATTGCGGCTTTAGAAGAAGTTTTTGACATCATGATGGAAACAGATGATATCATTGACTTTTCTTCTTATAAAAAAGGAATGGAAATATTAAAATCAAAATACAATATTGAATTTTAATATCAATTAAATGTTGCTGAAAGGAAAAACGGCTTTTATCACAGGTTGCAACCGGGGTATTGGAAAAGAAATAGTCACGCTTTTTGCTCGGGAAGGAGCAAATATTATTGCATGTATAAGGAGAGAAAATCCGGAATTTTCTGTTTACATCCGGGATATTTCATCAAAAGCCAACGTATCCGTCGAACCGCTATATTTTGATATGTCGGATGAAGATAGTATTAAATTTGCCATAAATCCATTAATCAAAAACAAAACAAAGATTGATATTTTGGTAAATAATGCAGGTATTGCTATGGGTTCTTTACTTCAGATGACATCAATGAGGAAACTGAAAGAAGTGTTTCAAATCAATTTCTTTTCCCAAGTCCTAATTACACAACTCATTTCCAAACTGATGATACGGGGAAAAAGCGGTTCTATTATTAATATGGGTTCCATCGCCGGATTGGAAAATTTTGCAGGCTACACAGCCTATGGATCCAGCAAGGCGGCTATTATGTTTTTTACAAAAACAATAGCTCGGGAACTATCCTCTCACCATATCAGAGTAAATACTATTGCACCTGGACTCACTGATACAGGCATGACTGGACAGATGGATGAAAAGGCTGCGATAGAAATGACTGAACGTTCAAATTTAAACCGTTTAGCTAAACCTCAAGAAATCGCAGAATTAGCACTGTTTTTAGCTTCTGATAAATCTTCTTTCATAACAGGGCAAACAATAAGAATTGATGGAGGCATGTAAATGGAAAACAAGAATAAAGAAATCATTAGCTATTTAACCGAACTGGCATTAGACATTCGACGCCGGATTATAAATATTGCCCATAATGTAAAAGGAGAAGGCATTCATTTAGGAGGCGCTCTTTCTTCGGTAGAAATTTTAGCTGCACTATATGGATACGTTATGAACTTTAACCCGGATAATCCGACGGATGAAGACAGAGATCGTTTTATATTAAGCAAAGGTCACGATTGCCTCGTACAGTATGCCACCTTGAACGCAATAGGCTGTATTACAGATGCTGAAATAAAAGATAATTATTTAACAGACGGAGGCTTTTTACCTACTCACACAATCAAAAACCTGTCTAAAGGCATCGAATGTTCCAGCGGAAGTTTAGGCATGGGGCTTTCCTTTGCTACAGGAAAAGCGTTGGCGGCGAAATTAAACAAAAAAAAATACAAAGTCTTCACTTTATTGGGAGATGGAGAATGTAATGAAGGAAGTTGCTGGGAAGCAATGATGGCGGCCAAACAATATAAATTAGACAATTTGGTAATGATTATAGATAAAAATCAACTGCAAAGCGATGGCACCACAAAAGAAATTATGAACGTTGATTTGTTTTCCGGCATAAGCGCCATGGGATGGAAAGTTGTTGAAACAGACGGTCATGATATAAGCGCAATTGTCACATATTTAAAGGAATTGATTTCCGAAAATAACAATTTACCTGTTGCCATTATTGCAAATACAATAAAAGGCAAAGGCATCTCTTTCATGGAAAACAATAATATGTGGCATCACGGCCATTTATCCAACGAACAATACGAAATGGCAATAAACGAACTACGAGTATAATGGAAATTAATCGTACCAAAATAAGGACATGGTCTATGCTGGGCGAGCGTAGAACATTTGGAGCAGGCATCTACGAACTTGCACCCGAATTGGAAAATTTGTTTGTCATGTCCGGTGATTTAAAATCTTCATCCGGTTTGGATCGTTATGCTACTGTTTACCCGGATAAATACCTTTCAGCAGGAATTGCAGAGCAAAACATGGTTTGTATGGCATCCGGACTTGCGAGCGAGGGGAAAGTAGTTTTTATAACCAGCTTTTCACCCTTTATCACAGGTCGCTGTTATGACCAGGTACGGATTCATCTCGGATACATGCAGCATAATGTAAAGCTCGTCGGTTTGGCAGCCGGAATAGGATTAGGGGTACTGGGCAATTCTCATTATGGCCTGGAAGATGTTTCGTTGATGAGAGCCATACCGGGTATGACTGTTGTTTCTCCTGCAGACTGTACCGAAGTTGTCAAAGCTATTTATGCGTGCTATTTGTACAATGGCCCCGTGTATCTACGGCTAACCGGAGAACAGAATGTTCCTGTAATTTATAAGGAAGACTATGAATTCCAAATAGGAAAAGCGATAACTATGCGAGAAGGTAAAGACGTAACGATAATAGCAGCCGGCACAATGGTTGCCCAATCGCTTCGAGCGGCAGATCTATTAGCCAATCATAGAATTGAAGCGTCGGTGGTAAATATGCATACGATCAAACCTTTAGATAAAAACCCTGTTGATAAGGCTTGTGCACAATCCAAATTAATCGTAACGGTAGAAGAAGGTACTATAATCGGAGGACTTGGAGCGGCGGTTGCGGAACATAAAACAACGAAAAGAAATGCGCCGGAACAGTTAATTTTGGGAATAAACGACTTTTTCCCTTGTGTCGGAACTTACCCTTACCTGCTGGAACAGTGTGGATTAAATAGTGAAAAAATCGCATCATCTATTATAGATAAAATAAATTCCCTGTAATGTCATTTTTCCCGAATAACATAGATATCGGCAAAATCGCCCTGACGTCGGACACAAACGAAAGTTTGACTTACAGAGAATTGCGCTCGTTTTCGGAAAATATTAGAATTTACGTTAAACCAAGGACGACCGTATTTTGTTTGTGCAAAAATGAAATGGGCGCTTTAGTCGGATATTATTCTTTTTTAGAAAACAAGGCTGTTCCCGTTATGCTGGATGCAAACAGCGATTACGATCTACTTTCCAACTTGTTGGAAATATACCGGCCCAACTATATTTGGGCGCCGGACAGTTTCGCCATTAAAACAAGTTATGCCTGTTTGTTTAAAGCATATAATTATTCGCTAATCCCTTTTTCTGGGGAAAAAATAGAACTGTACAGCGATTTAGCGCTACTCCTTACTACCTCAGGCAGTACGGGCAGTCCTAAACTGGTACGCTTGAGTTACAACAACATATTAAGCAATGCGGAAGCGATTGCCGAATATTTGAATATTGACAGCAACGAACGTCCCGTAACTTCATTGCCGATACATTATTCTTACGGGCTTTCGGTTATCAACAGTCATTTGATAAAAGGGGCAAGCATTTTGCTGACAGACAAACTGGTAGTTCAAAAAGAATTTTGGAATTTTGCCAGGGAACAGAAAGCGACTTCCATGGCCGGAGTGCCTTACACGTATGAAATATTAAAACGGCTTCGCATATTCTGTATGGATTTACCGGAACTGAAAACCTTTACTCAAGCCGGCGGAAAATTAAACGCCGAATTGACAAAAGAATATATAGAACAGGCAAAAACAGTTGGGAAACGCTTTATTGTGATGTATGGGCAAACGGAAGCAACGGCTCGCATGAGTTATTTGCCCTTTGATAATGCAGCGGAAAAATACTGCAGCATCGGCATTCCCATTTCCGGAGGAAAATTTGCATTAAGGGATGAACCCGGAAATGAAATAACAGAACCTTATCGGGATGGAGAATTGGTTTATTCCGGACCAAATGTTTCGTTAGGCTATGCCGAATCCAAGGAAGATTTGGCAAAAGGTGATGAAAATAACGGAATCCTTTACACCGGCGATATTGCACATTATGATAACGAAGGATTCTATTACATTACCGGACGCAAAAAACGTTTTGTGAAAATATTCGGGAACCGTGTGAATTTGGATGCTGTTGAACAATTAATAAAAAATATAACTCCATCTTGTACTTGTGTAGGCGTAGATGACAAGATCACCGTGTTCACGACGGAAAATAAAGAAGAAGAGATAAAATCGCTGTTAGTCAAAAAGACAGGATTAAATATCAGGGCATTTGCAGTACAAATAATCGACGCGACACCCAAAAACGCATCCGGAAAAATCCGGTATGCAGAACTCATTAAACGAATCAGTGAATGAATTTGACCGATATTTTAAATATAGCGCCCTATTCACTGGATAAAAAAGCCAAACGCCGACTGTTAAACGAACAGCTATGGAATTTAACGCTTCGTCATTACGAAAAATGTGAATCATATAAAAGAATGATGAATGCATTCGGCTTGGATATAAAGCACTTGCCGGAATACGATGAATTGCCTTTCCTCCCGGTTCGTTTATTCAAGGAATTTGAACTACAGAGCGTAAAGAAAGAGGAAATTGTTAAAACAATGACTTCTTCCGGCACTTTCGGGCAACAGGTTTCCCGCATATTTCTTGATAAGGAAACCTCCGCCAACCAAACCAAAGCACTGGTAAAAATCGTATCTTCATTTATCGGCAATAAACGCATTCCTATGCTGATACTTGACTCAAGCAATGTCATTAAGGATCGCCTGATGTTTTCGGCGCGCGGAGCAGGGATTATCGGTTTTTCCATGTTCGGCACAAAAAAAACATACGCGCTGGACGACAACATGCAATTGAACATCCCGCAGATACAGGAATTTCTGGAAGAACACAAAGATGAATCCATATTCATTTTCGGCTTCACATTCATAGTTTGGCAACATTTTTATAAAAAACTTATAAATAGCGGATACAAACCCAATCTTTCGAAAGGAATATTGATACACGGTGGAGGATGGAAAAAGTCAATTTCAGAATCCGTATCACAGGCAGAATTTAAGCAATGCTTGCATAACGCATGCGGGATAAAAGCGGCCAATATCCATGACTATTACGGCATGGTGGAACAAACAGGAACGATTTATATGGAGTGTGAATGTGGACACTTGCATGCTTCCGTTTTTTCGGATATATTAATACGTCGTCCGGAAGACTTTTCCCTGGCGGCAAACGGTGAAAAAGGAATTATAGAAATAGTATCCGTATTGCCGGAGAGTTATCCGGGCCATATACTTCTGACGGAAGACGAGGGCCGTATCCTTGGCGAAGATGATTGTCCCTGCGGCAGGAAAGGGAAATATTTCAAAATAGAAGGACGTATCAAAAATGCGGAACTTCGCGGATGTAGCGATACGTATGCAGCAAAGTTTTAATGACATCGAATTACTGTTTCCGGCAGCTATTGACTGGGAAGACTGGAGACGGCGACAAAAACCTTGCGAACCATTCTCCGATTCGGTAATAGCATTCCTTAATGCCCTATCGGTATCCTTGATGAAGGACACAAACAGCCGAACGTATCCCGATGTGGTAACTTTTGCTTTTTTTTGCAGAAAACATCAATTGCTAACTCTGAAACATCAATATCAAACCGACGAACTGAGATTGGGACGTGGAACGGTTTTTCATGTTGCTCCCTCGAATGTTCCCGTCAATTTTGCTTATTCTTTAATCGCGGGCCTGTTGAGTGGAAATAATAATATTGTACGGGTATCATCTAAAGAATTTCCTCAAGTAGATTTGATTGTAAAACATCTTTATGAACTGTCGAAAAATGAAGAATTCTCCGGGATTATCCATCGGATTGTATTGATAAGGTATGACCGAAACAGCAACGCCACCGGTTATTTTTCATCATTTTGTAATGTACGCGTCATTTGGGGCGGGAATGAAACAATTACCCAAATCCGCCGGAACCCGCTACCGTCCCGCTCGTTTGACGTCACTTTTGCAGACAGGTATTCCCTGGCAGTCATCAATGCCGACGTGTTGATACAAGAGACAAATCTGCAGAAAATAGCCGAAGGGTTTTATAACGATACCTATTTTTTCGACCAAAACGCTTGTTCTGCCCCACATCTGATTATATGGACAGGCGATACGGC
>JAISEJ010000061.1 GCA_031264155.1 Tannerella sp. | reverse complement strand
TTTTGCCTGTCGTTTTCGGAAAGGGAAACGGTTTTGAAGCCATACAGATTGATTTTGCCTCTCTCTTCAGGAAGTTTCTTATTCAGGCTCCATTCAAATGCCGCAAAATTGGATGTTTGGGAATTTAACCAGTTCTTGATATCTTCTCTCTCGCCTCCGGTACGCGTCAAAAAATCCATTGGGTGAATCCCGTTTGTAGCGGAATTGCAGATAACATAATAGTCATATACTTTCCCGTTTGCTTCGAATTTGAGCAGATAGGCCTTATCACCGGCATGCACTTCCTTGAAATACATGTCTTTCATCATGCCGAATGTTTTTTCCAGTCCCTCTTTCGCCGAAGATCTTTGTTCCGCATCCTCCAGGCGTTCCAAAAAATCGGAGGCTTTCCCTATATTTATGATGTGACTGAATCTGTATTCCATACTGCCGTCCTCATTGCTCCAGCCTCTCTTGCCACTGCCGTAACCGATTGAAACTGTTGATTCCATATTGTACATCACATCGGCATAATGGGCGATTCGCGCCTCATCTTTCAATGTTTCCACATATTGGTACGACAGGAGTTTTACCTCGTCGCGGTTCACTACCCACCTGTTCCAGTTATTGAGCAGGTTGTCGAAATTGCACTGGCAGGAAGTTATGGGCATCCCAATTTCGTAAATGTTAATCGTTTTCCCTTTGTCCTGCAAAATGGTGGCCGTGTCGTTCAATACAATTTTTTCTACCTCAATATTGCTCACATCGAACGAAAGGCGTTCCACTACAATATCTCCGGCATGTACTGTTACGACTGTCCATGAGATAAATGCGATAATTATAATGATTCGTTTCATACGTTTTTACATTTAAATGTTATTCAAAGAAGTGAAGCAAAAAAATACCCGTAAACGAGCATGATCAGGCTTATTGACAACATCGAATAAAATAAAACCTTATTGAGTTTCAACTCATAGATAATGGCCGTAATCAACAACAGAATACGGGAAGCTGTAATTACACTCAATCCCCCTGTGTCAAATCCGCCACTGTATAATTGAAGTACAAAAAGGAATATTGCAACCGCTCCGCAAGACACAATCCATACATATTTCATTATTTTACCATCCATGATTATATTATTCATAGCTAATTTATTTTTAAAAATTTTGCAAACCTTATTTATCGGCATTTCATTTGCAAGCAACCGTTCTTTCAAAGTTCGTGAAAGGCGTTTGCAATCTCCTTTCATCTTGCAATGTCTGCTTCGACCGCTTCCGCCCGTCCCTGTTTTTCCCTCAAAGCATAAGGAGAAAAACATTTCTTCCGGACACCCTCACGGAGGCAGGAGGTCTTTCGGAATGCGCTGTTCCGAAAGATTGTCCTGCCTTGGCTGCGTTTTATTAATAGATTCGACATCCATCCGGCTTTCCGGCGCCAGAACGGTTCTTTCTTCTTCTTCGTTATCGAAAAGATTCATAAACCCTGATGCTTGGCTCCAGTTAAGATGCCGGTAATAACTGTTTAAATCATCCCGGGATGGATGCGGGATATAGCAACTTAACCCGCAGAATGTATCTATGTCATACATCCCGATAAATCCAGACGTATGCGCTTTGTACAGTAGCACCTTATTGAGCTGTTCCGTCAGGGCGGTTTTATCCGTTTCCGGAAATGCTTTGTTGACAAAATCTATGAAATCGAATGTATATTGCTCGGCATATACATCCAAACGCTGCACCGACCGACGGTCGAAGGTTGTCATATCAAACGCTTGCCCCACGATAGCCTGTGACGTTACTGCCGCCAGCGCTTCCAACTCGCGGGTGTTCACTACGGATATTGTGGCCGAACGGTATAATTCATTCTCCTGCTCATTATAATACATGAAATAGTTTTCCGCAACTTTCCTGAAATCCGGCTGTTGTTTGGTGAGTTCGGGAATAATCAAATTATACGGAAAGCCTTCATAGATAGTTTCGCTGAATGACGCTATGATATAATCCGCCCTGTCTTTCAGTTCGTAAGCGACCTCTACCGACCCCATCAGACAGGCGTCAAAGAGGATAAAACTGAACCGTAAAGGTAATGCTTCGACCAATTCGGAAATATCCATTTGCCGGTTGCCATCTTTCGCAAAGGATTTCAGTTGCATGCCGGCCGGCAACCATGAGGTGCCGTGCGACCAGAGAATCAAACCGTAATCGTCCGACGGATACATTTCAATTATTTCCCCGAGCAAGCTGTTCATGTTCGCGGGATCTGCCGAATTAAATTCGGGATATACCTTTATTGTCTCACTGCCACCTTCGGTTATTCTTAACAGATAAGGTTCTTCATTAGCCACATCCATCAGGACAATCAGGTTGACTCCGGTTTCCTTATAGCTTCGCTTCATTTCCTCCAGGTCAACAGGCGCATCACCCGACAAATCATTATCGGCCGCCATATAGACAATGACAGTACGATTGACCGGAAGCTGTTCGGTATAATTATCCTTTTTGCAGGATACTGTAAAAATCAAAACAATGAATAGTAAAGCTTTCATATCGAAATGATTATTATTTGTTTCACAATGTTGTTTCGGCAGCATGTCAAAAGTGCAAAGGCAATAAGAGACACATGCCGTTTTTTTGTTTTTTTGTTTTCCCGTTCATTTTTTCCTTACGTATTTTTTGAATTATTTCGATTCATTCAAATCCAGATAAAAAACCTTATCTGTTGCCATATTTGTCGTGTATAACCTGTTTCTGACCTGATCCAGCCAGATTTCATGAACAGGCTGATCCGTTATAAATTCATTGATAAGGTTTCCATGCCAGTCCAGCATGTGAATGGTGTTGATGGATGGAATTTCATTCCTTTCCTCTGCCCACGGTTCTTTTCCCCACCAGGATGTATAGATAAAATTGTCATCCGCCTGTATGCGTATATAATACACCTTCCGGAAATTCATCTCTGTCTCAAAAAGGGAAAAATCGGGGCCGCCCTTCATCCGGTAACCAACGACTTCACCTGTATGAGCATCCAGAATATTGAGTTGCGGAATGTTACTCATCGCTTGTACTATTTTAGAGCCATCCGGTTTGAACGCATCATTGGAGGATAAAAAAGATTCCGAAATAATGGCGGCGTCTTGGGGGGCTATTATCGTATTCTTTTTGTAAACAGCATATTTCCTCAATAATTTGTCGGTATACATAGTTCTTTGTTCGTAAAACGGCGTAGTGGATTCTCTATCATTTAGAGGCGATGAAACTCTATCAGCAAGTAGCGTGTCTTTGCTTTGATAGAAAATTTCTTTATACTGCACATTTCCGTTTTTATCTCCGGGATTGTACGAAATAACCGTATCCATCACTGTTGTCCTCTGCTCAACGGATCGGCTGATATTCCATACCGACAGTTTACTTTCGTTCGAGGCGAACAGCAGGGTTTTCAAATCCCCGTTTTCCTTGAAGAACTGGAAAACCGGATTGACGGAAAACAGTTCTCCGGGACCTCCGCCTCTGCGACAAAAAGAGCCGATTTCCTCACCCGTATCCACGTTGAATATGTGAAAGAAATAATCAGGCAGTTTGGGATTCATGAAAATCATCAGCGAATCATACACTGACATATACCCATAATTTGCACCATTCAACAGGACTGCTTTCAATGTGACTTTTTTTATACCTTTAGCGTTTTCTTCAATATATTTGATTTCACCATTGAAATAATCACTGTCGCCATTCTTGTGAAAGCTTGTGAATATAGCAATCATCAGGGTGAATGCTATTATTTTACTTGAATTGCTCATATAATAATTATTAGTTTGTATAAAATCCAAACACAAATGATCGTGTTTTATAGCGGCAAACGGTTATTTAATACAGCGATCTCTCCCGGATTCCGAATATCCCCCATAGGTCTCAAATGTTGGACATGGATAAATCATACTGTCATTAGTCCTGCTGTCACAAATTTTTTTGCGACCATTTTGCACTGCAAAAGACACTGATCGATAACAATATTCAACACTTATTCCTTTTTCTCCATCCGCCAATGCTTCACTATTGGCCAAAGAAATATCACCTGTTTTCCCGTTTTGCGAGTTTAAACTCACATTGAACGCAGCAACGCATGCAATTACTAAGATGGCGATTCCGCCTAATTTCTTTTTGTTCATAATTTTAATTTTTTGATAATCAATAAACATAAATTCGTTTTCGGCAATATGCCTTGCAGATTTCACTAACTTGTCCTGCCACAAGTTTGAATGAGAATCCGTGGCTGAATATT
>JAISEJ010000044.1 GCA_031264155.1 Tannerella sp. | reverse complement strand
GCATGACGCAATTTCAATACATTTTTCGATGACCCGGATAACTTTATTTTGAATTCAAAGATATATCCTTTTTTCGGGTTCGGAATTAAATTTTGGAAAATATCGGTAAATTCTTTTTTACAGTGATTTATTTCAAGCGCCATGTCATTAACAGGGGGTTGTCATTTTCCTTGCGGCGCTGCTGCATCTGTCCGAATTTTTCCCGCTGTTCCGGATGTTTTAACTCACTTTCCTTGATGTTCGAAAAATATATATCCTTGTTTTCCATTTCTTCGTCAGGGAAAGGTACTGCACTTATTCCCCTTATGATTCGAGACATGAAGATATTTGCCCCGCCATCCCAGTTATTTATTATGTATGGTTGATGATAAGAAACATTGTCCGTATTAATATCATATTTACAGATAAATGACTCATTATTGGCAGAACTGCCGTTTAGCGCCATACAGTCAAAAAGAATATATTTGTGGTGCGGAAACATGTAATCAATTAATATTTTCCCAGCCCTTCCCGGCCGGGGGTTGATCGGATGCGATGAATACATCAGGTCGGCAGGATATTTCCACTTGCCCAGATCAACGATTGCGTGAGGCCGTATTTTGCCGTCACCGATAACATATAAAGTGTCATTATAAAAAGATTTGTAAAAAAGCCTGCCGTCATGCTTTTGCAATGTCTGCAAGCCCAGTCTTAGATTATGATGCACACGGTCAACATTACAGACCATGCGGTTAGTTAACGACTGCACAATTTTCCTGTTTACATAGTCGTACAGTATCAATTCGTATGGTTTGCATATCATTTGGCTTGCCGAGTCGCCCGGGTAAGGGACGAAAACAAAATGTCCGTCGCCGACCTCAAATCTACTGATGATCTGATAGCATGACATAAGCGTGGAATCGCACACCGTGCCAAGATAGTTCCCATCGAAGTCAAAACCCAGTGGACAATCGTTATAGCGGGATATCACGAATATTTTTCTGTTAACCTCGTCGATAGCATAACGGGAAGCCGACAGTGCAAATTCGCCCGGACCTCTTCCCACACTGCCTATTTGGCGGATAAACTTCCCATTTGTATCAAATTGGTACAATTTTTCGCTATATGCGCTGAATATCAGGTTATCGCTGCGAAGCAGAGTTCCCCCTTCAGTGGGTAAAAGACAGTCGGATGACGTTTCGAGTTGTATGTATTGGATACTGTCCACCAACTCGGACAACAACAAGGGCTGTAATTTCGAAAAATCAGGCTTCTCTATTTTAATGTATATCAAAGAATCGGCTTCGTTGGCCTTGTGGGTTGCGGGATTGTTGCATGCGGCACATGTCAGGAAAAACAATGCAAGGTACTTTTTCATTCGACAATTTTTATTTTGGTTTTACAATAAGGTGTGTCCTAAAAAATAGGATTTATTTTCCGGGTCATTATTTTGGTTGTAAAACAACCACATATCTTTTGAATAGACAATAGACAAACAGTTAAATTATGTTAAAAATGCTAAACTGTTGGATTATAATATCTTTATATCATCCAGATTGCTGCTGCATCTGTCAGAATGATAGTTTTATTTATTATTTTAGCTTTGCATAAAAGACATAATTATTGTCGGTTTCCTTGATAGAGTCTTTCAGCCTGGTAAGTTTTTCCCGCATTTCGGCGGACATTTTTTTACCGGCTAATGTATTTTCCAAACCTTCCAGTAAATAGGCAGGGTCGTAATTATCCACATAATATCCATCCCAAAAAGAGCCTGCAGGATCTTTAATTGCTGCAATATCCATATTACCTAAAAAATCATTCTCCAGTTTGATGTAAGACCCTTTTAGAGTAGTTTTATCAATCAAAAAATATTTACAATTAACGGTTCGAAACATACCACGTGCTACTTCTTTTAATTCGGCAAATCTGCCTATATAATGATTCGGCAGTTCGCAATAAAGACGGACGACGGGAATTTTACCGTTCTTGAAATCAATGGTAAATCGAGGGATTAACTGATTGTTTTGCACATCGTAATGATACAGGGTGTCCTGACGCGGGTTGATGGATGTAGCAGTATACACATCCTGCTCCCGGACATTGCCAAATGAATGTGGATAATTGGCTTCAAATCTTGTCATATCAAAAACAGACAAATATTCAGGCGACAATGACAAACCCTTCAAAAATTTTCCAGACATATCCTGCGACCATGCAAAATGAACCGTTGGCTGTGTATTCGTCCGGCGGTCATTCACAGGCGCTACAAATACCGATACAATACTGTCTTCCCGGTTGACCCGGAATCTGCCTATATGAATCCTGCATGGCAACCGTATGGGATCAAGGGGATTTCCTTTCAGGTCATATACCAGTATTCGGTCGCTTCTCCAGGGCAGCAGGTAAATGCGGTTGTTCTTTTCATCCAGCTGCTGGGAAAATATACTTGTGAAATACTCGCCCGGACCTCTGCCGAATCCTCCGATATCCGTAATAAAACTGCCCGACCTGTCGAACAGTTTATGTGGTACTTTGCCGTTCCAGTAGTCTCCGCCAACCAGCAAACAGTGATCGCCAACACTCACATCCGATACCGGAACATACGCTTCAGGACTGTTATCCAGCCGTACAATGTGCAGCTCTTCAGTAAGGTAACTTAACGGCACTGCGATGGTATCCTTCAACAGTTCAAAATCGCACACTACAACCTGATGGTTGTTAACCGTTTTTAACACAGCTACCTGTTCGGATTCATTTAAGCTCTGGGACAATATGTCGCCCGATCCGTGACAGCCAAACATTCCTGCCGACATAGCAAGAAAAAACGGAAATATTCTCATATTTGAAATTATTTAAAAAATTAATAACTCTTCCAGTCATCATACAGGTATGAATTGTCATTCTCTGTTTTGTGAATGATTGATTGTATCATACTTTTTAATTTGAGATAATAATGACCGGATTATCGTCCGGCCTAAGATCGGGTAAAATATTGATTCCATTTTTAGTTTTATACCAGCAAAAATTATCTGCATCAATCCAGTTCACCATTTCTCCTTTTTGGGTGACGTATTTGGGCCAGTTCAGCTTTACTAGACTGGGTCCCGGCGCTTCGCCTTTATTTTCCGGGTCATTATTTTGGTCGTAAACTAACCACATATCTTTTGAATAGACAATAGACAAACAGTTAAATTATGTTAAAAATGCCAACTTATTTGAAATGAAAAATATACGCAATCGGGTTATCTTCCTCGCCACTCCTGTCAACCATTTTTTTAAGCCTTTCATTTTTTACCTGATCGTATCCCTTATTTTTTCGGAACATCATTTCAAGATTTTCTTTTGCCCATTCAGGTGTAAAAAAATAAAAACCCACAGAGC
>JAISEJ010000175.1 GCA_031264155.1 Tannerella sp. | reverse complement strand
AAAGCCCAGTATAAAATGAAGACAGTCCGTGTCGAAACGGATAAGCAGTATGCCGAAATCCGGACCTGTCTCGAAGCGGCAGCCATCATTGACGGCGCAGATACCTGTAAACAACTGTTCGACGAAATCAACGCCCGCATAGGCGAGTACAACAATATCCTCGCCCGCGAAAAAGGATGATGCAACAGCAAAAAAAGCGACCTGGAACCTGCTGAAGAAGATGCTTGAATTGCTGATTGACTATATTGTGCGCAGTAGAGACGGGGCGCGCCCCGTCTCTACACGTGTACCCGGCTCGGCGGAGGCAGCAAAAAAACAATGAAAACATCAAAGTCATAACCGACAAGGTGTGAATTTTATATTATCTAAATTATTAATTTTTATCGCATGATGAACAAGAAAAACAAAACAAGTATGTCACGGTTGAGACAATGGAAAATGATTGTCGTTGGCTGCATGTTATTGATTTTCGGACTGCCGGAAACGGCACGGTCCGAAACAGTGAACGGAACGGTGAACGGTACACAGCAAACGAAAGGGAGCACGATTACCGGAACCGTACTGGACGAAAACGGAGAGCCGATACCCGGCGCAACGATTATCGTCAAGGGTACTACACACGGTGTGATTACCGATATGGACGGAACATTTACCATTCAGGCAACACCCGCAAACCAGCTGGAAATATCCTACCTGGGCTATCAGAAGCTTACCATTCCGGTGGGGCAACAGACCTACATCAATGTAGCGCTTGCCCCCAACGTAAATGAACTGGACGAAGTAACGGTTGTGGCATTCGGAAATCAAAAGAAAGCCAGTGTGATTGCTTCCATTGAATCAATAAGGATGACGGACTTGAAAGTACCGGCGACGAACCTCACCAGCGCCTTTGCCGGCAAGATTCCAGGCGTTATATCGTATCAGACCAGTGGCGAGCCGGGCGCGGACAATGCACAGTTCTTTGTACGCGGCGTTACCACATTCGGCTACAAGTCTGATCCGCTCATCCTGATTGACGGTTTCGAAGCCACCAGCGACGACCTGGCAAGAATACAGCCCGACGACGTCGAGAGTTTTTCGATACTGAAAGACGCTTCGGCAACGGCTCTGTACGGCGCCAGGGGAGCAAACGGCATCATTCTTGTCTCCACCAGGGCAGGGCATGAAGGCAAGCTGAAAGTCAGCGCCAGAGTAGATACGCATATTGCCACGCCAACCAAAATGGCTGAATTTATCGACGGCGTGGAATACATGAAGCTATACAACAGCGCCCTCATTTCGCGTTATCCGATGATGGGCGCCTATTACAGCGAACAGAAGGTGCAGTCGACGCTGACGGGCGAAAATCCCATGATCTATCCGAATGTGGACTGGTATAATGAACTGTTTAACAAACAAACCATCAACACCAAAGCCAACGTCAACATCTCGGGCGGAGGACAGGTGGCTACCTATTATGTCGCCGGAGGATACGACAATGAAACGGGTTTGCTGAAAGTCGATAACCGGAATAATTTCAACAACAATATCAATATCGACCGCTTTCATGTGCGGACGAATGTGATATTCAAGCTGTCGAAAACCACCACTCTGGACACGAGGATAAACGGCCGGTTCGAACGCTACACCGGTCCCTACGTATCGGCAAGCGACATCTTCAAAATGGTGACGAACGCCAATCCCGTGGACTTTCCTGCGGTGTACGAACCCGATGCTGCCAACAAGTATACCGAACATACGCTTTTCGGCAATGCTTTTATAGGAACCAGTCTGAAATCGAATCCGTACGCCGAAATGGTGAAGGGATACGAAAACCGTAACGAAAATACGTTTTCCACCCAGGTTACGCTGATGCAGGATTTGGGATTCATTACCGAAGGCTTGAAACTTCAGGCGAAGGCTTCGGCAAACGTATGGAGCAAATACGTCCAGAAACGCAGGTTCAGTCCCTATTTCTACAATATTGACTCGTACAATCAGATTACGGGAGAATATAAACTGTTCAACCTGAATCCTACCGGCGCCAGTGCCTATCTGAGCAACACGGTAGAATCGGGACGCGACACCAACGGGCACTATTACTTCGAAGTGCGTTTGAACTGGGACCGCCAGTTCGGCAGACATTCCGTAGGATTTATGACGGTTGGCACGGCGGAGGAAAAGTTAATCAGCGGCGGATCGACCATCTACGAGACGCTACCCGAAAGAAACATGGGCAATTCGGGACGCCTTACTTACGATTACGACACCCGCTATTTCTTTGAATTTGCATACGGATACAACGGTTCTGAGAAATTTACAGGCAGTAAGAAATACGGGTTTTTCCCCTCGTTCGGCGGCGGATGGCTGATTTCAAATGAAGCGTTCTGGGCGCCATTGAAAAACGCCGTCAGTAATTTGAAACTGAAAGCCACGTTTGGACTGGTAGGTAACGACGCCATTGCTGGCCTCAAAGACCGGTTTTTCTTTCTCTCGGACATACAGCTCGGCGGTGGAAACTTCACCTGGGGCGAATCGTTCAGAAACTCTTACTCAGGCTACAGGATAAACCGTTACGCCAATCCCGACATCAACTGGGAGATTTCCCAAAAATACAATTTGGGACTGGAAATAGGCTTTTTCAAGGATGGAGCTTTGAAATTCCAGATTGACGTATTCAAGGATATCCGGAGCAGGATCTACTGGGCAAGAGAGAATCTTCCTTCGACGGCAGGACTTGAGGCAGGCATCAGCGGCAATGTTGGCAAGGCGGAATCGAAGGGAATAGACGCATCGCTCGATTACCAGCATTTTTTCAACAAGGATTTCTGGCTTACCGGCAGGGCGAATTTCACTTATGCCGTCAACAAAGTGCTTGAAAAAGACGAAAGGGATTACGCCGACAAGTATCTGAAACGGGTGGGACACAATATCAACCAGCAATGGGGATATGTCGCCGAGCGGCTCTTTGTGGACGACGAGGAAATACAGTATTCTCCGTACCAGGATTTCGCAACGCTGTACATGGCGGGCGACATCAAATACACGGACATCAACAACGACGGCGTGGTCAATGCCAATGACAGGATACCGATGGGATACCCGACAGTGCCGGAGATACAGTACGGATTCGGACTGTCGGCGGGATATAAGAAATTCGACTTCTCGTTCTTCTTTCAGGGAAACGCCCGCGTTTCGTTATTTATCAATTCTACGGCAGACAACAATGGTATAGCGCCTTTTGCCAGGCGTCGCAATGCCCTGGCAATCATAGCAAGGGATTCGTGGACGGAAGACAATCCGAACGTACATGCCTTCTGGCCCCGTTTGTCCACCGATCCCCTGAGCAACAACACTCAACAGTCCTCGTGGTGGCTGCGAAACGGCTCATTTATGCGACTGAAAACCGTAGAACTTGGATATTCGCTGCCGGGCATAGAAAAAATAGCCGTGCAAAGCTGCCGGATCTATGCCAGCGCGGAAAACGTGTTTGTTATAAGTCCCTTCAAACTGTGGGATCCCGAAATGGGAAACGGCGGACTGGGATATCCCATCAACAAGAGATTTAATATAGGTATTCAATTATCTTTCTAAACAATAAAAATATAAAGAAATGAAAATATTAGTAAAATTGATAAAAAAGCTGAGATTCACCTCCGGCATGTTGTGGATTGCAGCGTGCATGACATTGTGCATCTCATCGTGCAAGGAGTTTCTGGACGTAGTTCCGGATTCGACCTTAAAGCTGGAAAATATTTTTTCGACAAAGGAAGAGGCATACAATGCGCTGGCAAAAGCATACAGTTATTTGCCGACCGACGACCAGCATAACACTTCTTCATGGCTGATGGGCGACGAATGGGCGACGCCCATGTATTATTATGGTAATACGAATCAATTCAGGCCCATAAATATAATGATGGGACTGCAGTCGGTGACAACGCCGATAATAGGATCATGGTCGGGTACCGGCTACGGAACAGACCTGTACAACGCCATCCGTTCGACCAATATCTTTCTCGAATACATGGACATGGTGCATGATATGACGGACGCTGAAAAGGTGGAATGGAAGGCGCAGGTAAAATTCCTGAAAGCCTATTATCATTTCCTGCTGGTTCAGCGATACGGTCCGATTGTCATAGCCGACAAAACAATTTCTCCCGAAGCAATGAAGGAAGAACTGTTCCAGAGCCGCTCGAAAGTGGACGACTGTTTCGACTATATCGTCCGGCTGATGGACGAAGCCATTCCCGATTTGAACGAAAGGGCAAGCATGAACGACCTCGGACAGGTGGACAGAGTTGCCGCTACAGCTATCAAGGCCAGAGTATTGTTCTTCAGGGCAAGTCCTTTTTATAGCGGCAACAGGGAATATTTTGAAGATTTCCTTGATCATGATGGAGAACCGTTCTTTCCGGTAATGGACGATGCGGCAAGGCAAAAAGCCAAATGGAAAGATGCGGTGGACGCTATCGAGGAAGCCATTAACATTGCCAAAGCAAATGAACGGGATTTATATAAATACGAAAAAGCAAACTTCATTTACGACATGGAGGATATAGCGCTGAATCCTGCGCAAATGCAAACGCTTATGGATTTGAGAATGATTGTTTGCGATCCGTGGAACAAAGAACTGTTATGGGGATTATCGTATTATGGAGACGCTGCAAATTCATTGCAGGCGGCAACAAATATCCAGTGTCCTCCCGGATATACGGGTACGGTTACCTGGAACGGTACCTGTTCGAACAACTGGCTGGGCGCAAGTTACACCATGCTGGAAAGGTATTATACCGCCAACGGACTGCCCATCAATGAAGATAAAACCTTTGACCAGGGTTCCATGTACGATATAGTAACTACTCCCGGAGCGGAAGATCCCGAATACGTCAAACTGGCAGGGCTTATGCAGCCCGGAACGCAAACCATTAATCTCTACCTGAACCGTGAACTTCGCTTTTACGCTCAGCTGGGTATTACAGGCGGTTTCTGGCGTGCCCATACCTCCCGTATCAACACCCTGTTTTTTAACGGTAACCCAAACGGTTCGGGAGGAGGATACAGGGGCGGAGACAATTATGTAGTCACCGGAATCGGAGTGCAGAAATTAGTGCATCCCGAATCGACGTCCGGATATACCCAAAGAATGGCAAAATATCCGCTTCCCATCATTCGCATGGCAGATCTGTACCTGATGAAAGCCGAGGCTTTGAACGAGTATCTCGACGCGCCCGATGCGGAAGTGTATGCCGCTATCAATTTGATTCGCAACAGAGCCGGTATTCCGAATGTGGAAACCGTATGGTCAAACGCTGACTTGGTGGTCGAAAGTTCCCTGAACAAGCATACGCGCAAGGAAGGAATGCGCGAAATCATTTTGCAGGAAAGAGGTATAGAACTGGCTTTCGAAGGAAGCCGGTACTGGGACATGCTTCGTCACAGACGGGCGCCCGCCGAATTCTCGATGCACGTGCTTGGCTGGGATCATCTCGGAACTACAGCCGAAACATTTTTTATACTTGGAGCCAAACAGTACCGGAGATTCACAATTAACGACTGTTTGTGGCCCATTGATTTGAACGAAATGAATACCAACAGCAACCTGATACAGAATCCGGGATGGTAATTTTGAGAGTTAAAAACTAAGAACTAAGAACTAAGAGTTTAAGAGTTATTAGATTAAAAACATTAAAAGTATTTAAATATAATTTTCGATATGAAAACAAGATATTTGATTTTATTATTAACAGTACTCATGACAGGTATTTACGCCTGCAAGG
>JAISEJ010000131.1 GCA_031264155.1 Tannerella sp. | reverse complement strand
ACAAAAAATCGACACCGGCACGACAACCGGCAAAATGATGATTCCGATTTTTTCCATGCTCGCAGAACTGGAAATTGAATTAAAGCGCGAACGCGCCATCGCCGGCATCCGGATCGCCAAGGAACAGGGCCGCCGCCTGGGACGCAAACCCGGACTGTCTCCGGAGGCGCAGGAAACAGCAAAAAGCGCACAAAAACTGTACCTCTCAAAAAACCCGGAATATTCCGTCCGGGAGATATGCCGTATTATTCAGGTAAGCATAAAGCAGTACTTTGAGCATCATTCGCAGGTGGCATGAGGCTGTTTAGCCACCTTTACAAGTATCAATAACCCTGCTAATATCAAGGTTGTCAACTATTTGACCAACCGGTTGCGCGGGCGAATCGGCAGGGATTTTCTCGCCCGGCCTTATTGGAAACAGACAGTCAAACCCCTGATTATACTGTTTGAATACGGGTCTTTTCATAATTATATAGTTGATTATCAGATGTAAATATGCAAAAATTCCTGCGAACAGCCAAACATTTTTGCAAGTTTTTTACTCTTTTCTGATCAGATAAAGTACAAAAAAAAGATGATGTCCGGCTTTTGAAACAGCCTTAGCAAAATGCTGCCGATTGATTAATAGATGTTTGTAAAATACCGCAGCCAAATTTGGAGAAACCGACGAAGTCAGGGCATGTAGCTATATTTGTCAGAATATTGTTCCATTTTCGACATTCCCGTCGCACTGTTCCGTTAAAAGTTTTTTCAACTCTTCCGCTTTGTCGGGGAAACGAAGGATCACATCATATTTCTCCTCCGGATCTTTTCTGATATCATACAGTTCATATTTTTTCAATGATGCGAAATATCTCAGTTTCCAGCCGTCGTTTACTATAATTGCCGGCCCTTCGTACGAGCTTGCCGTCACAAACCTGTTTTTGGAAAGCTTGCGCCCTTTCGTCAATATCGGAAGAAGCGATACTCCATCTTTTTTTGTTTTCAGTTTTATGCCTAACAGATCGGCCAGTGTGGGAAGAATGTCATAACCTGAAACGACTTCTTCGGAGATGCCTCTTTTTAGTTCACCCTCCCGGTAGAATACGAGCGGTATATTAATGCCTCCGTTGAGGTTGCTTCTTTTAAGTCCGGCCAATCCCATGTTTCCGTTGAAAATATCCCCGGCTTTGTCACTGTAATATTTGCTGTACGAGTCGTCGAACACTTCGCCCGTCTTCATATTGCGGAAAGGCCTGTCTATGCGATTTTCCTGCAAGTAGCAAATATCATGTCCGTTATCGGAAGCAATCACCACAATGGTGTTTTTTTCCAGTCCGAGACTGCGCAGTTCCGACATGATAACGCCGACATGGTCATCCAGAAGTTTCATCATCGAAGCAAATTCTTTTTCTATTTGCGTCAGCTCCTCACTGTTGGCGACTTCCGGATGCAGAGCCGGGATTGACGCAGGTCCGGGTAACGGCGTGGAGTACATGAGGAAAAAAGATTTGTCTTTAAACTCCCGCATGAATTCAACCGTTTTCTTAATGAACAGGTCCGGAGAATAGACTTTTTTTCCTTCCATATTCCACCTGTCATGGTAGATAGCTTCGTTTTCTGTTTCGTAGGCATAACCTCTGCCGCAGTCTATGCGCGTATTCCCTTCTATCATTTCAATCAGGCTGTTCTCGAAAAGAAACGTAGGGTAATATCCCTGGCTGCGCATGTGGTCAAGATAACCGTAGAAATAATCCCATCCGTGTTGAAACATCTGCTGGCGCGTCGATGTGTTACCCAGTCCCAGCATGCCGATTTGCGCCGTCACATATCCGGCTTTCCCGAACACCTGGGGAAGGTACAAATCGTTTTCGGGCAGCAGGATGCTGTTTCCGTTGATAAAATCCTCCTGCTCATGAATGTCTATGCTATCCTCTTTTATATATACACCGCCTCTTGATATGCGCCATTTCTGTTTGCTACAGTCGCGATATCCTGTTAATAACGAGGCGCGTGCGTGCGCCGAAGAAGAGCCGCCGAAAGCATAGTTAAAACTTACGCCATGATGAATAAGGGAATCTATATGAGGGGTCGTAAAATGTTTCTGACCATAGGCGGACAATAATCCTTTACCCATATCATTGGCATATATGAACAATACGTTGGGATGTTTTTTATCCGCCGCACCAGCAGCCTGTACGGTAAAGAAAAACGCGCTTGATATGAGGATGTTAATAATAATCTTTTTACACATATACCGATAATTTACGGATGAATGGGTTTTATTTCAAATTTCCTGCTTTTACAAGGTATTCTGCAATTTGTACCGCATTGAGCGCCGCACCTTTTTTGATCTGGTCGCTTACAGTCCAAAATGTCAATCCGTTCGGATTAGTCAAATCTTTGCGAATACGGCCTGCATATACGGGATCTTTACCGGCAACGAAGAGAGGCATCGGATAATCTTTATTTTGAGGATCATCCTGTAAAATAATACCTTCCGCTCTGGAGAAAGCCTCGCGCACCTCTTCTATCGAAAGTGGGCGTTCCGTTTCAATCCATGTGGCTTCGCTGTGGGCGCGCATGACGGGAATACGTACACAGGTAGCGCTGACTTCGATATCGGAATGCATGATTTTACGGGTCTCGTTATACATTTTCATTTCTTCTTTTGTATAGCCGTTATCCGTAAATACGTCTACCTGGGGGATAAGGTTATAAGCAAGTTGATAGTAGAATTTCTCTACGGTCGGCGTTTCCCCGCTGACAAGCTGTTCATACTGTTTTTTCAGTTCGGCCATGGCGCTTGCCCCGGCGCCGCTCGCCGCCTGATAGGTAGCGACATGAACTCTTTTGATATGGGAAAGTTTTTCAATCGCATGGAGGACTACTACCATCTGTATCGTAGTGCAGTTCGGATTGGCGATTATTCCTCTGGGGCGGTTTAATGCGTCTTCCGCATTTACTTCGGGAACTACGAGCGGGACATCATCATCCATGCGGAATGTGCTTGAATTATCAATCATCGCGGCGCCGTATTTTGTAATCGTCCCCGCAAAATCTTTGGAGACGCCACCGCCTGCCGAAACAAATGCGACATCAATGCCTTTAAAATCATCGTTGTGTTTCAGCTCTTTGACTATGTATTCTTTACCGCGAAATGTATATTCGCGTCCTGCACTGCGAGACGAACCGAAAAGCGTCAGGTCGTCCATCGCAAAATTTCTCTCGTCAAGCACACGAAGGAATTCCTGTCCTACTGCGCCGCTTACTCCGACAATTGCTGCTCTCATTTTTTTCTGTTTTAAATTATGGAAAATAAATATTTTTCTTATACATTTGTGACCTTTATGTATTATCATCACAATTTGTAAATACGGCTGCAAATATAGTAATAATCCTAATAAAAAATATATATTATGAGGCGGGGTTTGTTATTTCTTTATTTTACTTTAGTGTTTGCCGGCTTGTCGGCGAACGATGTGGATATATATCAGTTCGGCGATGTTATAATAAACGAGGTAATGGCCGATCCGACCGGTTTGACGGATTTGGCGGAGACGGAGTACGTGGAGATTTATAATGCATCCGGGAATGACCTTTCATTGTCGGGCTGGAAATTTGTCTATGACAGTAAAGAATCGACTTTGCCCGATGTGATTTTGCCGTCCGGCGGATATGCCGTTTTATACCGCTCCGGCCGTGATATTACGGTTGCTCCCGATGCGTTGTTACTTGGAATGGAAAAATTTCCGTCTGCACTTGCCAATACCGGTAAAACGATAGGCCTGAAAAGTTCGAAAGACCTGATTATTGATGAAATCACTTATCCGAAAGCGTCACCCGGGGAGTCCTACGAACGTTCGGACGATGGCACATGGCATTTATCTACGGATGAAAAAGGAGGTACGCCGGGTGCAGTAAATTCGCCTGCGTTATCGCCGGATCCTGACCCTGACCCGAATCCTCCAATAATACCTGACAATTCGGTTCCCGGTGATGTTATAATAAATGAAGTGATGGCCGACCCTGTTGGGCTGACGGAACTACCTGAAACGGAATATGTAGAAATTTATAATGCATCCGCAAATGACCTTTCATTATCGGGTTGGAAGTTTATC
>JAISEJ010000109.1 GCA_031264155.1 Tannerella sp. | reverse complement strand
AAAATAGAAGAGGCGATTGATTTGACGGATAGTCGGTTGCCGAAATTGAAATCGTTTGTTCTGCCGGGAGGCTCACGTTCGGCCGCTCTTGCTCATGTCTGCCGTACGGTGTGTCGTCGCGCCGAACGCAACATTTATCATCTGGCAGAAACAGATGCCGTCGAAGAATCTGTTCTTGTTTTTATGAATAGACTTTCTGATTTTCTGTTTGTTATTGCGCGCAGTGAATGCCTATTGAAAAATGGTGAAGAAATTTTTTGGAATAATACTTGCAAGTAAAAAATAAAATTATACTTTTGCGGCGATTTTTGCAAGGAACCGTATCGCTTTCGGGCGATCACAAAATTTTAGAAATTATGTATTGGACCTTAGAATTGGCATCAAATTTGGAAGATGCGCCATGGCCGGCAACTAAAGATGAGTTGATTGACTACGCGCAACGCTCCGGAGCTCCTTTGGAAGTTATTGAAAACCTGCAGGAGATGGAGGACGAGGGTGAGATTTATGAATGTATGGAAGATATCTGGCCTGACTATCCGAGTAAGGAGGATTTCTTTTTCAACGAAGAAGAGTACTGATGATTGACGAATGACGAGTCTGCAAAGACACCAGCTATTAAAAAAAACAGCAGGATTGTGTAAAAACCACATGATCCTGCTGTTTTTTCATTAAATACACAATTTATGTCCTTTTTTTGAGTTATATGTATTCAAGGTAAAAAGATTAATATGTTAATTGCTGTATGAGGCGAATCGTTTTGTTGCTTATAATCATCTCCGGTTGTGTCCATACGGCGCAAGCGCAACGCGATGCGCAGTTCAGCCAATATCACATGGCGCTCGGATATTATAATCCGGCAACGGCGGGAAAGACCGGAAACCTGGATGTTGTCGCTTTGTATCGTTTGCAATGGCTCGGCTGGGATAATGCTCCTAAAACATTGTTTGCGACAGCCGATATGCCTTTCCGCTTTCTTAACAGAGAGCATGGCGTGGGCGTGATGCTTCTTCAGGATAACTTATCGAGCATAAAAAGCAGTATGACTGCCGGCCTCCAGTATGCTTTCCTGAAAAAGGCCGGCAAAGGGACGTTTCGCATAGGTGTGCAATTGGGAATGATAAGTCTGTCGGATGACGGCACGAAAGTCATTTTACCGGTTGACAGTCTGGGCAGTCCGGGGGCTGACGATGGAGCAATACCCACTTCAAAGGTGGGATCCAAGTCTTTTGACGCGAACCTGGGAATCTATTACCATACGGACAAATGGTATGTCGGCATTGCATCCATGCATCTTCTGGAACCGCAATTTGACGATGAAAATTACTCGGATTATATAGAACGCACATATAATTTTGTCGGAGGATACAATATTCAGATGAAGAATACGTTGTTAGAATTGCAGCCTTCGGTTTTTATGCAAACAAATTTTAATACATATAAAGTTAATGTTACAACGCGGGCTGTTTATGCGAGAAAATATAGTGCGGGATTGTCGTGGCGTGTGGATGAAAATATTGCAAACGGAAGCGCCGGCGGCTTGGTCGTTATGCTTGGCGCTATATTTGGAAAGATAGAGGGGGGCTATGCGTATGATGTACCGTTATCGGGAATGGGAATACGTAATATGGGAAGCCATGAACTGTTCCTGAAATACAGGATGCAACTTAACAAACCAAAAACAGGAAAGAGTAAACACAAAAGTGTACGTATATTATAAAGAGATGAAAAAAATAGTTTTGATATTAGTGGCAATCGTTTTGCTTTCGGCATGTGGAAGGAACTCAATGAACTCGGGAGGCGAACTTGTCGGCGTTAAATCAGCTTCGTTCAGCGAGCCGGCTCCGTACGGAATGGTATTAATCAAAAGAGGCTCCTTTGAAATGGGGCCTGCCGATTCCGACAGCATCTGGGGTTTTGAAGCGGACACAAAAGGAGTTTCTTTCGAAGCATTCTGGATGGACGAGACGGAAATAACAAACGCAAAATATCGCGAGTTCGTTTATTGGATACGCGATTCCCTTATCCGTACCCGCCTGGCGGATCCGGAATTTGGCGGTAATGAGTTGTTTATGATTACCGAAGACCGGTATGGCGAGCCTGTTACGCCGCATCTTGACTGGAGCCGTCCAATCCCATGGAAACGCGCTAACGAAGACGAAGCGCGCGCTATTGAGAGCGTTTATTTCACGAATCCCGCTACCGGAGAGCGCGGGCTTGATCCCAGACAGATGAATTACAAATATGAATGGTATGATTATACGGCTGCTGCGTTGCGCCGCAACAACCTGGATCCGTCCCTGCGTGTGAGGAATACGGATATAGTGGTGGATCCCAACGAGGAGATAAGTATATCGAAAGATACGGCATATATAGATGATAACGGACGTATCGTCAATGAAACAATCACACGTCCGTTAGGAAGCTATTTCGATTTCCTTCATACGCGGATCATTAATATATATCCTGATGAAACGGCCTGGACGAACGATTTCAAGAATGCTTACAACGAGCCTTACCTGCGGATGTATTTCATACATTCGGGCTACGATGACTATCCGGTTGTGGGCGTATCGTGGGAACAGGCGGCAGCGTTCTGTGTCTGGCGGACCGATAAATACAAAAGGTCATTGGATTTGCCGCAAGGCCAGGTTATTGAGCCATACCGTCTGCCGACGGAAGGAGAGTGGGAATATGCTGCGCGTGCGGGAAAAGGCGAGAATAAATATCCCTGGTCGACGGAAGGCCTTAAAGACAGTAAAGATTGCTTTATGGCAAACTTTAAACCCGGGGAAGGTGATTATACGGAAGACGGCCATCTCATCACGGCTCGTGTGGCTTCGTTTTCGCCGAATGAATTTGGCCTGTATGACATGGCCGGTAATGTGGCCGAATGGACGTCGACGGTCTTTTACGAATCGGGGCCTAAGCAAATGAGCGATATCAATCCGGAACTTCATTATGATGCTGCGAAAGAAGATCCGTATGATATGAAGAAGAAAGTTGTACGCGGAGGTTCGTGGAAAGACGTTGCACGTTTCATCCGTTCGGATATGCGTACGTTTGAATATCAGAACGAAACACGTTCGTATATCGGTTTCCGCTGCGTTCGCACGCAGGTCGGATTTTCAAATTCCAAAAAAGGCAAGAAAAAATAATAATCAAATAAATCATGGGTAAATATAAAAGATACAAGAACAGGTTAGAGATGTTCCTTTCGAGCGAAAGGGGTAGACGGGTCTTGAATTTCCTGTATAGCTGGGGGGCGGCTATCGTTATTATCGGTGCATTGTTTAAATTGCTGCACATTCCTTATGCCAACCAAATTCTGTTTGCGGCAATGATTACGGAAGCTTGCGTATTTATTATTTCCGGCTTTGAACGTCCTGTCAGCGATTATAGCTGGGAAGAAGTATTCCCTGTTCTGAAGTCTAAAAATCCGCTGGATCGCCCGGATTTTGCATCCGGAGACAATATATCGGAGCATATTATAGGAGGCGGCACGGCTTATATAGGAGATGGCATGGCTAATATAGGAGGTGGTGCTGTTAATATAGGAGGAGGTGGTGCTGTTAATATAGGAGGGGGCGATGCTGCTAATATAGGAGGAGGCGGTGCTGTTAGTATAGGAGGCGGTGCTGCTAATATAGGGGGTGGTACGGTCGTGATTGGCGATTTATCCGGTGTGAGAACGGGAACGGGAACGGGAGCGGGAACAGGATCGGATGACGACGGCAATGTGGTCATTAGTCCGGCAGGCGGCGGCGTACGGCAGGAACCGCGTTCGCCGCAGGAAATGGTAAATATCGGCATGGGGGCTATGGGCCTTAATATTTCGGAACAGGATTCGGAAGTGCTTGCCGAAAGCATAAAGAAGCTGAACAGCGCGGCGGAACAGATCTCGAAAATGGCAGACCTTACGGAAGTTACCCAAACCTATATCGAGCAGATTTCCTCCGTGTCGCAGAACCTTGAAAAATTCAGCGAGATAACCGGCTCGTTGGGAGAAGTATCCGATACGCTCATTCATTCGTGTAAAATTATCTCGGGTTCGACGGAAGAAGGCGCGGACGAAAAGCCCGTAAGCTATGTGGAACATATCTCCAAGCTTAACGATAATATTTCAGGCTTGAACCGGTTCTATGAAACGCAACTTTCCGGCCTTCATGAACAAATGGATACGATACAGCATATAAATGCCGGATTAAATCGCATACGCAGCATGTATGACAGTTCGATTGTCGACAGCGCAGCCTTCCGTAATGAAAACGAACGCATGGCACAGCTTTTATCACAGTTGAACCAGGTCTACAGTCGTTTGCTGCAGGCTATGACGGTCAATATGCAGGCAGGAATATATTCGCCGCCGCCGGTCGCCGGTCAGCCTTCTTATCAGGGCGGATATCCGCCGCAGGGAGGGGGATATCGATAATCAAAGTATTAAGCAAAAGAAATAGATAAAAATGGCAGGAGTATCAAGTAATCCCAATTCACCGCGTCAGAAGATGATCAATCTGATGTATCTGGTGTTCATCGCAATGATGGCTCTCAATGTCTCCTCGGAGGTATTGGATGGGTTTGAGCTGGTCGAAAACAGTCTGCGCACTTCTACTGAAAATTCTACCATGCGCAACAATCAGGTAAAGGAAGATCTTGACAGGGCTTACGAGGCGAATGCTGCGAAAGTGGGCGAATGGTATAATAAAGGGGTGGACGTCAAAAAGCAGTCCGACGAACTGTTTGGTTATGTAAATGAACTGAAACTTCGCATCGTGCTGGAGGCTGACGGTAAGGACGGGGATATCAATGATATCAGGCAGAAAGATAATATAGAAGCGGCGTCGCGTGTTATGCTGGCGCCTGTCGTAGGCGAAGGCAAGAAGCTGAAGGAGCGTATTGAGAACTATCGCGACAACATGTCCGGACTTGTCGGCGATACCTCCAAAAAGGCCATGTTCGAATCGTTGCTGAGTACGGTAGTCCCTAAAAAGGCGGGGATAATACCCGGCTCATGGGAAATCGCACTGTTTGAAAATATGCCTGTTGCTGCGGCTATCACATTGTTGACGAAAATGCAAAACGATATTCGCTACGTCGAAGGCGAAGTGCTTTCTACCCTGATTACGAATGTGGACGTTGATGATTACCGCGTGAACAAGATTGAGGCCTTCGTTATTCCAAAGAGCCAGATCGTCACGAGCGGGACGCCTTATGAAGCGGAACTGGTGCTTGCCGCCGTCGATTCGACCAAACAGCCCCAGTATTTCCTCGGCGAAACGCTCCTGGCCGGAAACCGGATTACCATCCCTACGAGCGGAGTCGGCGACCATAGCCTGTCGGGCAGGATTGTTGCCGAAGGACAGACGTATACATACGACGCTAAGTATTTTGTTACCGAATCGTCGGCCACGGTCGCCCCGACGAGGATGAATTTCCTGTATGCGAGTATTGATAATGATATCGAAGTGGCCATGCCCGGTGTGCCGAGCGGTTCGGTAAGGCCGTCCGTGTCAAGCGGGAGGGTAGACCATAAGGACAGGAATATCTGGACGATAACAGGCCTTGATGTGGACGTCTCGCCGAATGTCACCGTGACGCTAAGGGCGAATGTGGGGGGCCGCGAGATCTCCGGGAGCAAGGAGTTTATTGTGCGGAGGCTGCCGCCCCCGTTGCCGTTCCTCTCCTATAAAGACGCGGACGGGAATGTCCGTAAATTTACCGGGGGAGCTATTGCGAAGCGTTTTCTCCTGGAGATAGGCGGTGTGCAGGCAGATATTGACGATGGCGCACTGATTGTGCCTCATACCGTTACCGGCTTTACGATGACGATTGTTGACGGCATGGGCAATTATATCCCGGAAGTGTCCGACAGCGGCAATTTCACGCAGCGTCAAAAGGAATATATCCGTAACCTGGCGCGTGGCAAACGTTTTCATATCGGTCAGGTGAAAGCGCTCGATCCGGCAGGCAAGCCCGTAAGCGTAAGTTACTCGATGGAAATTATAGTGAATTAAATTAAAACAATAAATAAGCGATAAAGCATGAAACGTTTTTTATATACAGGTTTTATACTTCTTGCCCTTGGCCTTGCCGCCGGCGCGCAGACACCGGAACAGCGCACTCCGCGCATGAGCAGAGGCGGCGACCGTCAAGCCCGTGGCGAACAGCAGGCCGGAAACAATAAAGGTTTGCCCGAATTGACCGTGCGTGCGCAGATTATGAACGAACAGCTCACGCAGGAGGTCGGAGATGCCCGCTGGATGCGTGTCATTTACCGTGATATCGATCTCACGAAAGAAAAGAATGCGCCCTTATATTATCCCGTGCAGGAAGTCAACGGGATGAAAAATCTTTTTACGACCATGTTTCAGCTCGTGAGCGAAGGGAAGGTCGACGTTTATAAATACCTTCCCGACTATGAATCGTTCGAAGAAGACAACCTGCTATCGTTTAAAGATATGCTTGATAATTTCAGCATATTTTACGAAGAGGTGCCCGCCGGAGGAGGCAATCCGGCCCGGTACGTTATCAATGCGAGCGACATCCCGTCGCAGGAAGTGAGGTCGTATATCGTGAAAGAAGCGTGGTATTTCGATCAGAACAATTCGATTTACGACGTTAAGACGCTGGCAATATGCCCCATATCCTATATGATTTCCGATATAGGCGAGCAGCGCATGCCGATGTTCTGGGCTAAATATGAAGATATACGCCCTTACATAAAAAATAATTATATAATGACCTCCAACATGAATAATGCGAAGACTTTTACGGTCGACGATTATTTCCGTCGCCGCATGTTCGACGGCGAAATCGTAAAGACGGAAAACCTGATGAACCTTGCATTGCTGCAGTATTGCCCGACCCCCGATTCGATGCTTGCCGAGCAGCAGCGTATCGAAAACCAGTTGAAATCGTTCAACGATTCGCTGTGGATACAGCCGGATACAACGGTGGTAGCGCCGGATAAGAAAGCAGCTAAAAAAGCGGCGCGCTCGGCACGCACCTCCAAAAAGGAAAGCGGAGTGACGTCCGACGATAACAAGCAGTCCAAACCGTCGAAAGCAGAAGCGCCCGCCGCCAAATCGTCCCCCGCACGCAGCATCCGCCGCCGCTGACAGTGACTCCACTCCGAAAAGAGCAAATCTTGCGGTCCGTTTTTGGTATTTTAAGAGAAGAAATGCCATGAGAATTCAAATTGTCGCATCGAAAAATTGAACAGGCTATTCCCCGAGTTGGGAACAGGCTGTTCCCCGCCCGAGGAACAGGCTGTTCCCCGCCCGAGGAACAGGCTATTCCTCGCCCGAGGAACAGGCTGTTCCCAGTTTCAGGAACAGGCTCAATGCGACAAGTTGAAATGGCGCGAAGCAAAGCGCGTACCGGATTCTTATACGGCGGAACATTATGACGCCCGCCTTGAAGAAGATGGCTGGCGCAGGCGGCAGAATTATTCGGCAAACAGGATGATTTTATTTTCTATTCCGGGCTTGTTGTGATAAATCTGATTAATTCGTTTGGTCGGACAGGCTTCAAACAGTTTTTTCACCGACAGCAAAAACCGGAGGCCCGGCAAGTCCAAAGCACCTCCCAAACATGCTTACTGGGGGTCCCGAAAAATGCAAATAACCCTTAGAAAGCAGTTATTTTCAACTCTCCATAATGTCCATTTTGCAGCCGACTTCCCTGCCGGAAAACGCCAGGCTGAGCAGGACAATCTTCTTGCCGTTGCCCAGGTATTTTTCGTAATACTTTTTATCGTGGATTTGCTTCATTGCATGGCGAAGCAGGGTGGCCGTGCTCGTTTTTAAATGATATTTCAGTTCGCAGACTACGACGGTATCGGGCTGTTCCAGTACGGCGTCGATGCGTCCGCTGCCGGTCATGACCTCGCCGTGCGCCTTGAACCCCAGTACGTTCATCCACGACAGGAAGAGCGAATGATAATACTTTTCGTTGCCGATCTGGATGTTGTACGGGATATTTTCGAGCATCGTGCGGATGCTTCGGGCGAAGCCGCCGGCGTCGAGGTCGGCTAACTGTTCCGACATTTTTCTTGTCAAAACAGCCAGTTGAGACAATGGAACATTACTGTAAGCGCTCGTAATATATTTCATCAGCGAATCCCGAACTTCCCTGTTCGGTACGCCAAGCGTATACTGGGGTATGCTGTGTATCAGTTCCCTGTTTTTGACAGTCAGATAGCCGGTTTGAAACAGCAGCGGGATATTTTCGATATGGCTGGGATCAAAGCTGTCGAATATCTCGGATTCGGCAAGTACAGGTTCTGTTACCAGTTCGATGTCGTTCTGTTTTTTCAGCTTCTCCATCAAAAACGTAGGCGTTCCGCTGGCAAACCAGTAGTTGGAAATTATTTGGGTGTCAAACATCAACAGTGTTGAATACGGGTTATAAACCGAAGTCTTGCCGTCCCATGTATAACCGTCATACCACTGGCGAGTTCTATCCAGCAGGTTTTCGCGGGTGTCGCCTTCTTTTGCGATCATCGCATCAATGTGTTCCGAAAAATTATGTTCCAGTTCTTCCTGTGTGTATCCGCACAGGCTTGCATATCGATCATCCATTGTAATATCTTTGGGACTGTTCAGCGCTGAAAAAATCGAGAGCTTGGCAAACTTGGAAATGCCGGTCAGGAAGATAAACTGCAAATGTTCGTCGGTCGCTTTCAGGATTTTGTAAATGTTCTGAAGCGAATCCTGAATGGCTTTCAGTTCTGTCGGCGATTTGCTCATTACATCCAGTATCGGCGCATCGTATTCATCTACTAAAACGACTACCTTTTCACCGGTCTTGCGATGCAACTCTTCGATTAATTCGGTAAAACAGTCGGACGCATATTCGGAAAACAGCGTAATTTCATAATTCCGCGCCATGCGTTTTAAATGAGACGATAAACTGCGTTCTATTTCTTCCGGCGTATCATGCTTGACAGCTATCCAGTCTATCCGGATGACGGGATTGCTTCTCGACCAGTCCCATTTATCATAAATATAAAGGCCTTCAAACAATTCTTTGCGCCCGCTGAACAGCGCATGCAGCGTGCTGATGAGCATTGACTTTCCGAAGCGGCGCGGACGGGAAAGGAAATAAATCCTCCCGGTTGTAACCATGCGGTGGATTAGCCCGGTCTTGTCTACGTATAGCAAATCCTGACTGCGCAAGATTTCAAATGACTGTGTTCCTATTGGCAAATTTTTCATACTAATTATTTTTAATGCGGCAAAGATAAGGATTATTTATTACATAAAATGAATTTATTTGAACGTTGTGTTATTTGACATTCCGAATCATCGGCAGGGGGACGCAGTGTCATAACTGCTCTGCCGGACATCATCGCGGCTGTATTTTCTTTTTGTAGTCGCCGGGAGATTCGCCGGTGATGTTTTTGAAAAGCCGGTTGAAGTAGGCGACATTATCGAATCCCAGGCTGTAAGCAGTATCTTTGATTGTCATGCCGTTGATCAGGAGCCTCAGCTGAGCGGTTTCGATTTTCTTCCGGTTGATGTATTTCCCCGGCGTACAATTCATTTCCTTCTTGAAAAGACGGATAAAATGATCCTTCGTCAGATAGCATATTTCCGCCAGATGATCGATGTCAATCGCGTTCTCGATATTCTTATGAATGTAATGAAGCGTTTTCAGGATACGCTTTTCAATATGTCCGTTCCTGTATTCGGCCTTCACTAAAAACCTTGAAACAATCTGCATCAGGATGCCCCGCGTTTCCAGTTCGCAGGCTATCGGGCCGTTACTCTGTTTGGCTATGTTGTCGGCAAGCGTCACGGAGTTGTCGTAAGAACGCGGGTCGTAGTATTGCAGTCCACATTCGGGGTTTATCTCAATCAGGCGTTCTATGAGCCGGATGATTAACGGATCCGCCTCTATTTCCACCGGAAAGCTTATTACTTCAAAAATGCTGGGATTCTTCCCCAAATCCTCGTAAATATGCAGGTAATACAACTCCAGCAAGCCCTCACATTCATAAGCATGCCTGACGTACGAAGGCGTGAGGTAAAGATGACCGGCTTTTAATTCGTACACCCCGTTTTCGCGTACGATTTTAGCCGTACCGCTCTTGACGAAATGTATCCGCGCGAAAGGGCTGCACACGTTTTTCCAGTTCCAGTCGGCATTGTGACTGGCGTAACCCGCATTCAGCAAAATGAAATCCCGTTTTATATCTTCCTTATTCATATAATATAATGTATCGTCGCCCGTCCGGGCAAACGCAAAAATAGATATAATGTCGATAAAATGCAATATTTGGTCGATAACGAATAATAAACGGACAATCCCGTACAGCTAATTTTGTACGTTCAAAATTTGACAACTATGGATTACAGGGAAATCGGAAAAACAGGCATGAACGTATCCAGCATCAGCTTCGGAGCCTCCTCTTTGGGCGGAGTCTTCCATCCGCTGAAGGAAGAAGCAGGGATAGACGCCGTCTATGCGGCAGTCGATAACGGAATCAACTTCATCGACGTCTCGCCCTATTACGGACACCGGAAAGCCGAAACGCTGCTCGGCAAAGCGCTGAAAAATATAGACCGGAGCCGCTACTATCTTTCGACAAAGGTAGGACGTTACGGCAACGACGGCGTGAACAGCTGGGATTATTCCGCGAAAAAAGCGCGGGAAAGCCTGTACGAAAGCATGGAACGGCTAAACGTAGACTGCGTTGACCTGATAAATGTCCATGACATTGAATTTTCCGACCTCGAACAGGTCTGCCGTGAAACGCTTCCCGCGCTCGTCGAACTCCGCGATGCGGGACTTGCCAGACATATTGGCATAACGAACCTCAATCTAAGGCATTTCAAATACGTCATCGACCATGTGCCGGCAGGAACGGTCGAAAGTGTACTGTCCTTTTGCCGCTATACGCTGAATGACGATGCGCTGGTTGATTACCTCGACTATTTCGAATCAAAAGGCGTCGGGGTGATTAACGCATCGCCCTACGCCATGGGCCTCCTCACGGAACGGGGCGCCCCCGACTGGCACCCCGCACCCGCAGCATTAAAGCGCCTGTCGGCGAAAGCGGTCGACTGTTGCCGCGCGCGGGGCGTTGCCATCGAACAGTTGGCCGTTTCCTTTTCGGCCGCCAATCCACGCATCGCAACAACACTGTTCAGTACGACAAACCCCGAAAATGTCCTGAAAACAATCCGCTATGCCGCCACGCCGCCGGATACGGAACTGCTGGACGACGTGCGGAAAATATTCGAACCGGCATATCGCGACACCTGGGTAAACAGTTGAAAACTCTTAAATCACGGACAATACGATGAAAACAATAAGAATCCCGGCGCCGGGCTGCACGGAAACCGTTGAAACGAAGAAGCCGGAATTGAAACCCGGTCATGTACTGCTGAAAATCGGATATGCAGGCTTTTGCGGTTCCGACCTCAACACATTCAGGGGACTGAATCCGCTCGTGACGTATCCGGTTATACCCGGACACGAGATAGGAGCCGTTATTGATGCCGTTGCGGACGACGTCCCGGCTTATCTGAAAACCGGAGTTAATGCAACCGTAAACCCGTACACAAATTGCGGCGTCTGTCCGGCATGTCGCAACCGTCGCCCGAATGCATGTGAATATAATCAGACGTTAGGCGTGCAGCGCGACGGCGCCATGTCGGAATATTTGCTCGTCCCGTGGGAAAAAGTGATTGCCGACGAAGCCATCTCCATCCGCGACCTCGCATTAGTCGAACCGATGAGCGTCGGCTTCCACGCCGTAGACCGTGCCGGAGTGACCGACGTGGACACGGTCATGACGCTTGGCTGCGGCATGGTCGGCCTGGGTGCCGTCATCCGGGCTTCCGTCCGAGGTGCAAAAGTGATCGCCGTAGATGTGGATGACAAAAAAACGGCGACGGCGCGGCGTCTTGGCGCAAGATATGCGATTAACACGCGGAAAGAGAATCTGCACGAACGTGTTTCGGAAATAACCGGCGGTCGTGGAGCCGACGTCGTCATCGAAGCCGCCGGGCGTCCCGAAACATACCTGGCCTCCGTCGACGAAGCCGCCTTTACCGGCCGCATCGTGTGTATCGGATACGCCAGGGAAAAGATACCGTTCGATACGCCGTATTTTGTAAAGAAAGAACTGAACATCTTAGGCTCTCGCAATGCAATGCCGCAGGATTTCAAAGCTGTCACGGAATACATGAAGCGCGGCATTTGTCCTGTTGACGAACTGATTTCCGCAATATACAGACCGGAAGAGGCACAGACGGCGCTCGAAAAATGGGCGGCGAATCCGGGTGATGTTTTCAGGATTCTAATACGTTTTTGACCATGATATTTCCGATAATAGACGCACATGCACACCTTTGGCTCCGGCAGGATGCGGAAGTAGAAGGGAAAAAGATAAAAACGCTGGAAAACGGCAAGTCGCTTTTCATGGGGGAAATACGCCAGATGCTTCCGCCTTTCATGCTTGACGGACGGAATACGGCCGGGATTTTCCTCTCGAATATGGACTATGCCCAAGTTTCGGCCGCAGTTATTACGCAGGAATATATCGACGGATTGCAAAACGACTATCTTAAGGAAGTACAGGCGGAACATCCCGTGCGTTTCCGGTGCTGTGGAATGGTCGACGTCCGCAAGCCGGATTACTGCCGCCACGCGGAACAGTTGATCGGGCAAGGTTTCCGGGCAATGAAGATACCGGCAAACAGGATGATTACGGATAAAGGCCGAATCCCGCTCACCGGCGAAGAAATGATGCGGATGTTCAAGTTCATGGAAAAGCATGGCGTCATCCTGTCGATAGATTTATACGACGGAGCGGAGCAGACGCCCGAAATGAGGGAAATTATTTCGGAATGTCCGGCATTGAAAATTGCGATAGGCCATTTCGGCATGGTTACGCGCAAAGACTGGCAGGAGCAGATAAAACTTGCGCGCGCCGAAAATGTGATGATTGATTCGGGCGGCATAACATGGCTTTTCAATGACGAGTTTTATCCCTTCACAGGCGCCGTATGGGCGATCAGGGAAGCGATAGCGCTCGTCGGCGCGGAAAAACTGATGTGGGGCTCGGACTATCCGCGAACAATCACGGCTATAACATACCGGATGTCGTACGATTTTATTGTAAAATCCAATCTGCTTAACGATGAAGAAAAATCGTTGTTTCTGGGCAGGAATGCAGAGCGTTTTTATGATTTCAAAAATCTGCCGGAACTGCCGTACATTAAAAATATGTCGGAATGAAAACAGAGACTAACTTATAAAATATAAACCGATGAATAAAACAGACAAAAAAACGGGGTATCCCCGAAAAGATTTCGCCGCGCCCGTAAAGCGCTACTGTCAGACGCTGGATCTGAAAGACAATCCGGACTTGATACAGGAATATGTAAAGCGTCATAGCGAGGCCTGTCAATGGCCGGAAATACGCGAAGGCATCCGTTCCGTCGGAATCCTCGAAATGGAAATATACATTTTAGGAACGAGGCTTTTCATGATCGTGGAAACGCCGCTGGATTTCGAATGGGACGAAGCGTTTGCAAGACTTGCGGAACTGCCGCGCCAGAGCGAATGGGAAGAATATATGTCCGTATTCCAGCAATCGGACCCGAAAGCCACGTCTGCCGGGAAATGGAAATTGATGGACAGGATTTTTTATTTATATGAATAGAGTTTGTCAGGCTTTAAATTATAATCTTATGTTACGCAATTGCCTGATTACAGAACTGCGCGATACGCCCCCGTCCCGGAATCGGATACGATTCTATACTGCACGTGGCAAGGATTTGTGTATTACCGGCATACTCCGGACAGGCTCAGGCTTGCTTCAGTCTGACCATGTTGTTGAAGCCCTTCCCCCCATACATCGTGGGCGCAGGCGCCCATACATCGTGGGCGCAGGCTTCCATGCATCGTGGGCGCAGGCGTCCATGCATCGTGGAAGCAGGCTTCCATGCATCGTGGAAGCAGGCGCCCATACATCGTGGGCGCAGGCGTCCATACATCGTGGGCGCAGGCGTCCATGCATCGTGAGTTAATAAGCACAAAGTCATACCGCGTGAAGTATAATACCGGAAGCGGATAC
>JAISEJ010000028.1 GCA_031264155.1 Tannerella sp. | reverse complement strand
CAAAAGTACTGCGGGTGATGCCTTGCGTGACCGCGACAACGAACTTTTCAGGCTGTATTATTTTGCCCTGATTGCCCATTTTTCGCCTCTTTTGTCGGTCAGCCGGAAAAAGGATGTGGGCTTTGAGCAGTTTTACGCATTCGATTCGACTACGATAAGTCTGTTCTCGGATATAATGAAGGGCGTTGGCCGTAATCCGAAAGATGAAGGGAAGAAGAAGGGCGGTCTGAAAGTTCACATGCTGACCGATGTACATGCCGATGCTGCGGTCTATGCCACTATCAGCGAGGCGAAAATGCATGACCGCAAGTTCCTGGACAAACTGGATTTTCTGCAAAAGGGCAGTATGATCGTTTTCGACAGGGCATACAATTACTATCGCCGGTTTGCCCGGTGGACACAGGAAGGGATTAATTTTGTCTGTCGCTTGAAGAGTAGAACAAAATACGATGTGCAGGAAGTTCTTTTTGAGAAAAAACAGGGTAAGGATGAGTTTGGAGTTTATAAAGTGGAACATATTCATTTACAGTATAAGGGTGATAACCGGAAGAACGAGAAGTTTTGCCTTCGGCTGGTACATTACAAAGACGAAAAGGGGCGGAAGTACAGGTTTATCACCAATAACTGGGAAATCACGGATGAAGAAGTAGCGCTGACTTATAAATATCGCTGGACGATCGAACTGATGTTCAAGAAATTAAAACAGAATTTTCAGTTGCACTTTTTTTATTCCGACACCGAAAACGGTATAAAAACACAGGTTTGGTGTACCTTGATAGCCCATCTGCTGCTGACCGTGGTAAAACAGTTGTCTAATAGTGAGAAGGCATTCTCAACAATAGCCGCACTTGTGCGTATACATTTGATAGCCCATCTGGATTTAACATGGGTAGTAACCGAAGGGCGGCGAGCATACGCCAAACGTCACAAAGTCAAAAGCAGGGGGCCCACAGCAATACAATTGTCTATTTTTTAGGGGGTCGCTTTTTTGAAAACAAGAAATAGCATTTATAATATATTGGTTATAAGTAATATATAAATAAAAACTGACACTTTTTAAAGTTTGTCGGTCAATAGTGATATTTTATTGTAGAACCGCTCGACAGTCTAAACGCCGCCCATGTAGAAAAGGGAAAATCACTCCTTTTTATTTTTCTTCATATACACATCTTTGCGGTCTACAACAGCAAGAACGATAACGCCAGTATCTGTCTTCTCAAGCATTATTCTAAAATGACCTGTCTTCAACCTGTACAAAGGGTGTTTACTGCCTTTCATCTTTATGACATTACCCATACTGCCGAGATTTTCAGCAACAGTCAGCAAAGTCAATTGTTCTATAATAACACCCCGCGCCAAATCAGTCAACTTTTCAATATCCTTTAGCGCGGCCTTATTAATATCTACATTCATTGACAGAAAATGTTTCAATCATGTCAGCTAAAGAAATGGTTTCTCCTCCTATCCTACTTTCGGCCAGTTCAATCAAATATTCATTTTCCATATCGTCATCATCATCCAACATACCGACGATTTGTGTAACTTCGTCTAACGTGAATGACTTTGTGCGTTTCTTCAAATAAAACGTAGACATTGGCATCCGCAATTTCTTGGCGATGAAATTCGATTTATATCCTGACTCTTTTATTATCCCCCCTATGTTATTAACTATCTGCGTATAATCTTCAATAATTTCCTGTAATACAGGCTTTAGAACTCTTTTCTCTTTGATTATTGTGCTCATATCCTTTTTTTGCAAATATATAAAATTTATTATAAAAAAAGCACAATATATCGTATTAATTTCTATCTCTGTGTTGTAAATATTTGTAAATAACTGATAATAAATATAATGCAAATTATGCAGCAAATAACATAATATTTTGACTGTCAGGTTTTTAATGTTTTATTGAAAATTGAAATAATTAAAACGCAGTCGTCCGACCAGCCGTCTTTATTTAAGACCTTCGGTCTTATGCTGTTTTTTGATGATTGATTTCGCTCCCCAATATTTCGTCATTATTTTTTGGAATGAATTTTGTGTACTTTCACATAAAAATTTTAAATAATCGTATCATGTCCAAAACTTTATTTACCGTATTCTTTACATGGTTATGCTTCATGTCTGTTCACGGGCAGGATCAGTACAGCTACCGCGGTTTCGATTCGCCTGTCAGCGTCACACAATATGGCGGCTATTATTATTTGTCCAATTCGGGTAAAAACTTCGGCACAGCCGTCAAGGACGGCGACGGATACATTTCGCGCATCAAAAGCGATGGCAGCCAGGAAGAAGTTAGTTTGAAGTATATTACCGGGCTGAATAACCCGCGAGGCATTTACGCTATCCGGGGAACGCTGTATATTTGCGATATAAATCAACTGATTGGGATTGATTTGAAATCAAAAAAAAACGTATTCGAGCTGAGTTTTGCTAAGGAAAATGTAACTCAACTGACAGGTATAGCATCTGTTAACGACAAAATTGTTTACATTTCGGCAACCGACAGCAACACTATATTCGAAGTGGATTTGTCGGCCAAAAAATATGTCAAATGGACGGAAACCACCACTCCCGCCGGCTTGCTGATCAATAACAGCCAAATGTATGTGTGCAGCATGGGTACGGACAGTCTCCCCAACGGCAAATTAGGCGTTATCGACATGAAAACAAAGAAATACGTCCAACTGACCGGTGATGAAGGTTACTTCTGGGGTTTGGCACTCAATGGCAAGAAGTTGTATTACAGCGATTGGATGCAGTTTGCCAAACGTGGCGTGATTAAATGGGTTGACATGGATACCAATGCAACCGGACAGGTAAAACTTACTTCAAAAATTGGCGGGCCAGCCGACTTTTTGTATGATGCCCGCAACGATATATTTATTATCCCGGCTGTGCTGGAGGGTGTTGTGTATGGGGCTATGGGTTTTAAATAAAAGCGCCCCCCTACTTGAAGTTAAGGCATATGTTACTCATGATTCCCGCTTTTTTCAAAGCATTGCCACCGCTTTGCGGATTTTGGCAAGACGGTCGGCAAAGGATTTGTCCCTTTTTGCGGACAGCATATTGTAGCGTGTTTGCATGTTGATCCACAACTCGGCATCAATCCCCAGCGCCGCCTCAACAAGCAGTGCAAACCGGGCGTTTACGGGGCGTTTACAGTTCAAAATTTCATTAAGCACGGTATACTGTATGCCGATTTGCGCGGCAAACTGCTTTTGTGATATGCCGCGGTACACGATTTCGTCTTTCAACACTTCGCCCGGATGAGTTGGATAAGCCGGTTTGATGTTGTTTGCAATCATATCGGGAGCAACGCCCGGAATGGTAATCATATCTATTTTATTTATAATGATTTGACAATTCTAAAATATTACATACACTAATCAAAGGTTCTATTCCGTTTTGATACAAGTCACGCAAGTATTCCTTTTCAAAAGTAACTTCCATATCCTATCGTTTGATGCAGCAAAGATAACCTTATTTTTTGAAATTCGCAAAAAAGCGAATATTTATTGAGTGCAATCCCGTTTTGCTTCGGAACCTTACGCCTTGATCAACTCGTGTGCGGACACGGTTCAATAAAATACCATTGTGTGCGGACACGGGATAAACAATAATTTGAAACTGTATACATTGAAGTTAAAGCATAACGGTCGGCATCGGCATCAATCCCCAGCGCCGCCTCAACAAGCAGGAGCCGATTCGATGTTGTCAGAAAATCAGAACTTTACCTTCGATAATTCGTCGGCTAAAGTATGAATTCGGGTTTCGATCTGTTGTTTTCGGGCCTCTGAAATATGCGTTTTGCCGGCTTTGTACTGACGCATCAGGCCGCTGTTGATACCTATGGTCTTAGCCAATGCCGAAACGTTAAATATATCGAACCTTTTCAAAAAGCCAGACAGATCATACCGGTAATCAAATTCTACAGCTCCGCCGTTGATGTCGTCGGGTATTCCTCGCTCCCTGCAATCTTCCACTACCAAATCAATTGCTTCGCGCAAGTCTTTTTTTGCATCTTCCTCACTGTATCCTATTCCAACATATCCGGGCACATCCGGCAAGTAAATTCCATAACCTCCGTCGGATGCCTTTTCGATAATCGCCTTTACCTTTATCTTTTTCGTTTTCATGGTGTTTTGTTTTATGAGGGACTACTTGACTTCAATGTGCCACCCGTTTTGCTCTAACATTCTTCTAAGTTCTGACACTTTCATGATTGATTAACTTGTGCTTGACGACACAAATATATGACAAATTTGTCATATATACAAATATTTTTTATTTCGGAAGAATCGGCCAATCACTTGACCGAAGCCCCTCTCCTACCTGTTTTTCCCAAAAAAATAAGGTTCAAATATCTGTATATATGAACCTTATAGCGCTGTCGGGTATTTAGAGGATACTGAATGCAACATGTTTTCTATATATATGTCAGTTTCAACAAATTAATCTGTTTTGAAAGTTCCGATACTATGATTCTGGTACTCCTTTTGCCCTTGCAGCGACATCAACCATTCCAGATACATCTTATCAGGCATTTTCCGGTAGCCGAGTTTGTGAATCCGGGAGTACATGCCATTGAGCTGTGCATACAGTTCCTTATTTTCGGGCGAATTTTTATCGGGCTGCTTTCGGTAGGCTCTCATCAAAGTTTCGGCTTGCAGCAACAGGGCATTGACATAATCGGGGTAGTATTTCAATGCCGTTTCGCAGCAGGACAATACAAATCCCGGATTAAAATCATTGCCGAATTTCTTTTGAAAACCCTCGGCCAAATCTATCAGACACATGGCAACCGATTCCTTTTGCGACAGAGTATCCATGTAAACCCCGTTGCGAACCGCATCCAGATGAATGTATCCCGATGCCATCAGCCACCCATCAGTAGGGAAATAGCCACTGGTAAGTTCGGTATTAAACCAGCCCGATTGTTCGTTGTGCAATTTGATGTACAAATGGTTGGGTGCAAAGGATAACCATGCCCGTTCGCCCATTTCCTCGACTATCAGCTTGTAAAGTATTGGTAATGAATGGCAGTTGCCCTGGTGGGTTTCAAGTAACGTAGTAACAAACATGTTGCTCCAATCTTTTGTTCCCGCAAAATCTTCAAAATTATATTGAAAAGGGGGATGAAAGAATGTGGAATTTTCGTTCATCTGAATTGCAACCGTATCTGTCATAAATTTGAAAACAGAAGCGTAAATCATCGTTTTAGCCTTATCTTTTTTTGAATAGGTTAGGTCAAATGTTCCCATTAAGTTTTTACAAATAAAAGCATTCGACATAATGGCTCGGCAAAAATTGTCATAATTAAGTTGATTGTCATAATAGGCATTTTCAGTGATAAAAACAGCCCTCTTGAAGCCAAGCGGTTGTTTTCCCTCAAGCATGGCATAATGTTCATTATATACATCATAATAAACACCTTGACAATAAGAATACGAGAAAAAAAATATACCAAACGATAACATTAAAATTTTTGCAGCCATCTTTTATATAATTGATAATAACCCGTTTGACAATAATCTAAAGACAATTCATCATAAAACCACATGTAAGGATGCTCTTCCAAATTTTCCCAAAGACGTTTAAAAATATTATCCGCTTCTTCTATGGTATATTTAGTTTTATTATTACGAAGCCATTTTGACCAGCTATCCATATCATTTTTAAAATCATCGTCTGTTTCATAGAAAGTAACCTTGCCAAAATGTATCCGGCTTGGAATACCCGTAATCAACGCCAGATAATTAACTGCATAATACGCATCGGTATAATCCACAGGCTTACCGTAATAATATTTCTTGACATTTCGCATTAATCCGTTCATTTTCTGATAAAAATCTTTGAAAGTTGTGTCGGACAAAAAGGAAAAATGATATTTGTAATTATTCCGTCTTACCTTTGGTCTTTCTGGTAATGCAACACCGCTATAAAATAACAGATTGATGGTATCTTTATCTTCCCGGCTATATTTATTTGCATTTTTGCTTAACAACCACTTATTCCATGCAATCATACTTATGCTATCAATACGGGTTTGATAAATACTGTCCGTCTGCGCTAAAGAATACTTGTTTTTATTCTTTTGTAGCCATTTATTCCATGCCTGCATGTCTGTGTCATAATCCTTAGTACTCATATACAATGTTATGTCGTGATGCTCCATTAAAGAAATATGACCGGTAACCAGACCAAGATAAGACCCTGCATAAAAAATATCTGAATACTGCATAGCATTACCATCATTATACAATTTGATATTGTTCATCAACGTATTGATTTTACAATACATCGGGTTATTCACATCTTCGGAACAATCCGTACAGGAACAAACGGTTATTCCCAATATGACGCATATCATTATCCCGCTTATTCTCATCGCCATATCGGCCTTGCCGATGGTTTGGGTTGTTCTACGGATTTAATGTTATATCCTTTAATGTTATATTTTACAGTATATTCTTGTCCATTTTGAACAATTTTATAAGTTATATATCCCGAACGACTGCTTCCTCGTTCCGAGTCCGGCATTCTTGTATTTCCATTTATTCTATCTTCAACATTCAAAGCGGATTTATGTGCAGGGTCATATTCATATCCATGTTTTTGTTTCAAATATTGTTCGTGAGATTCGTGGCCGAGCTTGCCTATCTGAGTGGAACCTCTTGATTCAGCAACATTAGTACCTGTTACATTAAACTTTTCCATATCGCCTGCATCTATGAGACCTGTGTTATAATTCCCAACCAATGCGTCAGATGTATTATATCCCACCATCATGTTTACCGTCACATCATGGTCATTGATGATATTTGACATTGTTTCATAAAATGCCTTGCCTTGTTCCGACATTTTGGAAACATCACCTTTGCTATCCTTACTTAATTCAGAAAAATTCATACTGTATTTTCCATCGCTCACAGAATTAAAAACAACCTTAAACTGACCTTCAAGTCCCATATTCACAATTCTTTCTAACGCTTTTCGAGCTTCATCATTTTGAAAGCCTAAAACGATGTCCATACCATCCGGGTCAATATATTTGATAGGATTATTGGCACAATAGGCATACGGGCTGATATGATAATACTTTTCCGCCAGCGGGTCGGGCGTGGTAAACCTGCCAATATCCGCTATGAACATGCTCACGGTTTGCGCGTCCATCCATTGTACCGTGGTGTCGGGTTCAAACTCGCCGGCAATAGTGTCGGCTTTGGCATCGAACAGTACCGAACCGATGGCAACAACTTTCTGGCGGTCGTGAAGTACGGAGCGCCCCATTATGGTGGTACTTGTTCCCCGTGCTTTATAGCCGTACCGCGCAAAGGGATTTCCTTCGTCCTGTGCGTATATGGCTGAAACGCTCAGTATACATAATAAAGATAAGGCAACTTTTTTCATGATGATTCGATTTGTAATGTGACGGTTACTTGATGATATACTGCAATTTGAGTCGCTGGTTTTCGGGTTTGTCCTTTTTTTCTATAAGGTCTTTCAACCAATCCTGATACAGTTCACGCGGCATCGGCTCAAAACCCATAGCAAAGAGTTCTTCCTTGTACTTCATTGCCAGTTGGTACATCCTGTTTGCCGAGGGACAGTCGGCTATTTGCTCCCTGGATGTGACGCCTGTCCTTTGGGCAACATATATGGCGCTTGCGGTGTAATAATTGTTCCGCAGTATGTACGCCCTGATATTGTTGGGGTCATGCTGCAATACGGTGTTATAGCACTCTGCCATGAACCCGTCTACGCCATACCTGTTGATATAGGCTCCTGCCAGTTCAACCAGCATGTCGGCAACGGTTTGCTTGAGCGTCATGGGTTCGAGGTACAGTTTGTTACGCAACGCTTCCGCCTTGGTAAAGCTGTGCAGCATGTATTGCTGGTCTTGATAGATGCCTCCGCTGGTCAATTCCAGGTTATACCAGTACCCCTCCTTGTCCCTGACTTTGATAAATGAATGTAAGGGGGCATGGCAAAGAAAGCCTTCCGCACCCGTTGCTTCGGCCAGTATCAGGAACAGCCGGGGCAAAGTGGCGCATTGCCCGGAATTGGTAGCCATCAGTTTGGTTACAAGCAGCTTGCTGTAATCCTCTTCTCCGCCGGGGCCTTCAATATCGTACTGCATCGGGAGATGAACCAGTGTCTTTTCTCTACCGACCAACTTCAGCGTAAAGGTATCGGTCATAAAATGAAACAGTACCATGCTTTGTGCCAGCGGGTCTTCAGGGTCAAGTCCCAGTTGTTTTATCTTGGCCTGACACAGGCTTGCCGCTTCACGGATATAGTTAGTGTAATCCGAATAACTTAATGCATTCCCGAGATAAGCATTTTCTACAAGGAATACGGCATCTTTTAAACTCAACGGCGATTCACCCGTCAGCATCTTGCCTATTTCAGTCAAAGCATTGCGAAAATATTCCGTACCGGGACTGGAACTGTAATCGGGCAGCCGGACAAAAGTCATGCAGGCGACGACATCCAATCCCTTTGATTCGAGTTCCCTCACGGCTTCCTGCATCAACCGTTGGTTTTGCATTTGCTGTTGCCGCTGATGTTCCTGCATTTCCTGCATCTGGCGTGCGTTTTGTTCCTGAATGGAAGCGCCGTATCCATACGAGGGCTGGGGAACATTCGGCCGGGGTGATGCCGGAGCGGGAAAAGTACCGTATTGCGGGAATGTAGCAGGTTTGGGCGCGGAAGGCATAACGGGTACACCCGGGTACTGTCCGCTAATCCGATGAACTGCGAACCCCGATAAAAACAGGAAAACGGCAAGGTATTTTGCCATGCAATTTCCCGATGCACAATGCTTTCTTCTAATATAAAACCCTCTTATAGACACAGATTGGATATTTTGAAGCCACTATGTTTTCCTTTCAAAGATAGGAAAGATTTTGATTTAATCATAAAAATAAAATTGATTTTGGGTTACTTTTCGTACCGGGTCGGCAAATCATATCGGTATAAAAAAGCGTGAAACTCAACTGTAGCGTTGACCGCGAGGATATTTAGAGGATATTTTATTATCCCGGCTGTGGCCGGAAGGGTGTCGTGTTTGGGGGTATAATTTTCGAATCCCTGTGTTTTGATTGGCTCGTGTGCGGACACAGATCAACAAATTACCATTGTGTTCGGACACGAGATAAACAGTAATTGAAAACAATACACATTTATGCTTTGTGATGCGGATCACTTGACCGAAGCCCCTCTCCTACCCTGTTTTTCCAAAAAAAATAAGGCTCAAATATATGTATATCTGAACCTTATATCGCTGTCGGGTATTTAGAGGATATTACAATACTTTTTCGGCTGTAGTATCATAAATGGTGATGACAGCAGGCGCCGATGAACAGTCATTCAGCGCTTCGCCCAATTGCTGGAAATGCTCGGCAGCAAAATGGGTATCAACAGCAGCCTGGTTTTTCCATTCTTCGAAGAATAAAAACCTGGTTTTGTCCTGCGGGTCCTGGTACAAGCTGTAACTAATGTTTCCCGCCTCGGCACGCGACTTTTCAACGACTGCATTTGCCACAGCCAGGAAAGCGTCTACTTTATCGGGCTTGATAAATGCCTGTGCACGGATGACTTTCTTTAAATCGGCGGCATTAGTCTCCGTGCATGCTTTTCCATCGCCATGGTTGTGGCCTTCGTGGTTGTGGTGAGGGCACGATGAAGATGACTGGCTGTTTCCGCCACAGGCAGCCATTACTGCGGCTGCACAGATAAGAACAATGATTCTTGATTTCATGTTGATTTACATTTTAAAATTTTGCACAAAAATAATACACTGTCAGGTAAAGTCCAAACATATAAGGCACATACTGCACACAAACATCAAAATCTGACGGTATGTCTATTAATCTCTGTATAACAATGTTTTTATTCCTACGCTGAAATAGAAATCATTTTGTGTTTTTCCTTCGCGCCTGAAAAAACGGTTGGAAATCACAGCTTCGGCTTGCAGGTTCCATTTCTCTACAAGTGTCCGGGCAATTTTCAACTCATGGTACGCGGTAGTAGCGCGTACTCCCTGTAAAGTAGTATTGCCGTATGCCTTCATCCTTGTCAGGTTGCTTTTGTAAATATCGCCGCCAAAATTTGTCCCGACGGAATCGGTTCCCTGCACTGCATATGTCAGTACGGCATGGGCCGACCATTTGGGAGCAAACGCCCAGCGGGCAATTACCAAGCCTTCGCGCAAATTGGCGCCCATAGGATGAGCAAGCGGATCTACTAAGTGACCATAGTTTTGTAGCGTATAATAATGCGTATAATTGTAGGGGCGCACCTGGTTAAATTCAGCTTGTAGCATTGCAGGGCGCTGTTTGCCCAAAAAGCACATTACTCCTGCCTGGAACGCATATTTATTAGCCCACCAGCCGTTAGCAGCCTTCAACTCATCCAGCTTGAACTCATCCAGCACAAATTGTCCATACATGTAAAGCTCGCGCCACAGCTTGATTTTTGCACCAAAGCCGATAAGAACATTGTCGGGCGAACCGAGTGAAAAATCCACGGGACGAAGCACAACAACAGGGTTCATATAGTTAATGTCAAAAGTTCGTTTGCTAACCGAGTCAACAGCATCCCACACAACGGTTTCGAACAGGTTCACATTGATTCCCGGCGTTATATTCCAACTCAATGTATGCATGGATGCATACTTCTTATGACGGGCGCTGAAATGTTCGGATAGCTGGTAATCGCTCATGCGTGTGGTCATGAACATGTACTTGATGTGCCAAACTTCGAAGATCGTTTGCAGGAACGGGTAACTGTCGGCATTATCCGACAGGTAAAGCGAGCGGTAACCGTCGCCCCAGAACTGCCGGTCTTTGCCTGCACGCACCGTGATGTATTTGACGGGCGTCCACGAAATGCTGAAGTTTAGCGACTGGTAAAGGTAAAAATCGTTATGATGCGTCAGGTAACGGTCATAATGGGGTATCAGCCCGGTAGTGTCGATATATGCCTGCTCATGGCCGGGAAATTGTCTCCCGTTCAAGGCATAATTGAAGTCGACCGAGAGTGTTTTACCAAATGATATGCCGGTATGCACACCTGTGCCATAATTCTGCATGAATGAGGTTCCTGCCGAAAGCCGGACATTCGCCAACGGGTGTATAAAATAATGAAAACCTTTGGATTGACCGGTTTGGAGTGAATCGTCTTCCTGAATTTCAGCAATATGCCAGGGCTGTATCATCGTGTGCATCCAGGGTGTTTTATATGCCTGCCGCATGTAGCGCCACTTCAATTCGGGGTTTAATCCTGCCGTCGACTGAGCCTCAACGATGATGCTTGTAGCTAATAA
>JAISEJ010000233.1 GCA_031264155.1 Tannerella sp. | reverse complement strand
GCAAACTTTCTGATAAACCTGTTTGCAGGGCTGGCGGCATACAGTTTCATTGAGAAAAAACCTGCTATAAAATTTGATTGTTCCCAGCCAACCGGACAACTGGAATTATTTTATTAAGCAACCCGTTACTCATTCGATTTACAAATAAAACCCGGCTCGTAAAAAATCCGGGCTAAACTTACGCTTCTCTCCTATGGGGGATTTATGTTATATTTATTGGATTGGTTATATCGAACTCAGATTTTTAGAAGTGTATGCGTGATTGTTGAAAAAAATATAGACGCAAAATCTCTTAAAAAAAAACATGAGTTCTCTTTTGAAAAATAACATTTCCGCCATAAGAATAAAAGATTCTTGTTATTTTGTATTAATTAACTCTTTTGAGTTAGTTAATTCGGATTATTTGTTAGCGAAAGCTATCCTTAATAATGTGCGGGCGCACGAGTAACGCGAGCAAGAGCTAATATATCAGCCGTTTGGCAAACAGGGAATTGAAAGTTTTGCTTTCTCAGTGTACCGTCAGCGCGATGCGGCACAACAGGGAACTGGCGGCTTATGCGCAACGAAAGATCGCCGAAGGAAAGTCGAAAAGAGTAGTGGTAAACAATGTCAGGAACAAATTTATTCAACGAATTTTCGCTGTGGTAACCGGCAAAATACCCTATTGCGAAAACTGTTTGAATCCGTTCACTGACTGTGCTTGAAAATATTAATGATAATTGACAAAATAAATTTGGATTAGTCATAGAATTCGGGCGACAATTAGACGATTCGTAATGACATCTATCATTTCTTATCCCGAACTCAGGTTAAAAAACAGGCAAAACGAATAATCTTATGTTTAAAAATCACTACTTTTGCGATGCGATGAATCGTCAAAATACACTTATATACCATTTAGCCGCATTGGTCACGGTAATTATCTGGGGCATTACGATGGTTTCCACGAAAATATTACTGCGCGAAGGATTGTCGCCCGAAGAGATTATGATGATCCGTTTCGCCATGGCATATATTTTTTTGTGGATACTCTATCCCCGTTCACACCGGATAAAATCATGGCTGGACGAACTCATATTTGCTGGAATCGGCATAACGAGCGGTTCTTTATATTTCTTTTTAGAGAATACCGCCCTTGTTTATACCCCGGCGACGAATGTTTCGCTGTTTTGTGCGCTGATACCTCTGACAACCGCGATTTTTACGCATTTTGTATTTCGTGAAAAGTCGCTGACAAAACGATTCCGAACGGGATCCGTCATCTCCTTAGCCGGTACGGTTCTCATCATACTCAACGGGAAATTTTCTTTCAAAGTCAATCCGCTGGGGGATTTCCTGGCCCTTATGGCAATCATAAGCTGGTCTGTTTACGGGGTATTGGTGAAATGCCTTACAGGAAATTACAACTCGCTGTTTGTAACACGTAAGATATTCTTTTACGGGATACTGACCATGCTGCCCTGCTTCATGCTTGTCGCTCCGTTCGACGTCCCGGCAAAGGTATTGGTAAAGCCTGTCGTACTGGGCAACCTGTGTTTTCTCGGCCTGATTGCATCGTCCTTATGTTATCTGATGTGGATGCTTTCATTACGTAACCTGGGAGTTGTGAAAACCAACAATTATATCTATTTTTCACCTTTAGTAACTATAATCACTGCACATTTCGTAATATCGGAACATATAACCCCATACGTTATATGCGGTACCATACTTATTTTAAGCGGATTATGGATTGCAACAGCCAAATCGACCGCCCGCAATCATAAAAACGGGCAAAATACAGCCTGATTATACAAGTAATTTCATAACTTTGCCGCTCGATGTAAAAAAAACAGCAATGGTAAAAAAATTTGATTTTTTAATTGTCGGTTCGGGTATTGCCGGGATGAGTTTTGCACTCAAGGTAGCGAATAAAGGGAAGGTGGCTCTGATCTGCAAATCCGGACTGGAGGAAGCGAATACGTTTTTTGCACAGGGGGGCGTCGCTTCCGTCACCAATCTTCCGGTCGATAATTTCGAAAAACATATAAACGATACGATGATTGCGGGTGATTTCCTGAGCGACCGTTCCGCCGTTGAAAAAGTCGTTCACAATGCTCCCGGACAAATCAGAGAACTCGTCGGATGGGGCGTTGACTTCGACAAAGACGAGAAAGGCAATTTCGACCTGCACCGCGAAGGCGGACATTCGGAATTTCGCATCCTTCACCATAAGGACAATACCGGGGCGGAAATCCAGGACAGCCTTATCGAAGACGTTAAAAAACATCCGAACATAACTGTTTTTGAAAATCATTTTGCCATCGAGATACTTACACAGCATCATCTGGGCGTTACCGTAACGCGCCAGACGCCGGACATCGAATGTTTCGGAGCATACATTATGGATATGCAAACGGGAAGCATTGATACGTTCCTGTCAAAAGTAACGCTTATGGCTACGGGAGGCATCGGCGCGATATACAAGACGACAACAAACCCGCTCGTCGCTACCGGCGACGGTATTGCCATGGTTTATCGGGCTAAAGGAACCGTCAAGGACATGGAATTTGTACAATTCCACCCTACGGCGCTCTATCATCCCGGCGACAGGCCGTCGTTCCTGATAAGCGAAGCGATGCGGGGATACGGGGGCGTTCTCCGCACGATAGACGGTCGGGAGTTTATGCATAAATACGACGAGCGGCTGTCGCTTGCTCCGAGGGATATTGTTGCGCGGGCAATTGATAATGAGATGAAGAATCGCGGAAACGATTATGTCTACCTTGACGTCACGCATAAAGATGCGGAAGAGACAAGGCGGCATTTCCCCAATATATATGAGAAATGCCGCAGCCTGGGGATTGATATTACAAAAGATTATATTCCCGTAGCGCCGGCGGCGCACTATCTCTGCGGCGGAATAAAAGTAGACCTTGATGCACGCTCGTCCATCAAACGCCTTTATGCCGTCGGCGAATGTGCATGTACCGGACTTCACGGCGGCAACCGCCTGGCATCGAACTCCCTCATCGAAGCGGTAGTATATGCCGACGCCGCGGCCAAACATTCGATCACGCTCGTCGACACGCTGGCATATCAGGAAAATATCCCCGCATGGAACGACGAAGGCGTCCGCTCGCCCGAAGAAATGGTGCTTATCACACAAAGCGTAAAGGAAGTCGGGCAGATCATGTCAACATACGTAGGGATTGTGCGTAGCGACCTGCGCCTGAAACGCGCCTGGGACCGCCTCGACATCCTCTATGAAGAAACGGAAAGCCTTTTCAAGCGTTCCGTCGCTTCACGCGATCTGTGCGAACTCCGCAACATGATAAATGCAGGGTACCTCATCATGCGTCAGGCGATAGAACGCAAAGAAAGCCGCGGACTGCATTATACGCTCGATTATCCGCCCAAAAAGTAAGTTGCCCGGAGTTTGCCGGGAACGTAGTTCATTATAGGATATGGCTTAATTAAAAAAAAACCTGCGGAAAACGTTTTCGTTTCCACAGGTTCTTTTTTTAATAATTTCTAATACTAACCTAAACTAATCTTTATTTGCCTTAATAACGACGCTTTATCTACTGCCCCTGCATTGCGCCATACAATCCGTCCGTTTTTAAAAATAACGAATGTTGGTACAGCCTGTACCTGATACCGGTCGGCAACGGACTGGTTTTTATCTACGTCTATTTTGATAACACGCGCTTCTCCCTGCATTTCTTTTCCCACTTCGTCGATAATCGGACTCATTGCCTTACAGGGGCCGCACCATGTAGCATAAAAATCAACTAATACAGGCTTATTGCCGGTTATGATTTCATTGAATGTTTCCATTTTTTCATGTATTTCGCAATTGACGATTCTCTCTATACGAATTTTATTTTCCCTCGAATCGTTTTTCAACGATCTTCCAGTCGATAATATTCCAGAGCGCATTGATATGATCGGCACGGCGGTTCTGGTAATCGAGATAATAGGAATGTTCCCAGACGTCGAATCCGATAAGAGGCTTCAGGCCCAATTTAAGCGGATTTCCGGCGTTGCTTTCTTTCGTTATGACAAGTTTCCCCTGCCCGTCCACGGAAAGCCAGCACCAGCCGGAACCAAACAGCGAAACCGATGCGGCGCTAAATTCTTTTTTGAAATTGTCGAAACTGCCGAATTGACTTTTTATGGCTTCGGCCAATGCACTGGACGGCGCTCCTCCTCCGTTCGGAGAAAACGTGTTAAAATAAAATTCGTGATTCCAGACCTGGGCGCCATTATTAAAGATGGCCCCATCCGATTTTTTCACAAGTTCTTCCAGCGAAGAATTTTCAAAAGCCGTACCTTTTATCAGGTTATTCAGGTTGTTAACGTACGCCTGGACGTGTTTGCCGTAATGAAAATCAATCGTTTGTTTACTTATAACCGGCTCCAGTGCATTACTCTCATAAGGTAATTTAAACATTACAAATTCTCTCGCATTACTATTTTGAACATTTGTTCCCATAATTAATAATATTAATAAGATTAATAAACCAAATAATTTTTTCATAATTCTACTTTAAAAGTTTCTGCGTGGCAAAGATAATATGCAAACCGCATTTTGATGCCTTTTTCACGTATCAATAATATCTATGCTTCTATTTACAGGTGCTATCGGGCAGTTAGGTCAGGGCTAACGCATCTAATTGAAAGGTAATCGGATCTATCTTCTTCTCCCCGTTTCATCGGATAAGCAGGCGGATGCAGGACATGGCCGGGCAAAAAACAACCGCCCGGCGGCATTAATCATTGTTTGCGGCAAAAGGGTTAAAGGGTTATTTTCGCCAGGCACAACGAACGTAGCGAGTGTTCGTCTTGTAGCTGCCGATCAGAGTGCCATTGTTGTCGACGACCACAGCGTAGGTCTGGTAGGACGCGTTGTAGCTGCTACGGCCTCCATTATTATAGTACTCCGTAGACGACCAATGATCAACACTCGTTAATATACCGGCTCCGGCACGACTATTCAAAGGCAAATATATTGTTCCAGCACTCATATTCACCAACTCCTCATACGCTGGCAAATATCAGCCTGTACCTAAATCCTTACACAATTGTACGGCGGAAGTGCCCTGCGAAGAGATGACAGCCGTATTCGCACGCCCATCCTTATCCGACCGTGCTCCATCATAATGATCAGTACCATTGCCGCTCCATTGCACATAATTACTCGTTGTATTATTATCAAAGGGATAGGCATAGGTAGTGACATAACAATCCACCCACGAAGAACCATCAAAACCACATTGCGTGCAAAGCATAGTGGGAGCAAACGCCAGTTTGAGGGTGCGCATCACCGTGTTGCCGTCGGCGTCGGCGGCTAAGACAACGGCTTCGCCGGGACTTGCGTCAGCGTCGTCGGGGGCGGTAATGGTAAACTTACCGGTATTGCCCGATTTAGCTACGGCTACAGCCCAGCCTGCCGGCACGTCCAATACCTTTACGGTGGTGGCGTTGCCCTGTGTGGTGAAGCCTGCCTCTTTGGTTCCGCCCCAACCAAACTGTGCCGGCTGGTCAAAAGTAATGCCCAGCTTTTCGGGCGGCGTGCAGGCGGGGCAGGAGAGATAAAGCGGCTTGATGATGGTGCGCAAGGCGTCGTCGCTCACTAAGAGCTTCACCGTGCCGGCTGCGGTGTAGTACTTGCCGTCATTGGCGGGAGCTATAACGGTGATTTTGTTCTCATCCAATTTGGGCTCCACTGTCCAGCCGCGCGGCACATCCACCGGCGTAATACTTTGCACGCTACCTGTTACCGCGGTCAGCGTAACCGTTTTCGTTTCGCCATTGTTAAAAGATGCGGGAGGGTCAAAGGTAATGCCGAGCGGCACGTATTTCGGCAGTTTTATGGTGGTGTAGCCGTCGGCGAGGGTAAATTCCACGTAGTCGTCGTGGGTGTTGTCTATGCCGTCTTCAGCAAAAATGACGTCGCCCTGTGCGCCGGTGTCTTTCACAGTGGTATTGTTCCAACCTGTGCCCGGTGGCGTATTGGTGCAACTGCCGTCGGGGCAGATATACCAGTAGTTGTCGCTGCCGATGGCTACTTTCGGGGTATTGCCGGTGGGACCTTGGGGGCCTTGGGGGCCGGTTACCGGGATTTTATCGTCGCTGCTGTTGAGCAGCCTGTTGCCGTTCACCGTCCAGTAGTAGATGCCGCTACCTGGAGGGTCTTCTGCGGCGCCGATTTGCGGGGCGGCTATTATGCCGGTCGACGTCCAGTCGACGGTGGCGGGGTCGCAGTCGCCGGTGAGGCATACTTCCCATTCGCCGGTGGTGTCGCTGATGCGCAGTTGCGGGGTGATGCCGTCGGCGCCGTTCCAGACGGTGGCCCGTTCGCTCGTGGCGAAGTGAATGTAGTAGCCGCCCGGTGCGGGGTCGTCGAACTTTGTCACGTCGGTTACATAGTCGTTGTTCTGTAGCGCCGCCACGAGCGTGTGCAGGGAGCCGAAGTTGTCGTTCACGACCGTCTGCCACGCCTTGAGCGCCGCCAGCCGTTTCGACTGGTTGTTGAGTTCGTCCCATACCTTGCTGTCATCGTACGTTTGACACCCATTCCCGCCAAGCAGGAGCGCCGTCAATATAATGGATAGAATTTTTGGAGGTGATTTAAAAAGTATGTTATCCATTATACATACCCTCAATTAATATAAAAAAAGCCATACCTCGCACGGCCTGGTTTTGTGCATTGTCCGTCAGGGTATTATCAATGGAAGATCAACAGGGCCGTTTTTTATTGCCCGCAGGGTATTCATTGCTATTGATATGGTTCCCTAAGGATACTTAGAGAGTCTAAAGGAACTCTTTGAGAGCCTAAAAGAGCTCTTTGAAAGTCTAAAAGGATACTTAAAATCTCTATTTTCGTTTTATAAATGATAATGCTTTTTCCCTCATTGCCAAATTTTTATAGCAGCATACTTTTTATAGCACCACCGATTTTTTTTCATTGCTCTTATTTTTTTATTGGTTTGGCAAACTGGTTTGGTGTAGAGACGCGAAGCATCGCGTCTCTACCATATCCGGGGTTTGCATCCTTCCCGCACATATAATTCTGCCTGCCTGATGTCCTTTTGCCATTTTTCCTTATCTTTGCCCCTTGACAACTCAAAAAAAGACTCATCCATGCGATTATTGATACTCACCGTCACAGGCATGCTGCTAACGGCAACCCTGTCCGCCCAGATGCTCACCGGACGGATTGTCAACACGGAAGGCCAGCCGGTTCCCCACGCAACATTTTACATCCGCGAGCTTACTCTCGGCCTCATCGCCGACGAGCAGGGCGAATTTCGCGCAAAAATAGACCGGGGCGAATATACCTGCGAAGTCTCGTCGCTCGGATATGAAAGGAAAGTCGTCACCATCTCCGTTCCCGAAGGAGGCCTTGCGCTGGAAACGGTGTTACAGGAAAAGACGTATGCGATACGCGAAGTCCTCGTCACGCCCGGGAAGGAAGACCCGGCGTATCGCATCATGCGGAAGGTCATTTCGCGCGCGCCGTATCACCTGCATCAGGTGAAAAGCTACGAAGCCGGCGTGTACCTTAAAGGCTCATTTAAGATCGACAAGATACCGGCGCTGTTGAAAATGCAGATAAACGACAAAAAATTAAAGGAGATGACAGGCACGATGTACGTGCTCGAATCGCAAAACGAAGTCCGGTATCACGAACCCGACAAGTACGAGCAGCGGGTCGTTGCGCTGTCAAACACCATCCCCGGAGACTTCCACATCGACGACAACGTCATGCTAAGCGTCATAACCGGCAACATTTACTCCCCATCCGCTTTCAGTGGATTGCTGGCGCCGGGATCTTTTTCCATTTACAAGTTCCGCCTCGAAGATTCATACAATGAAAACGGACATGCCATCCATAAAATACAGGTCCTGCCCAAAAAGAAAAACGGACAGCTCGCCGGCGGAACGCTCTATGTCGTAGACGACAACTACACCGTACAGCAGGCTGACCTGAGCCTTTCGCCGACAGGCACAACCATACGCTACAAGCTGACCTATCACGAAATAAAACCCGGCGCCTTCCTGCCGACGGCATTCGATATAGCCATTAATATTAGCGTAATGGGCGTAAAAGGCAGCGGGCAGTTTTACGCATCCATCAAATACAACAATCTCGAAACAAACGACAATCACATCCCGACAGTCCAAAATGCGGCGACCGTCCCGGAACGTTCATCATCCGACGCCGGAGCAGCCGTTCCCAAAAAACGGCAAAAGGAACTGGCTCAACTGGAAAAATTGATGGATAAGGAAGAACTCACCACACGCGAATCCTACCAAATGGCTAAATTAATGAAAAAAACAGTCGAGCCGGAAGCGGTCAGGGAGCAAAGGCGAAATCTCGAACTGCGCTCGGAACTTGATTCCCTGATCATCGTGACGCGCGACAGCCTTGCGCTGCGAAGGGATTCCGCGTACTGGGCCGAACACCGCAACCTGCCGTTGCGCGACGAAGAGTTGCGAAGTTACATCCTCCGGGACAGCATCCGCCGGACTTCGGATTCCCGCGAGAACGCCGATTCCCTGAAAAAACGGACGGCAGCAACCTGGACAACCGGCCTGCTGTTCGGCGAAAAGATAAACACCGGCAAGAAAACCTACTTCAGATACGGCGGACTGCTACTGGCCTGTCCCGAATATAATTTTGTGGACGGTTTCCGGATCGGCCAGCGAATAGAAGCCGGCATCAACTTCGACAAAAACCGCTCCCTTTCGATATCGCCGGCCATCTACTACACAACCGCACGCCGGGAAGCCGACATAACGGCCGACGGCGTCCTGACATACGCCCCGATGCGAAACGCCAAACTCGCCGTCTCAGCCGGAAACACAACCGCCGACTTCGCCGGAGATAACGGCACAGACCGCTTCGGAAACACATTAGGCTCATTCTTTTTCGCCCTGAACGCCGCCAAATTCTATCAAAAGAGATACCTCAGCCTGAGCAACGAAATCGACATTGCAAACGGCCTCATCCTCCATACGGGCATAAATTACGAGAAAAGAAACGACCTGGAAAATAACACCTCATACAACCTCTTCCAAAGAACCCCGGCGTCAAACCGGCCGCACGGACAAACCGACATAATGCCCGCCCACGAGGCCCTCACCGCGGACATAACGCTGGAATACACGCCACGATATTACTACATCATCCGAAACGGCAGGAAATTTTACAGGAAATCCGCTTACCCGACCCTCCGGCTCAACTATGCCGGAGCTTTCGGCAGCAAAAGCAATTCCTCATTCGACAAAATCGAGGCCACAGTTTCCCAAAACATACGGCTAAACCTGTTCGACCACCTGTTTTACGAACTGAACGCAGGCACATTCCTCTCCGCCGGACAAACCCGCCTCCCCGACTTCAAACATTTCAGGACAAACGAGCTGTTCCTCTCCGGAAAATCATTAAACAACAGTTTCCGAATGGACAATTACCGGTACGCCACAAACGACAAATGGCTGCAGGCTCACGCCGCATACAGTTCCGACTACCTGCTGCTGAAACACCTCCCCTTCCTGCAACGTTACCTCTTCAACGAATCCCTGCACCTGCGCACACTATGGCTTCCGCACCTGACCCACAGCGAAGCCGGCTACTCCATCGGTTTCGGAGAAATGGGACGCATCGGCATCTTCGCCGGTTTCGACGGCCTGAAATACGAAAGCACAGGCATCACGGTTTCTATCCCTTTGCTAAACACACTGGTCAAATAATTCCCCCGCCGGCTTTCATCAAACGTACAACTTTCCGCTTACAAAATCATTTTCGTCTTTTTGTATTGATTGCGAAAATCTTTCGGTGTGAGGAGTTTCTTTTTTTTGAAAATCCGGTTAAAATTCGACAGGTTATTGAAGCCGCACAAATCGGCGATTTCGGCGACAGGATGCGTTGAATCAACCAGCAGGCGGACGGCATATCCCAGTCGAACATCCAGCACATAATCTGTAAAGCTTTTGCCCGTCCGGCGTTTGATAAAATGGCTGAATGTTCCTTCCGTCATATAGACCAGCACAGCCACATCGCTTATTTTGATTTTCTCCCTGTAATGCTGCTCGATGTATTCGTGTATTGTTTTTACACGGCGACTCTCAAATGTATCCTTTTTTCCTACAAACGAAGAGCTTGCCAAAATACGCGAATCGTCGCTTTTGGATAATTCATGCAGGATGGACATTAATTTGAGAACAGAATAAAAGCCGCTTTTTTCAACGGTTAACGACGACAGCAACGGCTCCACCTTTTCTATCGTTTGACGTGAAAAAAGAAGCCCTTTCCTCGCTTTCTCAAACATTTCTTTGATGCTCTTGAACTGGTTTTTATGTATCAAATTCCCATCGAAAAGCGAAGGGTGGAATTGTATGGTTATTTCCCTGATCAGGGTTAACTTATGATTGTGGTTTACCCAAACATGTTCCAGATTTTCACTGGTGATGAGCACCAGTTCCAAATCGTCGATTTCTTCGATAGAATCGCCCACGATGCGTTGCGCCCCTTTTGCCTTTTCGATAAAATTCAATTCATATTCGGGATGCGTATGCACGGGGAAGTTGAACTCGGATCGAAAACGTTCCACTACGTAAAAGCAGTCTTTTTCCGACAAAGGAGTGATCTCTCTCAAAATGTTTTGCGCATTCATAATTGTACTATAATTACTTGTGATTGAACTAAAAAATCAGTCTGCAAAGGTAGTATTTATTTCCAATATTTTGATAGGCTACGATTATTCGATTAAAATTCAGTTTATTAATCGTATGATGTATTTGATTTTTATCCTGTGTAATTAGCTCATGAAAGTATTATCTTTTCACATAATAGCATTATTTATATTGCTTTTCACGCTCTACCTTTGTCGCATCAAAAATAATATTTGGAGTTACCATGGAAAATTACTTTAATACACGCCTGAACGCATTGACCGGACAGTACGAAAAACTGATCCGGCAAAAGAACGAAGCGGTCCTTCCGGGGAACGGCATTTACGAACGCTACAAATATCCCGTCCTGACGGCCGGGCATGCACCTTTGATCTGGAAATATGACCTGTCGCCCGCAACAAATCCCTGTTTAATAGAGCGGTTTGGTATTAACGGAACGTTCAATGCCGGAGCGATTAAATGGGAGGGGCAATATGTATTGATGGTGCGCGTGGAAGGCAACGATCGCAAATCGTTTTTTGCCATC
>JAISEJ010000184.1 GCA_031264155.1 Tannerella sp. | reverse complement strand
AGCAAGCCGAATTTGTTTTTTCGAAAAATTCCTCGAAGTTTAGGCGCGAGAGGTTTTGTATATATAGATGTGTGTGTGTGTGTGTGTGTGTGTGTGTGTGTGTGTGTGTGTGTGTGTGTGTGTGTGTGTGTGTGTGTAACAAAACTCATCACACTACCAAATATTTTATCATAAAAAACACCAGAATTCATGGCTATAAGTATTAATTTTCACTTGACGAGGTAAAGGTAGTGTATTTTTTAATATAAAAAGATTTTTGTAAGGTTTCCGCATGGTTTTTAACATACAATACTGCATTTTTTCGCCTGTAAGCGAAAAAAGCCTTTTCAAAAGCGAAATTACCACAATAATTATTTATTCATGTTACGCAACTGCCCGGCATCCCGTCGGGATACTGTCTGTAATCAGGCAACTGCGTAATATGAGGTATTAAATTTTCCAGCATTCATTGTTATAAAAAACCGACGTTTATAATCTGAGTTCGGAATAAGAAATTTTTCGAACGAATATTTTTATACCAATATGCGGATTTTTGACAACTCATCGTACAGGCATGACAGCGGCAAGGCGGGAACCTTACTTTTAACACGACGTAGCAAGACGCTACACCGAGCGGGTTCATGGAATGAAAAAAACAAAAGGACGGGAAACGCATAGCCTCCCGTCCCGAAACATTGCACGGATAAAATCACGGCAACCGGTTAAACCTTTCACTCCACAATCTTACCGGCGTCGCGCAGATACTTTATAAAGATATCCCATTCCGCTTGATATTTTTTGAAACTTTCATCCCGCAAGCGTTGTATATCGTCCCGACCAAGTCTTATTCCTTCCTCAAGATAGTAATTCACGGTCGCCCCCTCCTCAATTATGGGATATCCATCAACTAAATAATATTTAGGTTCGATTAAAAGCCCCCTGTCGTTATCATATCTGTACACGTTTGGGTCTAGGTCCAAATATTCCGCTTCGTTTTTGTTGTATACGTTCGGGTGATATATTAATACAAGATCATTGATTACAAAACTCATCTCCATACCTGTTATTCGAATTCCTTCAAACAGAGGCTTATCATTGTAATATAAGGACAGGCTATCATAATAGAAATATCTGTACACTCTATCATCTATAACTTCCATGGTTTTATATGACATAGCAAATTTTTCAAAGATTAAATCCGTAAATACTATTTGTCCGGTTGTTGTATTGAAAGATTTAATATCATTCACCGTAATATCCATTAGCAAACTAATATGCCTGTAAGGTATTTTCTGTTCATCATCCGGATCACCGGGTTCTTCCGAGTTGGGTTGTTTGGGTGGTGGCTCTTCTCCGTGTCCGGGCGGATTCGTCTCCAGACTGTTGCTGTTGCATGAAGGCAGGCTGAATATGATCCCTGCCGCGAGTATTAAAAAAATAGTTTTCATAATCTAATTTATTTAAATGTTATATAGTTACTTTTTGAGATATTGATTTGCCATTGACATTAACCGATACGACATATATGCCTTTCCTGAAATTGGCGGCGCTGATAACAACGAGTTCTCTGCCGTTCGAGACAATATAACTTGCTTCATACACAACTGTGCCAGCAAGGTCATACACTTTTACGGAAGCATTTGCACCCGTCCCGGTATTCAGGCTTAGAATAATTTCCTGTCCACGAACATTGGCATCAACTTCTAAAGCCTCTTCTTCTACCGCAGGAATATTCCAGATGGATTCCAGTATATTCTCTTTTTCATTGTCAAGTAATTCTTTGGAATAATCTATCAGGATGGAGTTTGTAGATGGCAGAGGTTTGCCGGTTTCGACAATAAAAGATGCCACAATGTCTTCGGTGAGCGTCTTTTTTCCCGTATAAGTCAGAACCTCCAGCAAGTTGCCAACAAAAATGTCACCCTGAGCAAGTTTATCTATAAACAGAGGCCATGTTGCTTTACCATACTTTGTACAATATTCTAATAGGCTGTTATATTCTTCCGATTCGGCATACTTGCGGTAATTACTGTGAATAGCTATTTCAGGTCTGCTCCATGTGCTTTTCCATGTGAGATATTTTGTTTCAAAACCTGATACCACAGTAGCAGGAATCCCGTCCTTCAGAAAGGTGATCCGATCCAAATCCGATTGCGAAAAATAAGATTCATTGACTGCTGATACTACTGTTCCACTAATTGGCTTATAATAATAGGTAATATCCCCATAAGAACTTCCATTCAAGGCATCTCTTATATGCATAACCCTTTCCAATTGACCACATTTACTTTCCCATTCGAATCCATGAGGTTTTGTTATTGTAGAATTTTTCCTTACGGATGCGTGTGTGAAATTTCCATTATTTGTCCATAATGCAATAGCCGCATTATCTGCTGTTGCACCGGAACGAGTATAACCGTAACTCTGAAAAAAACTGTCAAAATCAGCTAAGCTACTCATCCATTGATACCAGCTAGATGTAACTCCTACTGACCATGAAAAACAATTATAAACACTTGTTTCCGGCCCTGACTTAAAAGAATTGTCCGCAGCCAAGTTTGGAAAATAGCCCCGCACAGTCGAACTTGACTGAGCCAAGTCCAGATAAAGATCGCACGTAGTAGATGGCGTATTTGACTGGTATGAAGAAACCAAAGCGAAATACACAAGTTGAGATGTTGTTGCTAATGATGCGTTGTTCCATTTGTAACCGTCAGACCTTGTGCCTCCATCATCATTGTGAAAAATAATTGGGCTCGGCAACTGGGCATATTCCTGCAAAAACAACCATGTATCCCCTCCGGTTCCCAATTTACATGTAAAGTAATTTTTTGAACCGCCGCTGTGGTTTGTCACTTGTAATGCGGATTCCGTGATCGGCATATTACTGTAAGTTACTCCATTCACCGTTATATTTAACGTTCCGGAAGTAAATGGCGAGAGCGAACGGGCTCTTACTATATACCAGTCGGAATATGTTATGGGAATATTCATACTTCCACTCCCATATAATACCGGGCTAGTCCATGTATATGTAATGGGATTATCTCTTTGAAAAACTTCAATTACATGGCCGGTACCTCCGGTTTGCGTTGTTGAAATAGTTACATCCTCTCCCCACCCCCAGTAAAAATACAATAGCGTCGTATAATTGACGGGCATATTTAGTATATAATCATAAATTTCTCCCGCTGTTCCAATGCCTGCCGAACTGGCATTACCGCTACGAAGAACAACTGTATTATCATCTCCGGCATTATACAGGCTGTTTGATTTTGCCTTTTCTACAAATTCCCTGTATTTTTTATCCGAAATTCCGGTATTAGCGGGATTTTGGGAAAGTTTGACAAATTCAACAGTCGGTACCCCCGGCTTTTTCCCTATCACAGAAATACTGTTTTTACCTTTTCTCAACTTGACGGTAGCGGCTGACTTTTCAGCATCGGTCAAAGCCAAACTCTGCCAGTTGTCCGTTTGTGGTTTAAACGAATATTCCGTCAACAGACCGTTTATTGCAACTTTATACTCCGGATAACCGTCTTCCGTTAAAGGTACCAATATCCAAGCATTCATATAGAACCTGCCCTCTTCAAAACTTTCTATCTCAAAAGTTTTGAAGATTTCCTCGCCGACAATCTTTACACTCGCGGATTGTATGATTACATCTCCTCCGAGGGCCGGGTTGTTTTCAAAATATGCTTTTTCCACGCTTTGTGCAAAGACGGATGAAAATAAGCATAACCCTAAAAAAATCACTGAATTTTTCATAAAATGATTTTTAATATTAAACTGAATACTATTATTCACAGGTGCAAATTTACTACAATTACTCAAACCTCCCACAAAAATCTTTATTACATATATGAAAATCGCATTTATTTAACTTATTTACGAGTTGCATCCTTATTTTTAACTTTTATATAATATAAACTGACGTATGCTTTCATTTTTTTTGTTTTTCAGTACACTACCCAAGCCCGATTGTGCTTGAAAAATACTAACAATAATCAATAGAATAAATTCGGATTATTAGTCATAGAATTCCTCTACATTCCGCATCACACATCTTTATCGCGCATCCCGTCAAGGATGCATTCCAAGGTGACGGGATGCCGTCTGTAATCAAGCAGTTGCGTAACATGAGTTATTTATTCAAATAAACCGTTTTCTTATTCTTTCATGTGACCTTATTCGCGAAAAGGTATACCTTATGAACAGGAATGTCGACATTATTCGCGAAAAGGTATACCTTTTGGACAAAAAGGTCGACATTATTCGCGAAAAGGTATACCTTATGAACAAGAATGTCGACATTATTTGCGAAAAGGTGTACCTTATGAACAAAAATGTCGACATTATTTGCCGGAGCGGGGCGCTTTCGTTACAGGACAGTAACCTTCAGATTCCTGAACTGCACAGGCCCGCCTTCGCTTTGCAAGCCGATATAGCCCTCTTTCACCTTACTGGTTCCCTGATTTTGAAGCGCGCCGTTAATGTATACCGTAATTTTCCCGTCTTTCACTTCGATTTTAGCCTTATTCCACCCTCCGACAGGCTTTTCGTTCGATGCTTCGCGTTTTTGAATCATGGGAAAAGCAGGACGTCCGCTCGCCGGCTCTACATATTCGTCCAAGTCCGACCCTCCAAGCAATACAAGATCACCGGCATTACCGGCTTTCAATTGACATTCGATGCCATTCGGAAACGGAATTCCGGGCTTAACTTCGGCTATTAAAAAGAAGATCCCGCTGTTCGAGACTTTATCAACCCAACTCCATTCCAGTTCCAGCGAATAATCCTTATATTTCTTTTTCGTATACATGTATCCGAAGGGATTCCCCTGGATAAGTATAACGCCATCCTGCACGGAAAATACGTCTTCATGAGGAGCTTTATCCCCGTCAATCACAAAATTCCAGTTTGACAAATCTTTTCCGTTAAACAGTTCGTCCGTCTGGGAATAAGATTTCGTAACAAATAACAACAACGCGATAACAACAAAAAATAAATTTCTTTTCATACTTACATAATTTAATATTTAACAATAAAAACACACACCGGAACTCACATCAATTATCAATCAATTTGCGGTACCTGATGCGTTTGGGTTCCGTATAGCCTTTCTGTTTCTTTTTATATTCTTCATATTCCGAATAAGTTCCTTCGTAGTATACAATCTCGGAATCGCCCTCGAATGAAAGGATATGCGTACATATACGATCAAGGAACCAGCGGTCGTGAGAAATAACAGCGGCACATCCCGCAAAACCTTCCAATCCTTCTTCAAGCGCACGAAGCGTATTAACGTCAATATCGTTGGTCGGCTCGTCGAGCAGCAGAACGTTCGCCTCGGCTTTTAATGTGATGGCAAGATGCAAACGGTTCTTTTCACCGCCGGAAAGCGCTTTGCAGAGTTTTTCCTGGTCGGCTCCGGCAAAATTAAATTTCGAAAGATAAGCGCGCGCATTGATCTCCCTGCCCCCTACCCTAATGAACTCGTTTCCGCCCGAAATAACCTGATAAACGGTTTTCTCCGGGTCAATATCCTTATGCGTCTGATCCGCATAGCCGACCTTCACCGTCTCACCGACTTCAAACGTTCCCTTATCAATGGTTTCCATTCCCATAATCATTTTGAAGAGCGTCGTTTTGCCGGCTCCGTTAGGGCCGATAACGCCTACAATCCCGTTCGGGGGCAACATGAAATTGAGGTCGTCGAAAAGCAGTTTATCGCCAAAAGCCTTGGCTACATGACAGGCCTCAATCACTTTGTTGCCAAGTCGCGGACCGTTCGGTATAAATATTTCCAGTTTGGCTTCCCGTTCTTTCTGGTCTTCATTAAGCAGCGACTCGTAGGAGTTCAAGCGGGCTTTTCCTTTTGCATGACGGGCTTTGGGCGCCATCCGGATCCAGTCCAGCTCGCGTTCAAGCGTCTTTCGCCGTTTACTTGCCTGTTTTTCTTCCTGAGCCATGCGTTGCGTCTTCTGGTCGAGCCATGAAGAATAATTTCCCTTCCACGGAATACCTTCCCCACGGTCAAGCTCAAGGATCCATCCCGCCACATGATCAAGAAAATAACGGTCGTGCGTAATACATATAACCGTTCCCGCATATTGTTGCAGATGCTGCTCCAGCCAGTCTATCGACTCGGCGTCCAGATGGTTGGTCGGCTCGTCCAGAAGCAGCACATCCGGCTGCTGCAATAACAGGCGGCACAAAGCGACGCGACGGCGTTCGCCGCCGGATAGCGTATCGACAATCCGGTCTTCCGGCGGACAGCGAAGCGCATCCATTGCACGCTCAAGGCGGCTGTCAAGATTCCATGCGTCCAGCGCGTCTATCCTGTCCTGTATCTCCGCCTGGCGATTCATAAGGGCATCCATCTTATCCGGATTGTCAAGAATCTCAGGATCGCCGAATTTTTCGTTCACCTCCTCAAATTCGTTCAGCAGATCGACTGTCTCCCGAACGCCTTCACGGACAATCTCCTTGACCGTCTTCCCGGAAGCCAGCTGCGGATCCTGCTCCAGATACCCGACCGTGTATCCCGGAGAGAAAACCACTTCGCCCTGAAAATCCTTATCCAGACCGGCAATAATCTTCAGCAACGTTGACTTGCCGGATCCGTTCAGGCCGATTATGCCGATTTTAGCGCCATAAAAAAATGATAAATAAATGTTTTTGAGAACCTGTTTTTGAGGAGGATATATCTTGCTCACTCCTACCATTGAGAAAATAATTTTTTTGTCGTCTGCCATAATTAATTGATTATTATATATGATGTTTTTACTTCACCCATACATTTATTATTTCTCCGATATACATTTTATGCAGCTGTTTCCCCGCCCAGTCCGATTTTACGTCCTCATCGAAAAGTGCATCCGGACTCAACGACTGCCCCACAAGCTTGCGACATTCAATGATAAGCCATGCTTCGGAGAAAGCCTTACCGCCGGAAGGAACGGTTATCGGCGTCAACCCCGAACCTTTCACCTTATCCATGTCGCGTCCGCTGTTCGAACCGCAATACTTTAATGCTTCCCGATAGGCTTCCGTGTAGAAAGTCAGTGTATATATGTCATTCTTTTCCATCAGTTGATAGGTATAACGCGCAGGGTTTATAAAACAAATCGCCACTGGTTTGCCGTAGAGCACGCCAAGTCCGCCCCAGCTCGCGGTCATCATGTTAAATTGCGCATCCGTTCCGGCCGTTATAAGCATCCAGTCTTCGCTAAGCATCTTTATAATATTACCGGGGATTTTGCCGGGCGCAAGCTGCTTGTATCCCCGAAGCGTGTCGGAAATGCCGGACGACGCCTGTGCCGGCAGAACTTCCGTAACAGCTTGCGGTGACGGTGAAGCGGCCGGCCAGGAAACAGGCGCGACATTCCGCAGGCCAAAAGCCATACCTGCATCCTCAAACAGTTTGTCTGCAAAATCAACCGTATGCATACGAAACTTTTTATTTCCGCGGAAAATAGCGGTTTTCTTCTTATTAAGAGCTATTCTGTCAGAGATTCGCTCCTCCGCCGTAAACTTTTCATCTTCATATTTATAACGGATACGCTCGATTCGCACCTCACATTTCCCCGATTCACAAAGAGCAACCACATTATAATTCATCAGCGCACGATCTAACGAAAACGCATTGCTGCCGAACACGAGGTATTCCTCTCCCTGCGCAACCACCTGTCCTTCTTCCTTATTCATATATAAAATACGGCTGCTATTTCCATTCGCTTTCATGCGCTCCTCCAACCATTCGCATACACGCTCATAGATAGCGTTCCGGTTTGCGCCCTCAATATGATATTCTTTTTTAAATACAACCTTCTCATCCATTTCAGGTACGCTCCCCGCCAAATATTTGCCGTCATCCTGGGCAAACGATATCGCCGGCATACATGCCGAAATCATTACCAAAATACAAAATAACTTTTCCATAGAGAATTATTTATTGTTTTTACGGTTTGCATCGTATCATTTATAATTTCACAAAGATACGGGTTTAATTCCAAAAATTAAAACCATCCCGTGCAAATATCCGAACAATCGGATTACAATACTTGCAAAATCGAAATTTTTCATGTAAGTTTGGCGAAATTTTCAGCTTGGATTTATGCAAAAAATACTTTCGATTCCTTTGTCGGCCATTTATTACCTGCTTTTTGGTTTAACATTGATCATTTTTCACCCTGTTCAGTGGATCTGTTATAATGTATTCGGTTACGAAGCGCATAAAAGAAGTGTGGATGTTTTGAATTTCTTTCTGGTTGCAAATACTTATATTTTGGGGACGACATACAGGGTTGAAAACAGGGACTGCTTGCCGGAAAATGTTCCGCTCATCATTGCCGCTAATCATCAGAGCTTGTATGATATTCCGGCAATTATATGGTTTATGCGCAAAGTTCATCCCAAATTTATCAGTAAAATCGAACTGGGCAAAGGTATTCCCAGCATTTCCTATAACCTGAAACACGGAGGCTCCGTGCTCATAAACAGGAAAGACCCGCGACAAGCATTGTCGGCAATTCGAGAAATGGGTGAATATATCGAAGCTCATAAGCGTTCCGCGGTTATCTTTCCCGAAGGCACAAGAAGCCGAGACGGAAAGCCGAAAAAATTTGCGGACAACGGCCTGAAAATCCTTTGCAAATATTCCCCTTCGGCGTACGTCGTACCGGTCACTATCAATAACTCATGGAAAATGACACGCTGGGGAAGTTTTCCTCTCGGACACGGGAACAAACTGACTCTTACGATTCATCAACCTATGGCCGTTAAAGAAATGCCTTTCCCGGAACTTTTCGAGCAAACGGAAAAAGCCGTAACAGAGGCCATTGCGCCGGCATGAGACATCGCATAATCCCGATTATACTGTGCGCAGTGCGGTCTTGTGTATTGCAAACTTACGCCGGAGGCGTTTTTTTTGGACTGTATGGATTAAAAATAAAACATTTTGCCTCACATGAGACACAAATCACTTAACAAAGGAATAAATTCCGGGAAAGAATTGTTTTAGTGTATAAAAAAACAATTCAAACCCGGAATTCGTTATGAAAACAAAAATCAAATAAATTAATTGAATCGTTAAATCCCGAAAAGGCGTTTGATATGCCGGTCATAGATGTTTTCGATGACCTGCTGTCCGACAATCTCCCGGTGTTTTTCCAGCGCACAGGTATATTCTGCGCCGTGTTCTGCGGCCACTTTATAGCCGACATGAATCAACTGTCTGAAATTTGGGTTATAATCGGGATGGCCGGGGATATGGCGAAGCGTGTCGGCCAGTTTCGCGCCGCTCCAGCCTTTCACTTCTTCGGGCGACGGCAACCGGCTCTTGTCAATATCAATCACCGTGGCATACGGGCCGCACAGTTCGTCGAACCGTGCAAGGGCGCCACCGTAAATCGCCTTGGCAAGATTGATGGCCTCGTCGTCGCCGGACAGAGCCAA
>JAISEJ010000090.1 GCA_031264155.1 Tannerella sp. | reverse complement strand
TGGCTTGCCAAACAGGCATTTGCAGAGAAATATAAGGAAGACGAAATAAGAAAATGGCTTCAGACATTCCTGCGCCGTTTCTTCGCACAGCAATTCAAGCGAAGCTGCCTGCCCGACGGCCCCAAAGTCGGCTCAATAAGCCTCTCGCCCCGCAGCGACTGGCGCATGCCGAGCGACGCTTCCCCGTATTTATGGATAAATGAACTGAAATGAATGCTTCCCTCAAGTCACTTTATCGCCACTTTCTGCGAAATTTCACCGGTTTTAACGATATATATTCCCGGTTCCAATGTTGTTTGGCATGCGTCGTCCGCAACAACGCTTACCGTTTCCACCAATTTCCCGTTTATGTCGTAAATAGCGACATTGCCGGAAACCGGCGCCGTAATGAACAGTGATTTACCCGATACGTAAATATTCGTTTTATTTGCCGAATCGGACGTTTCCGGTTTCATTTCATTATCCGTGATGTCCTGATAGAATGAATGTATTTGCAGGTTGCCGTCCATTATGCCAAAATATTGTTCGATGGAATGACCGCCGTTTCCTGACTTAACCGGTTCATCATATGCCTCAAAGTAAAATGCAGGGATATTTTCTTCATGAACCCATTCGAGAAAACCTTCCAAATACGAAACGGCTTTGGAAACGGAAGCCGTCTGCGTTCCCCCGTCTACGGTATATGTACCTCCGGCATAAGGCGTCCCTGTTTCGGTAAGCATGACAAACTTCGACGGGAACGCGGCAACTGCATTTGAATAACTTTGTTTCATTGCGGCAACCATCCCGTTTTCAGGCGTATTATCCCAGGTTCCGCTGTAAATATTAACGCCTGCGAAATCCAGCTTATCCAACACCGACTGACTCCATGAAGCGCCTGCTATGTCTACGCTTCCGACAGGTATGACAAGCGAATATTCCCTTACAACCTCACGCACAATATCAATATACGAAGCAAGCGTAGCCGCACTGACACCTGCAAGGCTACATTCGTTGCCAACCGCAATAAGGTCGGGGGCGGGGCCTTGCTCCAGAATCCTCCGCAAGCCGTTTACCTGGGCGTCGTTATTGGCGGCATTGTTCGTGATATATAAGCCGATTAGCGTATGTAAGCCGGCGTTTTTGGCTATTTTATTTACAAATTCGAGGCCGTTGTTTAATGTTCCGAAAGTCCGTACCCATTTTGTAAGCTCGATAACCGGTTCCATCCTCGCCTTTGTTTTATTTTCATCCAGGTAAAGGCCGAAATTTTCGCCGTTGAGAGCCAGTGATACATTAAGTCCCCAGAACGGCGTATCGAGCGGTTCCTTCGGCAAGTACAAAAGAGAAGCAACGGGACTATAAAAGCCCGATAATTCGGTTACAGCCTTGATAAGCAACGAACCGGCGGCCGGCACGGAAAGCGAAACGCTTCCGTCATAAGTCCGCGCCGTAGAAGATGCTATCGGGTCGCTACCGTCCAGCGTATAGCGGATAACGCCTCCATGCCGGCAGGACAGCGAGATATTTGTCCCCGATGCTACAAACCCCGGCGAAACACCCGGCTCCGGCGCTTGCGGACGGTTTGACCAAAATTCTTCACGGTTGACTGTCAATGACGAACCAAGATGTTTCCCGCCCATCATCCCCGAATTTACGGATGTTCCGCCAATGCCGTCAAATGTTTTCCGCAGTACAAAGTAAAAAGACACTTCTGCAATGTTAAAATCTCCCGTACCACCGGTAGTGATGTTAATGGAGAAATTACCATTCCGGTCAACCGGATTCAGATAATTATCATAAGTTGGTTTCACGTAGTCTCCCCACGTAGTACGAAGCATGGCTATCACGGCATACTGTTCGCAATTAGCCGCAGAGAGTTCATTCCAGGCGACATATCCATCGGCAACGCCGCCCGTCCCGATTTGCGGAATACCCGTGATAACAATTTTCGGCTCTTCCGCCATCGCCGCTGCACTTAGCATCATTCCAAATGCAAAGCAAATAATGTTTTTAAATAAACTGTACATTTTCATAATTTCTTTCTTTTATATTAAACAGAATCGGTTTGCGAAAAGACAATCCGATATTATATCTTGTGCATTGCTTCATGCCTGCGATTTTGATGCTGTAAGGCATCAAAGGATGCGGAGGATGGTTGTAAACAGACGCATATCCATGATGTTAGTCGGATCTGACGATGTGTTACGTCACCGGCGGATTTCCCCGGTTGTCCGATGCCGTTGGGTAGATTCCCTGCTGGCAATAACTGTGTCTGCGTCGTCTCTCCGTCGATTACGGTCTGAAGTACCGGCGTACCCAAAGTATTATACAAACGTGCTTCATACACAAGAGGCAGTTTAAATTTTGCCGTACCGCTGCTACCCGTTGTTGCCGGACTCAAAGCAACTTCCGGTGATTCGGATTCAATCTCCTTAATTACTGCATTCGGGATACCGGAAACCGGATTCGGATACATAACAACCGGATCCGGTGTTGATCTTCTCGAAGTATCCGGTTCTACATAAATCGTTACAGTCACTGTATTCTCACTTGTACTGCCTCTGGGTCTCAGACTGAGTGTCGGATAGGTTCCGGTAGTGAACTCCGAACAATAGACTACTACACTATTTGTACCTTGACCGCTATAAATGGATAGGGGCGCTGTAGCAGACCATGTTCCGGCCAAAAGAGATGAGTAGGACTGATATGGTGGTTGATCTTCCGCAAAATAGCCGGGGCCTGATATATACACATTCGACAGACATCCGGCTGCATTATAGTTGCTCCTGATAACATTTCTCGGTTGTGGTCCAAAACCGAGTGTGAACTTTGTTCCAGCTAATGTCAGATGACAATAACTCATTATTGTTCCGCCTTCAGGCGGAATACCCGGTGAGGGACAGGACCCTACTACACTGTCACACCCATCTATCGCAGTATTGTTACCATTCCATACACAATCATGAGTATGTCTTGAACCAAATAAATGTCCAAATTCATGTGTTACAACAAATACACTCCAACTATAGGTTGGCACAGTAGAATAAGTATCATAGAGCATTGCTACTGCAAGTTTTTGGTATGCGATGGAACTACAAAGTCCATCAACCACAGCCATACCTCCGTTCACTTCGAAACGAAATGTTAACAGCATTCCCAAGTCACCATTAATAGAAGGTCTTGCATACTGGAACTGGTTTAAAAGTCCTCCCAAAGTTCCCGAAGTATAAGGATCGGTAGAAGTCCATATATAAAGCTCCGAGACGGCCACCGGAATATATTCATTTTCGTAAAGTGTGGCAACCTGATTAAATAAGCCTATTATGTATGATTCTACAGCACTGACACTACTCCCTTTTGCCTGATAAATATCATATTCGGTTTCAACATAGAATTTTACATATTTAATACTTGCGGCCGAAACGGCACCCAATAATATCTCAGGGTCATACGGAATAAACGTCTCATCTTGCATGTTACATTCAAAATCAAGTTTGTCTTTTAGATTTTTGTCATTGTATACAAGATGTTTTCCATATAACGATTCCTTTCCGATAACCAAATTTCCCTCATCCGTAGCAATTAATCCCATGATTTCATCATCCAGAAAAGAAATCGCTACCAGGCTGTTCGGGTCATCGTTGACAATACCGCGATAATGCTTGAAATTTCGGTTTGCCGGAGACTTTTCTCCGCCGGAAGAAGTGACGACTTCATAATCATAAAATGCTTCCGGAACTTCCATTAACTCCAGGGAAAGATTTTTATTTTTAAACGGAATATCCAGCCTGACTGCTTTGCTTAGGACGGTCAATTTGGATGTGTCATACGTCAAAAACTGTACCTCTTCCATGTTGTTGAATTTACTCGAAAGGCTTTTATCCTGGGGCGTACTTTCCTGTACAAATACAGACGGAAGCCTCTGAAATTCCATATTCCCTTCTTTCGCTTGCCGAATAGTGGAATATAATACGCTTTCTTGCCCAAATGTAACGCTTACGGCAAATACGGCAAGAACAACTACAAAAAAACCAAATTTTAATTTTCGTGTTCTCATGACTTTTTTATTTAATCAATTCTTACAAATATCCATTTAACAGCATGTAACGGCATTAAAACAACTACCTCTCTTTCCGGATCCACTTTCACATACACTTCTTTGAATTGAGGGAACAGATACATTATTTCGGATAATGCCCAGCAATAGACCTCTGAACTTCCCATTCTGAGATTCGGTCGGGGGTTAAGCGTAAGACAAGCAAAAGGATACCAGCTATATTCATACGCAACATCTTCCTCTGTTTTATCGCCAATGGAAACCGTCAGCATTTGATCCGGTTTAAAATGGTAAACCACATCTTCACATGAACAGTCAACGGTATCTGTTCCGTTTATTTGCAATATCAATTTCCATACTCCGACAGGATCCTCATCTTCTCCGGTTTTGGCCGGTGAAGGACATTTCACGTGTTCATAGAATACCTTTGCCCAGGACGGATCCAGAGGAGAATATTGATCTTCTCCGGGTAACTCTTCCATCTCTCCTGACATCTCCGGCGGCATTGTCTCCATATTGTCGACACTATCGCACTGCGTAGTAAAAAATACACACGCACACATCACAATAAAAACAAAATTTCTTCTCATAAAGCAACTATTCATGACTTTTTCATTTAATCAATTCTTACAAATATCCATTTAATAGCATGTAACGGCACTAAGGCAACTACCTCTCTTTCCGGATCCACTTTCACATACACTTCTTTGAATTGAGGGTACAGAAACATTACTTCGGGTAATGCCCAGCAATAGACCTCTAAACTTCCCATCCTGAGATTCGGTCGGGGATTAAGCGGAAGACAGAGAGGACAAAAGGGATACCCCCAATCATATTCATACGCAACATCTTCCTCTGTTTTATCGCCAATGGAAACCGTCAGCATTTGATCCGGTTTAAAATGGTAAACCACATCTTCACATGAACAGTCAACGGTATCCGTTCCGTTTATCTGCAATATCAATTTCCACATTCCGACAAGATCATATTCTTCGCCGGTTTTGGCCGGTGAAGGACATTTCACGTGTTCATAGAATACCTTTGCCCAGGACGGATCCAGGGGAGAATATTGATCTTCTCCGGGTAACTCTTCCGTCTCTTCTGACATCTCCGGCGGCACTATTTCCTTCATATCGTCGACATTATCGCACTGCGTAGTAAAAAATACACATGCACACATCACAATAAAAACAAAATTTCTTCTCATAAAGCAACTATTCATGATTTTTTCATTTAATCAATTCTCACAAATAACCAGTAAATTTTGACAAATTCCTCTCTTTCTACATCCAGTTGAGGGAACACATACATTTTTTTTGCTAATACCAAGCCATAGACCTCCGAACTTCCCATTCTGAGATTCGGCCAGGGGGTATGCGGATAAAAAGGAACAGAGTACGAACCATATTCATACGCAACGTCTTCCTCTGTTTCATCGCCAATGGAAACCGTCAGCGTTTGATCCGGTTTGAAATGGTATACCACATCTTCACATGAACAGTCAACGGTATCCGTTCCGTTTATCCGCAACACCAATTTCCATATTCCGACAAGATTATATTCCTTGCCGGGTTTGGCCGGTGAAGGACATTTCACGAGTTCATAATCTTCCGGACCCTCAAAACAAATTATCACTTCGGGTAACTCTTCCGTCTCTCCGGGCAACTCTTCCGTCTCTTCTGACATCTCCGGCGGCACTATTTCCTTCATATCGTCGACATTATCGCACTGCACAGTAAAAAATACACATGCACATATCACAATAAAAACAAAATTTCTTCTCATAAAGCAACTGTTTTTAATTAATGGGGTAAAGATACATCGGTTTTTTTCTTAAAAAAAATTTTCGAGTTAATAATCTGAATTCGGGATAAGAAAAGCGAAAAAAGAGGGGTAAGTATCAAATATTATTGAAATCTCCAAATCCAACCCGACGATGGCAAAAGGCACAGGAGTTTGAGTATATATAGTTTGAAACAATCTTCCAAGAGACATTTTCAGGATTATACGCCGTCCGGTTATCCTTCCGAAGAACGGTAAAGTTCCTCCATTGTTTTTCCCAATACGGGATGATGCACATCGGGAGCAATTTCCGACAACGGCCGCATGACAAACTGCCGTTGAAGCATCAGCGGATGAGGTATCGTCAATTCCGGAGTCCGCGTAATCAGATCGCCGTAAAGCAGGATATCAATGTCAATCACGCGGTCATGGTATTCTCCGTTTATCGTTTTTTCTTTCCGTCCGATTTCCCGTTCTATTGCCTGAGTTGCGGCGAGCAAGCCGGACGGCGAAAGTCCGATTTCAACCTTAGCGACAACATTCAGATACGTTTCCGTAGATTTGTAGCCCCATGACGACGTCTCATAAAAACCGGAAAGGGTAAGAATATCCCCTACCCTGCCGGCAATAAGCGCAAGCGCTTTTTCCATATTCTCCTGCCTGTTTCCGAGATTGGAACCCAAACCTAAAAAGACCTGCGACAAGTTCATTTGCAAAACACCGGAATATGAACAATCAGGCTGTTAACTGTTATAAAATCAACATGGCATCCCCATAAGCGCAAAAACGGTATCCTTCCTTAATGGCTATATGATACGCTTCCATTATCAGGTCATATCCTCCGAACGTCGCCGTCATCATAAGCAATGCTGACAACGGCATGTGAAAATTCGTAATCATGCAATTCGCAATACTGAAATCGTAAGGCATGAATATAAATTTATTCGTCCAGCCGTCATATTCTTTCAAATGGGCATCCGTACTTACGGACGATTCTATCGCACGCATCACGGATGTTCCTACGGCGCAGATTTTTTTTCCTTTGTCTTTTGCTTCATTAACCGAACCGGCGACTTCCGCACTTATCCGCATCTGTTCCGAATCCATTTTGTGTTTCGACAAATCCTCGACATCTATTTCCCGGTAGTTGCCTAACCCGGAATGAACCGTTACGTGTTCAAATTTACAATCTTTTATTTCAAGGCGCTTCATCAATTCGCGGCTGAAATGAAGACCTGCGGCAGGAGCAACGACCGCGCCTTCTTCCATTGCATAAATGGTCTGATAACGATCAACGTCGTCAGATTCCGCTTCGCGGGTTATATATTTCGGCAGAGGCGTATGCCCCAACCCATATAACATATTTCGGAACTCTTCATGCGAGCTGTCAAATAAGAAACGGAGCGTTCGTCCGCGCGACGTCGTATTATCAATCACTTCGGCAACAAGCGAATCGTCATCGCCGAAATACAATTTGTTTCCTATACGGATCTTACGCGCCGGGTCGACAAGTACGTCCCACAAACGAAGTTCGGGATTAAGTTCTCTCAGCAGGAACACTTCGATACGCGCTCCGGTCTTCTCCTTGTTTCCGTACAACCGGGCGGGAAATACTTTTGTGTTATTCATTATAAAGACATCGCCCTTACCAAAATATTTGATAAGGTCCTTAAATTCACGATGCTCAATCTTACCCTTATTACGATGAATTACCATCATACGCGATTCGTCGCGGAATCGGGCCGGATGTTGAGCTATCAACGATGCCGGTAACGCAAATTTAAATTTTGAGAGTTTCATATATATCATCAAGTTTATTAATTCAATATCAGGAATATCAGAGATTACATCAGGAATTGTCCCGCAGGAATCATCCGCTCCAGAAACAAATCGATATCTTCGGTAGACATACACTTGTCGAGAGTAACCTCTCCGACGCGTGTTCTTTCCAATGCAATCAAATAAGCTCCGGAATCAAGAGCATACCCAATATCCCGCGCCAAAGCCCTGATATACGTACCTTTACTGCATACAACACGTATTTTTATAACAGGCAGATCATACGCAAGCAATTCGACCTCATCAATGACCAGCAATTTCGCTTTCAAAGGTGCATCAACACCTTTCCGCGCCAATTCGTACGCCCGTTTCCCGTCAATATTACAAGCCGAAAAAGCGGGAGGCACCTGTTCAATCCGTCCGACAAACGTTTTCAGCACACGCTCGACTTTTTCACGCGTAATATGCTCTGTAGGATAGGTAGCATCAACGTCCTTTTCCATATCAAACGAAGGCGTCGTCGCTCCCAGTTTCAACGTTGCCACATATTCCTTCGTCTGCCCCTGAAATTCTTCAATTCGTTTCGTAGCGCGTCCCGTACACAGAATCATCACGCCTGTCGCTTTCGGATCAAGTGTCCCTGCATGGCCTACTTTTATTTTCTTCACACGCAACTTACGCGAAAGTTTGTAACGAAACTTATTCACCAAATCGAACGAAGTCCAATCAAGCGGCTTGTTAAAATACACTACCTCGCCTGTTTCAAAATCCATCATATCAACGAATATACAATAGCAAACAGGCCCATTGCAACACAATAACAGGCAAAATAGATAAATTTACCTTTCTTTACAATATCAATCATCCATTTACAGGCAAAAGCGCCCGACAAAAACGCTACAACAAAACCACAGATCATAGCGCTCAAGGGTATTGCGGAAAAAGCGGAAAGGTCTTCTCCTTTCAATACTTTCAATATATCCAGCAACGCCTCTCCCAACACCGGAATGATAACCATCAGGAAAGAGAACTTGGCCACTTTTTCTCTTTCATTTCCAAGCAATATGCCGGTAGCTATCGTAGCGCCCGAACGCGAAAGGCCAGGCACCACGGCGCAAGCCTGCGCCAGTCCGATGATAAAAGCGTCACGAAACGATATTTCCTTTTTCCGGCGCGGTACGGCAAAATAAGATACCGTCAACAGCGCCGCAGTAAGCAACAACATACATCCGACCAACAACAAACCGCCTCCGAACAATTCTTCGACCGTATCTTTAAAAAATAACCCGACAATCCCCACGGGAATCATCGAAAGCAAAATTTTCATAACCATCTTCGTATCGTCATTCCGGCGGAAAGAAAAGAATCCTTTGAACAAACCGGATATCTCAATCCATAACACAACAATCGTGCTCAATACGGTAGCTACATGAAGGAGGACGGCAAATGCAAGATTTTCTTCGCCGGTCAATCCGAAAAAAGTCCCGGCAATCGTCAAATGTCCACTGCTGCTAACAGGCAAAAATTCCGTCAAGCCTTGAATAAGGCCTAACACAAGGGCTTCTATCCAACTCATGCTTTCTTATTTACGGCAGCGGATTTCGAATCATCTTTCGGTTTTTTCAAAATACCGACTACCACAAGCGCAAACCCCAATACGGTTACGACAGGAGCGACCACTATACGTTGTTTGCCGAATATCGCAGGGTTAAACGATTCGTCGGACGAACCCCCGCCGCTCATCAACAAAAAACCTATAATTATCAACACGACAGCTATTGCTATCAAAATAAAGTTTTCTTTTCCAAATGCAAAATCTTTCATACGCATATATTTATTTAATTTTCATATCCGGGTTTCAAACATAATACAGTTTACCTCGCGCCATACGCAGATATTTGTTAACGGCAAAATGCGCCGCAAGAACGGATAAAAAGATTCCCGCCACGAGGACAATGCCATAAACGAGCAGCAATGTATCCCGGCTCAGAATTTCATCCACACCTATAAACTCCCGTTTTAGATAATATAACGAACCGAGAAGCATAATTATTGCTATAAGGCCGGCAATAAATCCGCTTACAATATTATACTTCACAAACGGCCTGCGGATAAAGGCAGGAGTTGCGCCGACAAGACGCATCGTATAGATCAGGAACCGCTTCGAATAAATCAGAAGCCGTACCGTATTATTTATAAGCACAAATGTAATCATAATCAGTACGATAAACAGCATGAACAGAACAGCCCCTATCCGGCGTATATTCTGATTCACCACTTGTATCATATCTTTGCGATACTGCACTTCGGAAACGCCGGCCTCGGATGATATACGCTTCTCGACTACGGAAAGACTGTCGGGATGCGTATATTCCGATTTTAGTTTAACTTCGATAGATGCATGAAAAGGATTAAAGCCGAGGAATGTTTCGGGATCTTCGCCAAGCTCACGCTGCATCTCAAGCGAAGCCTGCTCTTTCGAGATATATTCCGTAGATTTCACATAAGACCGGCTTTCAAGGTTATCGCGTATCTTCCGGATCCTCGCATCGGACAGATTTTCTGTTAAGATCACAGATACGGAAATATTTTCCTTTACATAATGGGATAATTCATTTCCCAAAAATCCCATTATCAATATCAGTCCCAAAAGAAAAAGTACCAACGAAATACTAACCACCGAAATAAGATGGGAGTTAAAGAACGATATTGTATTTTTTTTCTTGTTTGATGCCATTCAAAATGCAATTATTGTCTTAATAATACAAAACTTCTCGAGAGAAATAGTTACATTTTCCCCCAATTTCGGTACAAAATAAACACATTTACGCGTAAAATCTTCAATACTTATGTATTTTTAACAACTTCTTTTCCAAATAAGGTAGCAGAAGTCGCATTTTCAATGCGTACATTGACAAAATCTCCTACACGATGCGTACCTTTGTCGAAGATCACTACCTTATTATGTTCCGTATGCCCGAAAAGTTGTTCGCGCGAACGTTTTGAAAAACCTTCGATAAGCGCTTCAAACGTTTTCCCGACATCACGGCGGTTGCTTTCTTCCGACAGTTTATTCTGCAAGTCGATCATGCCCTGCAAGCGGCGTATCTTAACGTCTTCCGGCACATCATCCGTCAAATGTGCGGCGGCATACGTTCCTGGTCGCTCCGAATATTTAAACATATATGCCGAATCGTATCCGACCTCGCGCATAAGCGAAAGCGTCTCTTCATAATCATCTTCCGTCTCGGAATGAAAGCCGCAGAACAAATCGGTCGAAATGGCACATCCCGGCAAAATGCGGCGTATAGCGGCTATCCGGTCAAGATACCATTCACGGGTATACTTACGGTTCATAACTCGCAGAATCTTCGTACTGCCCGACTGTGCGGGGAGATGAATAAACTTGCAAATATTGCAGTGTGCAGCCATTACGTACAACATTTCATCGCTCATATCTTTCGGATGTGAAGTCATAAAACGTATTCGCATCTCCGGTGCGGTCTCCGCAACGCGCTCCAGCAACTGCGAAAAGCCAATCACCGGACCATCTGCCGTTTGATAACTGTAAGAATTGACGTTCTGTCCCAACAAAGTCACATCCCGATAACCTTTGGAACGCATATCGGCTATTTCCGCCAGAATACTGTCCGCATCACGACTGCGCTCGCGCCCCCTCGTATAGGGCACGATACAATAAGAACAAAAATTGTTGCAACCGCGCATGATGGACACAAAGCCCGATACATGCAGGCCTGCAATTTTTAAAGGTTTTATATCTTTGTATGTCTCCTGCGAAGAAAGCTCCACATTGATGGCTTTCTCCCCACGTTCCACGGCTCCCGCCAGATTCGGCAAATCCATATAAGAATCCGGCCCGGCAACAAGGTCAACGCCATGATTCTTTATCAAATCATCCTTCACCCGCTCCGCCATACAACCTAAAACACCTATTATCAGCGATTTTTTATTCCTGCGCAATGACTGAAAATATTGCAGACGTCCGATTACGCGCTGTTCTGCATTATCACGTACAGAGCAGGTGTTGATAAATATCGCATCCGCCTCCTCAATATTTTCCGTAAGCGCATAACCGTCAGTACACATCACAGCGGATACAACCTCCGTATCCGCCACATTCATCTGACAACCATACGTTTCAATATAAAGCTTGCGTTCGCTGGAATCTTTTATATCTTGTTTCATACAATCGGTTTTTCAAAAAAACGACCGCAAAGTTAGCATTTTCTTTTGCTAAAATGAAAAAAAATAAATAACTTGAAGGCGTCGCAACGCAAGTAAGCTAAAATGTATCTTGGATTTCGAATCCGGTGCAAAGTATGGTTCCTGCAGGTTAATAATGAAATACTTGGTTTCTTTCGAGACCTCAGAGAAAATTAGCACATTAATATTCGAGTAAATTAGTTACCTTTGTTCCATGCAAAAAGAGATGGATTTATATACAGATTATTCGTTAAGCAGTTTCAGTCAAGTTACCGCCACGGGTTTATCGAATTTGTTAGATGGTAGTATATCGCATGATAAAATAACACGTATGTTATCCGGCGTGTCATGTAGTTCAAAAGAACTATGGCAGGAAGTAAAGGCGGATGTTCGCCGTCACGAAAGTGAAGAAGCCTGTTTAATCTTTGACGATACGATTATAAGCAAGCCTTATACGGATGAAAACGGGATAATCTGCCGGCACTGGGATCACAAGTAAAGGTCGCAATGAAAAGGGGGGTTAATTTATCGGTGGTATTCTCTAAAGGGGTATGACGTTAATTTAATATTATATGCCAAGATTGTTGATTCTATCCCGGAATTGTATCCATTTTCCGTCAGTTTCATTGAAACACCGAAGAATCAGTATTTTTTTGCACCGTAATCAGACCATTTCATTCCCGAATTACACATGCTTTGTCTGATGATTATCTTGCATGCTGCTTCTATGACCCCTGAGCCTGTTGGATTTTTTTTGTCTAAATATTCAGGATATTTCATTTGATGAATATGATTTGTTAAACAGGTGATGCTTTGTGATAGTTCCTTTTTTTTCTCATCCGTAATTTTTCTTTTTAGAATTCCCTGCATCTCTTTTAACAGTTTTTCTGTACCTCCTTCTTCATCCCTTAATCTGTGACATGCCTCAGTAAACC
>JAISEJ010000082.1 GCA_031264155.1 Tannerella sp. | reverse complement strand
TGCCTTTTGCAGCGATCTCTGCCAGCGGGTTCTTTTCCAACTGTTTGTAGAGGTCTTTTTGTTTGCTGGTGTAGAAACTCAGTTTTCCGTTTATGTTTTTGGCAAAGTTCATAGGGCGTACTTTTGCCTGATTGCCGTCGGATGTAGCTAAATAGTATAGTCCGCAAGCGTTTAGATATTCTATAACTTCATTCATATCGTCTGATTATTTACTAATAAAATTTCCGTAAAGGTATTTACAAACCATCTTTCTGTTGTTTTCACAAAAACGCCGGAATTATCCATTATCGGAACTTTTGTATCTTTGCCGCTATTACCGTACATATATAATAGGCAAAAAGGCATGGATGAACGATTCTCTTTAAAATCCCGGCATTATTATTATATCGAAACCAATCTGAGCACATGCGGGGATTTCCCCTGCCGGACAGATAGTGGAATGGTGCTTTTATGTACCTCTGGAGAAGCTGTTATTACGATCGGCCTGGCAGCATGCCGGATTACAAAAGACGCGGAAACCGTCATCCTGCCGGGTACTACTTTTATCGTAACCGGATCGTCGGAAGATTTTTGGGTAAAGGCGTTTGTGTTTTCAAAAGAGATATATGACCATACGGTGTTGAGGTTGGGCGTCTCTTTTTCCAGATACCTGATAAACGCGCCGTCTTATTTACTTCCCGTCAACAATGATTTTCTGAAAAATGCCGAACGCTGGATGGAAACGGCAGCGCTGATCCACAAGGAAAACGACAACGATTTCAGTCTGTTGATGCAGCGCAATTTCGTGCAAACCTATTTTTTATATCTTTACGATAAGTGTAAGCGTCAGGTATATTTTGAATACCCGGAGAACCAGGGCCCACGCAAACAGAGACAGTTTTACGCATTCCTGTCTTTGCTCGACAAGCATATAGTAGAAGAAAGAAGCGTAACCTTTTATGCGGAGAAGCTATGCATCACATCAAGATATTTAAGAAAAGTAGTCGAAAGAGCTACGCCCGGCGAATCACCCAAAGAATTGATTGACAAAAGGCTGGTACTCGAAATAAAAGTCATGCTGCAAAATCCCGATCTGTCAATACAGGAGATTGCAGACAAGCTTCATTTCCCCGACCAATCCTACCTGAGCCGCTACTTTAAGCTCCACACCGGCACGTCGCCGTCTATGTATCGACATCCCGGACTTTAACCATCATATTATTCACAGCAATCATATAAATCATATAAATCACAGCAAAATGTCGTATCTTCGTTGCAACAAAATTTATATAAAAGTATAAAATAAACGATATGACACCGGAATTACAACAGAAAATAGAAAACATCATCACTCACGGCCAACAGGTTGACGACAGAGCCGTTGTTTCTCAATTGAAGAAATTGCTTTACGAAAACGGAAATTTTGACGAAAAAGATACAAAACCGATAGCCGAGCTTGTTGCCGAAAGCCTGCGCCAACTCAAAACGGAAACACCTCAAAACGGCGTGTTCAAAACCGGGTTTCAGGATTTGGACAGCCTGATCGGAGGCTTTCTTCCGGGCGAATTTGTCGTAATCGGCGGCCGGCCGGCCATGGGGAAAACGACTTTTCTGGTTGATTTGTCACTGAATATTTCAAAAACAGTTCCATTGCTTTTTGTTACGCTCGACCTTTCGGGTGAGCAACTCACCAATCGTTTTATCGCGTCGCTCTCCGACGTTCCGGCGCATCGGTTGCTGCAAAAAACCATGAGTGAGGCGGAATGGGAACGTATCGACAAGACTGAAAAAAAGTTTGCCGCCCACCAACTGTTTGTACTCGGCAGCCGGAATAATGGCATTACCGCCATAAAAACGCATTGCGAAAAACAAATTCGCGAAAATGGCGTAAAAGTAATTGTGGTCGATTACCTGCAATTGATACGTGCCAATCAACATTGGAGACAGCGCGTAGATGAAGTGAGTTATGTAAGCCGTGAACTGAAAAATATGGCTCAGGAACACAATGTCTGCGTTATCGTTTCAAGCTCGTTGAACAGAGGCGTTGAACACAGAAACGGAGCAGAGGGCAAACGCCCGCTACTTTCCGATTTGCGCGAAAGCGGCGCCATTGAACAAGACGCCGATAAGGTAATTTTGCTGCATCGCCCCGAATATTACAAAATTACCGAAGATGACAGGGGAAACGATATTTCCGGCATTGTGGAATTTATTCTGGCGAAAAATCGCAACGGAGCTACAGACGACGTCTACTTGCTATTTGATGCTGAAATACCTAAATTTAAAACCCTCGTCAATGCTAAAAAGAAATTCACATTTTCGTCTAACCGATTGAAAGAGGTAGGAGCTGACGATCTGCCATTTTAAGATATAATGAGCTGTTGTTTCAAACATTATGATGTCAAACGCTATTTTACAGACATAGCGGTTGTGTTCCTGCAACCCGTGAGAGAGTGGAGGTTTGCTTTATGCTCCGCTCCGCTCCTCATAAAGCGAACTAATCAAAGATAATTAACAACAGCTCATTTTTTACTTATGCAACAAATACCCGACATATTACAGTTTTCAAAAAATCAGAAGGGCGTCCTACAAAAGCACGAACTCAACGCTTTACACCTCCTCTCGCTTAAAAACCCAATGAAACTTTGTCGGTTTCTCGAAACGCCAATCTACTACCTTGAAAAAATAATCAATTCCCCGGAATATAAACAGTACACGATCACGAAAAAACGAGGCGGCAAGCGATACATTTTTGAACCTCAAAAGCGATTAAAGAGAATCCAGAAACGCCTGAATTATTATTTACAGGCCTATTATTTATGTATAAAGCCCGAAGAAGTACACGGCTTCGTGATAAATCCGCACTACCTGAACAAAACGCATTGCAACATCGTAGCAAACGCCGAAGTCCACACCGGCAAGAAACACATGTTGAACATAGACCTGAAAGATTTCTTTCCAAGCATCCCCGCCCGGCGGATAAAGAAACTTTTCACCTCGCCCATCTTCAATTTCAGCGAACAAATAGCAACTGCCCTCACACTCCTCACCACCTACGAAGCCAAACTCCCGACAGGCGCACCAACCTCCCCCATCCTGTCGAACTTCGTCTGCCTGGAATTGGATGCAGACTTACGAAATTTTTGCCGGGAAAACCAGTTACAATTCACACGCTACGCCGATGATTTAACCTTCTCATCCAACGAATTCATCTCAAATGAAATTATACTAAAAATCAAAGACCTGATCCACCGCCACGGCTTTGAACCCAACGAAAAGAAAGTATATCTAAAATCCGCGCACCACAAACAAACAGTGACCGGACTAATCGTAAATGAAAAAGTAAATATAGACAGAAAACAGCTAAAGAAAATCCGCGCAATGCTCCACGATTCAACAAAAAACGGTATCGAAACAGCCGCGCAACGACATTTCAACCTAACAAATCCCCCCGACGAAGAACAGCAACAACTCTTCATCCACCGCCTAAACGGCTACATCAACTTTGTAGGCCAGGTACGAGGAAAAAACGATCCTATTTACCAAAGAATGGCCGGTGAATTTCACGAAATAATATATTAAAGTAAGAATAAGGAGTTTGGGGGAATGCCCGGATAATAAAAAAAGCATTACTTTTATGCGCTGGAAATAGAATAAGGTGATTTATATGATTTGTATGATTAGAAAGTAATATAGCACCAAGTATCATAATAATCAAATAAATCGCAAACAATCATGTTAATCATATGAATCAAACAAATCACAGTCAAGAATCATATTAATCAAAGTAATGAATAGAATAGTAAGCAAAGAATTTTTCTCTGCAAATGTAGTAAAGCTGGAAGTGGAGGCGCCTTTGATCGCTCGTGCGCGTAAGGCGGGACACTTCGTTATCGTGAAAATGGGGAAAAACGGCGAACGTATTCCTTTAACTATTGCGGGCGCTGATTTGGAGAAAGGGACGATTACCCTGGTTATTCAGGCGGTGGGGGGCTCGTCGAAAAAAATATGTGCGCTGGATGTTGGCGACGAAAT
>JAISEJ010000029.1 GCA_031264155.1 Tannerella sp. | reverse complement strand
CGGATGATAGAAAACCATCAGACCGAAATTATTCGCTATTTTGAAAATGGCTTAACCAATGCTAAAGCCGAAAATCTTAATGGTAAAATTCAACGCTTCATCGCCAACAATTTTGGAATCAGAAACACAGATTTTTTTCTTTATCGTTTGCAGGTCTATTTTTCTCTAGCACCTCAAATAAAGATTTAGCCCCAACCCCCAACGGTTGATGTATAAAAGAACTTTCTCGACGGCAGAGGCAAATGCTTTATTTATATAAATAGGAATCTAGAATACTTTTTTTCGTCTTTGTTCCCTGATTTTTCTTTTTGAAGAAATCCGGCACCCAATAGAAAAATAATACTCACATCTTTGTGTTAACGATAATCAAAATATGAAACAACTAATATATATAGGGTTAACATGTCTTTTAATGGCTTGTGGCGGCAATCCCGATTCATCCGGCAGTCCGGACGATATGAATTGGCATCTGTTTCGCGGTGATGCGGCGCTTAGTGGATATATAGATATACGTCTACCCAAAAATCCTATTTTACTGTGGACTTTCAAACGTGATTCCCGCACGGTATCGTCGCCAGTAGTTGATGATGGCACGACCTACTGGTGCGATAAAAAGGGGGTTATTTGCGGCGTAAACATCAACGGGAAACCGATTTTTGAATATGACCTGCAAACAGCCGTAGAGGCAACTCCCATGATTTATGATTCGATATTGTATATTGGACGCATTGACGGGAAGATGACCGCCCTTTCCCTCTCCGAAAAAGACATTATATGGACTTATGAAACGACGGGGCAAATCACGGCATCGCCTAACAGCGTATGTTTCGAAGGCAGGCAGGCAATTATATTCGGAAGTTATGATAATTTCCTTCACTGCGTGAGCAACAAAGATGGTGCGGAAATTAAGCGCTTTGAGACAGGCTATTACCTGAGCGGAACAGTCGCCGTCCGGAAGAAATATGCAATATTCGGAGGCTGCGATTCATGGTTACGCATAATCAACTGCAAAACAGGCATCCAGACAGATTCCCTGTTGCTTGACGCATACGTCCCGGCATCCCCTGCCATAATGGGAGATTATTGTTATATAGGCGATTATTCCGGGAACATTTACAAACTTCAGGTAGAAAACGGAAAAATCGTCCGTCATAAAAAAATAATGAACCCCACAAACAAAAACGGCTCTTTCGTCTCGGTTCCAGCCATTACAAGCGAAACAGCCTACTTCCTGACCGGTGACCGTCATCTCTATTCAATAGACCTTAAAGAACCAACCGTAAACTGGAAATACAGACTCAAAGGGAACGTTGGGGAAAGTTCCCCCGTGATATGCCGCGATAAGGTAATCGTTTGCACGAAGACCGGCATCATTTCAATCATCAACGCAAATAACGGCAAACTCGAATGGGAATATGACGCAGGCGAACAAATCGTAAGTTCGCCTGCCGTAATAAAAGACCGTTTCCTGATACTAACGACAAAAGGAACCTTATTGTGTTTCGGAAAAAAACAATGTGAACCAACCGTATTCATCGAGCAACAGGATTAAACCGACCTTCAATGTGGATTTTATATCATCGCGTTTATTTCAGTCGGGATATTGGACTTGCGAATCGACCAGTTGTTTTATGCCTTTAGCCAAATTAATCATTTTCCTGACTTCGTCACTAAGGCTATCTCAAAAGCCGGACAGCCTCTTTTTTTTGCGATTTATCTGATCAAAAAAGAGTAAAAAAATTGCAAAAATGTCTGGCTGCTTGCAGGATTTTTTATATAATTGCATTTGATAATAAATTCATATAATTGTGCGAAGGCTCATATTCAAACAGTATAATCAGGGGCTTGACTGCCTGTTTCCAGTAAGGCCAGACGAGAAAATCCCTGCCGGTTTGCCCGCACAACTGGTCGGTCAAACAGTTGACAGCCTCGATATTAGCAGGGTTATTGATACTTGCAAAGGTGGCGGAACAGCCTCGTGCCACCCGTGAATGATGCTCAAAGTACTGCTTTATGCTTACCTGAACAGCATTTATTCCTGTCGAAAAATAGCCGGAAATATCCGCGAATATATCCACTGCATGTGGCTTTCGGGTATGCAGGAACCAGACTTCCACACGGTCAACACTTTCCGCTCTTCACATCTGAAAGGCGCTATAAGTCGTATATATACAATCAGCACGCATGCCTGTGAATATGGATTACCTGACTTTGAACACGATTTATATGGACGGTACGAAAATGGATTCGCGGGCGAATCGCTACCGTTTTGTCCGGCGCAAGCCGGCTGAGAAAAGCAGGTCAGAACTCGAAACAAAAATCGGGGTGATCCTCGAGCAGATCAATGATTGCATTGCACGGGACAACCGGCCCGGTGACGATCCGCCAACGCCGGTAAACTCAAAAGAATTCAAAAAACGCATTTCCCGAATCAATGTCGAAAACAGCCGGAAAAATCTTACAAGAGAAGAAGAAAAAGAAGTTTTAAAAATCGCTTAATACATTGGAAAAAAATATTTACCTAAACGCTCGAGTATTTTATGAAGCCTTCCGGATTGATCACCAATGCCAAAACCACTGTTTTACAGTCGCTGCGATTCTCTTTCGAGCGGCCGAATCCGGCCGGGTTACTGCGCTCTTTTCGGCCCTCAAAACAGGTGTTGCCCAGGTAGCGTCGCGGCGTGCGGTAGCGTCGGCACGTCGTGCGGTAGTGTCGGCACGTCGTGCGGTAGTGTCGGCACGTCGTGCGGTAGCGTCGGCATGTCGTGCGGTAGCGTCGGCACGTCGTGCGGTAGCGTCGGCACGGCGTGCGGTAGCGTCGGCACGTCGTGCGGTAGCGTCGGCATGGAATGCCGACTAAGTAGCATGAAAAGGGAAACAGGAAATAATGCTGCCTTTGCGACGATGAAAATTTTAAGAATGTGATTGTTTCAAAGTGCGATATTTACACTTTGAAGTTTCCCGACGGCAGACTTATATGATTTGATAAGGTCGGTTATTACTTCTTCCACCGTTTCGGAATGGTGAAAAAGCGATGCTGCCTGTCCGATCTCCAATTGCCCCTCGTTCAAGTCGCCTTCAAAGATGCCTTTCTTGGCGCGGCTTTTGCCCAGCAAAGTGCGCAGTTCCTCGACGGAGGCGCCACGGCTTTCGGCGGCTTCGACGGCAGTCATGAAATCGCCTTTAACGAGCCGGGTAGGTGAGAGTTTTTTCAATAAAAGCCGGGTGTCGCCCTCTTCAAGGTTCAGGCAGTGCTGTTTGAAGCGCTCGTGCGCGGAACTTTCTTTTGTCAGGGCAAAGCGCGTTCCGATCTGCACGCCGTCCGCGCCTAAAACTTCGGCGGCAAGCATGGCTTCGCCCGTCCCTACGCCGCCTGCCGCCAGTAGCGGAAGCGTGGTGGCGCGCCTCACGGCGGGGATGAGGCAAAACGTTGTCGTTTCTTCGCGGCCGTTATGACCTCCCGCCTCAAATCCCTCGGCGACAATGGCATCCACTCCGGCATCTTCGCTCTTTACGGCAAACCTGGAGCTGCTTACGACGTGGGCGACTTTCATCCCGTGATTTTTAAGAAATCCCGTCCATGCTTTAGGGTTTCCGGCGGATGTGAAAACGATTTTAACCTGTTCCGAAACAATGATATCCATGATTTCTTCAATATCGGGATACATCAGCGGAATGTTGACCCCAAACGGCTGATCCGTAGCCGCACGGCATTTGCGGATATGCTCGAGTAACGTTTCGGGGTGCATGGAGCCGGCTCCGACTAATCCCAGTCCGCCGGCGTTACTCACGGCCGAAGCCAGCCGCCAGCCGCTGCACCATACCATTCCTCCCTGTACAATCGGATATTTAATCCCAAAAATCTTGCATATTCTATTCATCTGTAATTTTATATGAGGTTATTTTACGTTTATGTATCTCCATATCGCGAGCATTATCATTCGACTTTGCTTTACGGTTATTCATACTCAAGTCCCATGTCAATACCTTTTTTTATCGCCGGAACGCCTTCCTTCATCCATACGGGTGCGGGCGCGTCTTTCAAGTAATGGTCAAAAAACTGTTGCAGCCTTATTGCCAAATCCTTACTGTTTTTACGTTCCACGAGATTATGCTGCTCGCCGTTATACTGAAGCAGCCAAGCCGGCTTGCTCAATCGTCGCAACGCCATAAAAAATTCTATGCCCTGATACCACGGTACCGCGCCGTCTTTGTCATTATGCATAATGAGAACGGGCGTTTCGACCTTACCGGCAAAGAATACCGGCGAATTTTCCCTGTACAGCTCCGGCGCGTCCCATACAGTTGCGCCGATGCGTGATTGCCCCTGCTCGTACTGATATTCGCGACTCAGGCCTGTCTCCCACCGTATGCCGCCGTATGCACTGAACATATTTGATACGGGAGCGCCGGCGCCCGCCGCCCGGAACCGGTTTGTGCGTGTTATAAGATAAGCGGTCTGATATCCTCCCCAGCTCTGTCCCTGGATGCCGATGCGTTCCTTGTCCGCCCACGGATTTTCACATAGCTTTTCAACGCCCGAAACAACGGAGTTATAGGCGCTTTCGCCGGGATGCCCCGTCGTATACTGTATATCCGGCGTAAATACGATGTAGCCGCGGCTGCAATAGAATGATATGTTAACCGTCGAACGGCTTGGTACGGGCGGCATGTATTTGTACAAGTCATCCGAATGTTTTTCGTAATAATAAACCATTACGGGATATTTTTTTGCCGGGTCAAAGTCTTCGGGCTTGTAAACGATTCCCTGCGTAGCTTTACCGTCGAAAGTAGTCCACGAAAGAAGTTCGGCGCGTCCCCAACTGTACTCCCCCATTTGCGGATTAATATCCGAAAGGCGTATTTCCGTCTTCCACTTGTTTGTAGTCACATATAAATCGGGTGAAGTCTGGAAATTGCTTTTTTCATACAAGTATATTTCTTTGTTTTTAGCCTTTACGGGCGCTGAGAACGTATATTTATCAACAACAAGTTTTTTCGGCCCGGATTTATCAAGTTCATAAAAACCATGTTCTTTTGTCGTTTCGTCAAATGCGGATAACATCATTTTTTCTTTTGCTTTAAGATAGCGGCTCTCCGGATCAGTATGGAGATAACGAAACCGCGTTTTATTGGCGCGTCCCATGCTTTTTGTCACGCAAACGGGCTGTTGCCGTCCTGCCGGATCAAGTTTCCAGATGTCGTAAGCGTCGTTAACGAGCAGCATCTCGTCCTCCGTCCATATAGCAGCGCCATAGGAGTTAGGATCGGAAGGCGTATCGTGTTTTTCGTTTTGAAAGTTAACCGTCAGTCCTTCCGTCATACATGTTTCCTTATGCGTAAGAAATGAATAAGCATAATATTTACGGTCTTTAATATCGTACCATGCCAGGTAATTGCCATGCGGTGAAATATGAAATTCGGCGCTAAGGCCTGTTTTCATTTTATCACATGTATGTTCCTGCAAATCCATGACCCAGAAATCATTCGTACGGCGAGCCGTCATATCCCATGTAGCCTCCATCTGATAGTTTTTATTTGAAAAGCCTAACGCAAACCGTCCGTTATTTTCGTCCGGCACGCTTACATTTGGGATATCTTCATTCGCCAGTTGATAAAAATGATAGTTGTTATTCAGGTCGATATAAGCCGGATATGATTTTTTGCGGTCACGATCAAGTTCCACTAATTGCTGAGGCTGTATGCGCGAGTCTTTCCAGTGCCATATATCCAGCGCTGCGCGTTCGAAGTCGGGAATAGTCGTATCTTTCGGCACGACATCGGGAGCCGTACCCAGAAACAGGCGTGATTCGTCTTTGCTGAACGAAGGCGTATAATGTTCGCTGACGCCCCAGCCCGGCAACATACCGTGCAGGTTCTTATCAGCCAGTATACATGCGGAGTCCGCCCCGGCTTCATGCCGGTTCCTATCGGCCGGTACATCAGTAAAATTAATACCGGGCGTATAATAATACAATTTATATTCCTTCACGTCTTTTTTCACGGAATCCATTGTTGCCAGAAAGGCTAATTTGGCGCCTGATTCCGATAGCGCTATATTCCGGCAGTCTGTATGGCCGGATGCAACATACCGCTTTTCTCCTGTCGCCAGGTTCATATATAACACACGGTTTATACCCGTCGTATCTTTCTTTTGCGGTTGAATAGCCGCTGCAAATGTTCTGCCGTTATTACCGAACCGGTATTCCGCTATGTCCGGGAGCGTATCTTTCTTTGCATCCCGCAACCGGTGAAGTACAAGCGTATAAACCGGCCTGTTGTTTTTATCCTCAATCTTTGTTGTGTCGCTAAGCGTATAAGCGATATATTCGGATGTATCCTTTCCCATTTTAAAATCGGCCACATGCGGTATTTTCTCAATGGAAAAGTCCTCGACAGCGACAATGGCCAACGTATCTTTCGGCATTTTTTCGGCTTTCGTTTTCTTTATTTTCGCTTCGCGTATATCCTCGAAAGGAGCTTTTATCAATGCTATAACATATTTTCCGTCAGGCGTAAGGGAATAGCGATAAGCCCTCGGAATCGTCAATTGGCGCGCATTATCGACAGCAACCGGCTGCGTCGCGGAAGCAGCCGGCTGACGCACCTTACTTACCTGCTTTATAAGTAGTTGGTCGTCGCCTTCCTGTTCCTTAATAATGCTTATGGCATAATTGCCGTCATTGGTTAAAGTCATCTGTTGTAAACTCTTCCATGCGTCGTATACGGTATGGTCCAATGCTTTTTTCTGAGCACGCACACAAGGCATTACCATTAATGCAGCGATAAATGCAAAAATGCGAATAGATGTAAATTTTCTAACTTTCATATCAGTGTTGTTTTAATATTTATATCAAAGGAGTGCATTTTTTTTCATATTTCGGGCAAAGATAATGCATATTTATCAAAAATCATTCGAATATACATTGAAGTTCTACTTTGTTGAAACAATATTAACAAAAAATCGGAAATTATAGAAGCACATTTGCATATTCTTTTGGTTATTAATAAAAAAGAAATTACATTTGCCGTGTCATGTAACAATTCTATCCGGATGAAGTTTCTTTTTATTGTACAGGGAGAAGGACGCGGGCATCTTACACAGGCCATATCGCTGGCGGAGATGGTGCGCCGTCATGGGCACGAAGTCGTGGAAGTTCTTGTCGGGAAAAGCCGTTCACGTGAAATGCCGGCTTTTTTCCATGAACATATGCGTGTGCCGATACGTGTTTATGAGGCTCCGTCGTTTATCTTTAAAAAGGATAAAAAGCATATAGATAAAGTTAAGACACTTATCTATAATACAACCCCCCTGAAACTCGGCAAGTTCGGTAAAAGCATAGAAATGATATATCAGCGGATTAAAACCGTTGATCCGGATGTTGTTGTTAATTTCTATGAGATATTGCCCGGTTTCATGCACCTGCGTTTTAAAGTGGATATGCCGTTTATCAATATCGGTCATCAGTATCTGCTCCGGCATCCCGATTATAAGTTTGGCAAAGCTGATTCGCAGAGTCTGGTAATATTAAAACTTCATGCATTCCTGAGCGGTATCAGTGCGACTAAAGTGTTGGCCTTATCGTTTTATCCTATGAAAGACTGTCCGCGTGAAAAGTTAGTAGTAATGCCTCCTTTGTTGCGCCGGGAAGTATTGGATTTGCAGCCTTCCGAAGGAGATTATATCCTTGGTTATATGCTTAATCAAGGTTATTTCAATGAGGTGAAAAAATGGCATGATGCTCATCCTGACGTTAAGTTACATTTTTTCTGGGACAAAGAAGAAGCTCCTGAAGAACAGGTTATAGACGATGCGCTGACGCTGCACCGGATAAATGATAAAAAGTTCCTTCATTATATGGAACAATGCCTCGGTTATATTACCACGGCGGGGTTTGAATCCGTCTGCGAGGCGTTGTTCATGAACAAACACGTTATGCTCATACCGTCGCATATAGAACAGGAAATAAATGCGGCCGATGCCGCTTCGATTGACGGAGGTATCATCGGTGACAGTTTCGATTTGAGCCTCTTGCTGGAATATATGAGACAAAAAAGGGATTTTGATAATGACGCTTTCCGGAAATGGGTGTTCTCGGCAGAAGAACTTTTTATGAAAGAACTGACGACATTCTGATTATATGCATGATCATGCTTCCGATAGCAGATCCTTGCCGGATTACACAATACATATTTCACGCGGCATAATTTTGTGATATGTAATAATCCATTTCCAACTGAAAAGTGTGTCTATGGGTTGCAAATCCGTGAATACGTTTCCGCATACTTCGCGCGAGGGTGAAGCAATCCACAAAACTACGCCTTGTGAAAGTATATATTCGATTATTCGTAAATCAACCGGAACATTTTTTCGGGACATAAAACTTCGTTTGCCGCTTCCAATATTTGTTCCGATGTAATATTTTCTATTTTGCGGAATACATCGGGAAGCGTTTCATAACAATTGTAATGAAGGAATGATTTTCCGATGTCAAGAAACAGGCTTTCCCTGTGATCGCTTGCTATGCCAAGTTGTCCGATTGCCTGTTTTTTTGCTGCCGTTAATTGCAGGCCGGAAAGTTTTTTTGTGCGTAAAGCGGTTAATTCCTTTTCGACGAGGCTTATGGCATGTTCCCTGTTTTTCGGATCCGTACCGAAATAGATCGAAAATACGCCGGTATCGGTATATGAAGTGATATTGGATTCCACGTTATAGACAAGTCCGTGCTTTTCTCTCAGGCTGATATTCAGTCGACTGTTCATTCCCGGTCCTCCCAGTATGTTGTTAAGAAGGAATAACGGGTATCTCCGTTCATCGAACATATTGTATGTACGTCCGCCTGTTATGATGTGGGATAAGTGGGTCGTTTTCTTTTTCTCTATTTGTTGCGGCTTTATATCAAAGGGTTTTGCCCTGCCGGTCGTCGGCTCGTGAGGAGGTATGGCGGCAAAGTGCTTTCCGGCGATTTTCTTTATGTATTTGAAATCCGTTTTTGACATGGAGAAAAAGACCATGTTGCCGGCCGTGTAAAAGCGTTTTAAAAACGAAAACCCTGATGCGGGGCCGAATAAAGTTAAGGAATGTTTGTTGCCTAATATATGATGACCTAACGGATGACCGTCGAAAAGTAAATTTTCAAAATCATCGAAGATAAGCTCCGAGGGCGAATCTTCATAAGACAGGATCTCGTCAATAATAATTTCGCGTTCCTTGTCCAGTTCATTTTCAGGAAACTGTGAATTGATAATCAAATCCGACATCAGTTCTGCCGCCCTTTCGAAATCTTTCTCCATAAATATGGAATAGATAAACGTTTCTTCCTTTGACGTGTATGCATTCAAGTCTCCGCCTACATTCTCCATACGGTTCAGGATGTGCCGCGCTTTACGTCTGACGGTCCCCTTAAATAATGCATGTTCCACAAAATGAGCCAATCCGGCCTCATTCGGATTTTCGTCGCGCGCTCCGGCGTTTACGGCAAAACCGCAGTATGCAACAGGGGAATCCGTCGGCAGATGAATGATACGAAGACCGTTCGCGAGAGTATGAGATAGCGTTGACATATCGTATTGTTTTTTGAAGATTTGATTTGAGTTTGGGATAAATCGTGCAGGCATTTAAAAAATCCGAAGCGAGGAAACACTCCCTGCTTCGGACTGGTAATTATTCAAATTTAAAGTTTATGAAAAAGTATCGTTTTAATCTAAGATTTTAACTCTGACATTTTTAAACCATACATCGTCGCTATGATCCTGAAATCCGATATAACCTTCATGGTTAGGTCCTCCTAAATTGGTCAATAATCCGTAAGCTAACGGAAATTCACCTTTCGGATTGAATTTGCTGTTTGCAATGAGTTCCTTCCATTTAGGCGTCCACAAATGATATTCCACAACTGTTTTTCCGTTTTGTTTATGGAAAACGGTTCCTTTATATATGGTTATAGAACCGGTGTTCCATTCGTCAAACGGCTTGGCATTCTGCGGCTTGGCTGGAATCATGTCATATAAAGAAGCGGACTGACGATTACCGTCTTCTCCAGCCTTGGCATCCTCATGGTTTGCATTGTCTAATATCTGGTATTCAGGCGAGGATATCCATATAGGTTCTCCTTTAATTTCCTGCGCCAGATAGAGAACTCCCGAATTGGATCCTTTAGCTACTTTCCAGTCAAAAGTCAATTCGAAATTTTTGAATTTGTGAGCGAAAATAATATCACCGCCATCTTTTTCCTGTGCTTCACCGATACCGGAACCCGTGAATTTCATGGAACCATCGTCAATTGTCCATCTTTCGGGGACTTCGTCTTTATTATAACCTCTCCAGCCGTTAAAAGACGATCCGTCAAAAATAACATAGTAACCATCTTTATCTTTCGGGAAATCTTCCAGGTTAACTTGAGGCTTATCAATCAATACGTATGCCGGACTTTCGTCGGTGGCCGGGATTAATTTCTCATAAGAACCTTCTGCAACTAATTTCGGATCAACCGCTGCTTTTTCTTCAATGGTTGCAGCCTGTTCTTCTGCTGCTTTTTCGCTTTTTTTGCTGCCTCCGCAAGAAGCCAAACTTCCTGTGAATACAATAATACTTGCTAATAATACTACTTTCTTCATATAATTATTTATTTAGGGGATTAAGACAAAGAAACGGGCATTTTTTTGACACCCGTTTCTTTTTCATTTTTTTATGGCATATCAGGCAGTTTCCAGCCGTCACGATATTTGTGATTGATCAGTTCGGCAGCAAATTCCTGTGCATTGACCGGGTCTGTCCATGTTTTATCGAAACTGGGGTGACCGTCATGGATTGTAAATCCATCTTTGATAACTGTTTTGACAGTTTCCTCGGCTCCGATATTTGTAAACTTCATATTCGGACCATCCCAGAACAATTCTTTGTGCAGGTCTTTTAAACGAACAGCCAATACGCCCATAACAACCATTTCGTTGAAAGGTCCTGCTTCTGAGAAATTAGAGGATGTTTCCACACGGTTTGCGGGACTTTCTTTACAGGCGCGTACCCAGTCCATTTCGTGCTTGCCGCCCGGCACGCGACGACATACTTTCGGCACATCTGGTTTACGTCCGGACAGTAACCATGGATTCACCCCGTAACATCCGCAAATCAATGTGTCTTTTGTTCCGTGGAAGATGCATAATCCACCACCACTGCCCATCAGTTGTTTTCCCTGTGGGAATCCTTCCGGACGATCAGGCATCATGCCTCCGTCGTACCAGTGTACTTCAACTTCCGGCATAGATACTTTCGCCATGTTGTCACGCGCCGGGAATGTCAGTTTGACGTGTTGGGCCTGGGGAGCGCAGTCGTTAAGCAATAAGGTGGAAGATCCCTGGGCTTTTGTCGGATATCCAAGTTTCAGCGCTTTAAAGACCGGGTGCATGATATGGCAGGCCATGTCGCCCAGGGCGCCTGTGCCATACGGCCACCAGCCACGCCAATTCCAGGGATGATAAATGTTATTAAACGGCCTCACGGCTGCAGGACCGGTAAATAAGTCCCAGTCTAAAGTAGAAGGAACTTTGTCCGCTTTTTCCGGCGTATTTAATCCCTGCGGCCAGATTGGACGGTCGGTCGCACATTCGACTTTTTTGATTTCTCCGATTTCACCGTTCCAGATCCATTCGCAAATAAGATTAACGCCTTCGCCCGATGCCCCCTGATTACCCATCTGGGTAGCGACTTTATGTTTAGCCGCAAGTTTGGTTAATAAACGGGATTCGTATACCGTGTGAGTTAACGGTTTTTGAACATAAACATGTTTCCCCAATGTCATGGCGTCCGCAGCAATGATCGCGTGTGTATGGTCTGCCGTGGCTACAATAACCGCATCAATATCCTTACCGATTTCGTCGTACATTTTGCGAAAATCCTTATATTTCTTAGCGTTACTCAAACGGTCGAAAACCGGCTTCGAGTATTTCCAGTCAACGTCGCAAAGCGCAACGATGTTTTCAGTACCTTCTACAGCTTTGAGGTTACTGTTACCCATACCTCCAATACCGACGCTGGCAATATTTAACTTGTCTGTCGGAGCTGTGTATCCATGGCTTTTACCTAAAATAGAACTCGGCGCAACAGTAAAAGCCGCTGCTGCTGCCGCACTTCTCTGAAGGAAGTTTCTTCTTGAAATGTTTGTCATTGTAATGATGTTTTTATAATTAGTATTTAAATGTAAATAAGTTCCTAAAGTAAAACATATCTGCTTCGCAAAACCATGCAAATATAAATAAAAAAAATAGAACCTTTAGCTTAATAATATTATTTTGCTTCTCAGTAATAATTTTTAACAAAAAAACGCGTCTTATGTAATAACAAAAGCATTCGCAGAGGTGTTATATTGAAATGTAAAATACTATTTATCAACCGATAATAGTATTTTATTGCAATTTCCTTCCACGTTACCAATGCCGGAAAGTATTTCGCGTGAGTAATTCCGTGCAATCCGGAGCGAAGTGAAAAGGCTGCTTTTTTGAGGAGAGAGGGAGGACACGGGATGAAAATGCATGAAACCATTGATTGCCAAGCATGTTCCCGCGTTCGTTCTCCATTCCATCGTATATCATATTGCATAACATATTTCCGGTTAGCCTGGTCCGCCAAATACTACTACCGGTCCTCCACCCTGTCCGCCTGGCCCTGGTCCGTACGGTCCGCCACCGGGACCTCCGGGTCTACCCGGTCCGCGTCGCATGTCGGACATGCCTGCTCCACCTTTGAATATACTGAAACGATAGATGAAATGGAACATAAAATAGCTGTTTAGCGTATTATATTCCGAATAGCGCGTATAGCCGGAGGTGGATGTATATGAAATATTACTGCGCTGTTGTAATATGTCGTATATTTTGAGGCGCAAAGTAGCAGCGTTTCCTTTGAGGAAACTTTTTGAGAAAGAGGCATTCCATAACCATTCATTTTGTTCATATCCGTCGGAATAGCCTGCGTTTGTAGAATATGTGATGTCGCTCTCTATTTTAAATTCGTAAGGCAGATAAAGAACAGCGTCGGCTCCGCCCCCGTAATTGTATGTATTCAGGTCAGTCTGTCCTTCCAGTGAATTTCTTGTACGCCTGTACGAAATATTCCCGTTCAGTCCGAAATCGGCGTAATCGGAACGGTAATTGATTGCGGGACGATCCTGAAGTTGAAATCCTTTGTTCGTATTTTTTTCCATATTTATATAGCTGTTTGTATTTGAATACATTAAAAAGGCCATGTTGTTTATGGAAAATTTTTTGTTCTTGAGAGGCGTATTTAACATCATGCGTGCATTACCATTGTAATTACCGTTGATGTTTTTATAGGTGGTATACCTTTTACCTGTATTCGGGTCGTTGGTAGTATAGTTCACGACGTCGTTTATTATGTAACCGGCATTTGCAAAAATCATGAAGGCCGTTTGTTTTTCGGGCATGAAATTCTGAAAACGGATGCGCAGGTTATTTGTGTATATCGGCTTGAGATCCGGATTTCCGATAGTCGTATTCAGCGGGTCGGATACGTCTTCTACCGGTTGTAGTTGTCTCATTGTCGGATGCGTTGTCTGGCCTTCATAGTCAACCCGGAGATTCCGTTCCCGCCTTGGGAGGTAATTGAATTGTATGGTTGGGGAATAATTTACGACGTTACGGCTTGATGAATAAATGACTGCGTCGCCGACAAACGTTTCAGTTTTCGCATACGACGGGTCGACATTGAAACCTATGGTATAGTTATATTTACTGCGCTGGGCTTTGAATGCGATGCTTGCACGCTGGTCTGCCGATTCGTTACGGGAACTTTGGCTGTATGTCGAATCAAGCACATTATAATTGCCGTTATTATCGGGAGTAAACGCATTTTTCAGCGCTTCGCGTTTGTTGGCGCTGTAACTGTAAGCCAGTTGAACAAAATTGTTTCGTCCGACAGGTTCAACCCATGAAACAAATCCACGGTAGTTATAAGAGGAATTATCATAATTAATCTGTTGATCTATCAGATCGTCCGTGAGGTCCGGCGACAGGAAATACTTGGTAAATGAATAATTGTAACTGTCATTTTTGGTATTGTCGGTTCCTGCCGACAGAGAGACGCTTAATACGCGCCCTTTGCTGTTGAGTTTGCGGCTTGCCTCCAGCCTTCCCAGAGCGTTATATCCGTTTCCTTCCGAATGGGCGTCGGATGTTACCGTATTCACCGAATCCGATCCGCTATTCAGCGTATAGGAATCGCTCATCTCGTTCTGATTTGTTTTGCTGTAAGAAAAATCAGGTCTGAAAATGATTTGTGTTAACGTGTCGGGGTTCCATGTCATGCGCAGATTGATTCCGATGTTGTCATTTACCGTATTTGATTTTGATTTGTCGAAATCATAAGTGTTACCGGACGGGAGCATATTTTCCGTTTCGTTTTCACTTTCGGCATTGTTATCGGAATGAGAATAGCGTATGTTTCCTCCGAGCGTAAGTTTCGGACTGAATTCCTTGCTGAAATTAGTACCGATATTACCGGATTGGGTAATACCGTTTCCGGCGCCGAAGCCGCCCATACCTTGTCGTCCGCCGCCGCCCATGCCGCTGAACATCGTTGATGCAAGGTCTGAGAATCCCATGTTGTTGGTATTGTTTGCGCCTCCGATGAGCGAGAACTGATCGTTGTTTAAGAATCTGTTTACCATAAAGTTGCCTTCATAGCGATCCTTGCTGCCGTACCCGGCAAAAGCGTTTCCGAACCAACCTTCTTTCATACCGGGCCTGACGGTAAGATTGATGACGGCTTCTTCGTCGCCATCGTCAAAACCGGTCATCATCGCCATGTCGCTTCTCCGGTCATAAGTCTGGACTTTTTCGACCATTTTTGCGGGCAGATTTTTGGCGGCTACTTTCGGGTCGTCCGAGAAAAATTCTTTTCCGTCGACCAATACTTTCTTTATTTGTTTTCCGTTGATCGTTACGGCACCGTCGCTTCCTACTTCAACGCCGGGCATTTTCTTCAGCAAATCTTCGAGCATGGAGCCTTCCGTTACTTTATACGAATCGGCGTTGTATTCGACCGTATCTCCCTTGACGGTGACTTCAACCGCTTTGGCCGTAACAACCGCTTCGCCGAGAAGTACGCTGTTTTCGTCCATTTCTATCTTGCCTACAGTTATGGTTTCCGAACGGCCTGTGATTCTTAAAGGTTGGTATACCGGGTCGAATCCGATATAGGTAATATGGAGCAGGTAAGTTCCCGGCACAATGTTCCTCATGGAAAACTGTCCGTCTTTACCGCTTGCAACACCGGCTTTCATTGTGCTGTCTCTTTCGGACAACAATCGGATGGTTGCCGCTTCGATCGGTTCCTGACTTTGCTTCTCAACGATTGTTCCTTTTATTTCCACTTTATCTTGTTGTGCCTTCACAGGCAGTGATAATAAGGTAAAAAAACAAAAACTAATGCCTATTAAAACCAAAATATTTCTCTTTTCCATAAAAACTGATATTTTTGTGGAATAGACAGCGAAAAGGGAGAAACGTTTAATGATTTATTGCTTTTTGGCTTTTATTAGCGTTTACATGGATGCTTTAAGGCCCTTTATTACGGCAGTTGTGAATCCGGCTTCTTCCATTGCGTTTAATCCTTTAATTGTAATTCCCCCGGGAGTTGTTACCTTATCAATTTCGACCTCCGGGTGGCTATTGTTTGTCTCAAGCAAAGCGATGGCGCCTTTAAGCGTCTGCATTTCCATGATTTTTGCCAGTTTAGGGCTTAGTCCGAGTTCTATCGCTCCTTCGATAGACGCTCTTATATATCTGAAAGCATAAGCTATACCGCACGATGCAAGGGCTGTGCCTGCATTTATGAAACGTTCCTCAATAATCAAGGTTAATCCCAATTCGTCGAATATCTTTTTAATTGTATCGGTCTGTTCCGGTGTTGCATTATATACGGAAACCATGTTTACACTTTCTTTTACTTCAATAGCCGTATTGGGTATGATTCTGAAAATAGCAGGCAGTTCGTCATCGTCTTTTTTCAGATATTTGCACAATGCGACGAAATCAACGCCTGCGGCTATGGATACAAATATTTGTTTTTTATAAGACATGAAAGATTTTATTTCCATGATGACGGATTCGATGATCCACGGTTTTACCGCAACGATGACAATGTCCGCATCTTTGACGATTTTGATGTTGTCTGTCGTAATGTGGATGTCTTTGTTTACCTTATTTATTTTATTTAATGCTTCCGTCGATTGATCGGAGCAATAAATATCCGAAGGTCTGACAATATGACTGTTTCCTAACACGCGCGCAATAGCGCTTCCTATATTTCCGGCGCCTATAATTGCTATTTTCATTGATTATTATTTTAAAATGCCTGCAAATATAATATAAACCGTAAAGAGTACAAAATAAATTAATTATTTGTTGCTTATATACGATATATTTTTTTGAAAACAACGTCTTAATGTTTATTTTAGATTTTATTTTTCTAAATCTGCTGTAATCTGCTTTTATAATCTTATCTTTGCATCCATAAGCAGATAAATTTAAAGTATAAATAATATGTATAGAGAAATTATTATCGGAATATTGCTGTTATGCAGTTTCATATCCGTAAAAGCTCAAGGGAATGGTGGCGGATATGAGTTTACTACGGTCAAAGAGTTAAAAATCACGCCGGTTAAAAATCAGAGCCGTTCGGGTACATGCTGGTCTTTTTCAGGAGTGGGTTTAATCGAAGCGGAGTTACTCCGTACGGGAAAAGGCGAGTATGATTTATCGGAGATGTTTGTCGTGAATAAATCGTATATCGACAAAGCGGACAAGTATGTTCGTCTGCATGGATTTCTTAATTATGCGCAGGGCGGCTCGTTTGAAGATGTTTTGTATGCCTTCAAGCACTACGGGAGCATCCCGCGGGAAGTATACGACGGACTTAAGTACGGAGATACGATACATGTTCACGGAGAAATGGAACAGTCTTCGTTTGCTTTTTTGAAATCAATCGTTTCCAATCCGAATAAAAAACTTACACCGGTATGGAAAACGGCTCACCAGGCTATCATTGATTCTTATCTCGGAGAAATACCCGAAAAATTCACCTATAAGGGTAAGGAATATACACCCGAAAGTTTCGGTAAATCGTTAGGGCTTAACTTTGACGATTATGTGTCTTTGACTTCGTTTACCCACGAGCCGTTTTATTCTTCTTTTGCTCTTGAAATACAGGATAACTGGCGTTGGGCACATTCCTGTAACCTGCCTCTTGATGAATTGATGCAGATTTTCGACTATGCCGTAAATAGCGGTTATACGGTAGCGTGGGCAACCGATGTGAGTGAAAGAGGTTTTACGCGGGATGGCATTAGTGTAATACCGGATATCGAATATATGGAAACCAATGGTTCGGATCAGGACCAATGGGTCGGACTGGACCGTTCGGAGAAAGATAAAAAAATCCGGGAATTGATTAAAAAACCATGTAAAGAGCTGGAAATAACGCCTGAGATGCGTCAGGAAGCGTATGATAACTATGAAACGACGGATGATCACGGTATGCTGATCTACGGTATTGCAGAAGACCGGACGGGAAAGAAATTTTATATGGTCAAAAATTCATGGGGTACGGATAATGAATACAAAGGTACGTGGTATGCATCCAAGGCTTATGTAGCCTATAAAACCATGAGTATTGTCGTTCATAAAGATGCGATTCCAGCCTCTATAAAGAATAAATTAGGTCTCAAATAAAATATGGAATCTTTATTGGAACATACGGACGTCATACGCAAGAAAGGACGTCACTGGCGTAAAATAAGAAATGTGATCTTTCTTGTAGCGTTTTCGGGACTTGTTATCTGGGGCGCGGTTCGATATTATTATCCTTATGCCGAGGGGGTTAAATCCGGTAAGCTTAACTATGTCGTTTATAAAGGCTTAATTTTTAAAACCTATGAAGGAAAATTGATTCAGTCGGGAATCAGGTCTTCCGAATCGGGAGGCGTTCAGTCAAACGAATTTGTTTTTTCCGTAGCTAAAAAAAATATTGCCGAAAAACTGATGCACGCCGGAGGCAAGACGGTGGAACTTCATTATACGGAATACTTCGGTGCGATACCCTGGCGCGGATATTCACGATATGTGGTCGATGAAATTGTCAGTATCTCGGAAGAAAAGGAGCCTGTCGACATTGATGACACAGTCGTAAATGTCACGGGTGCGGATTCTTTGTAGGGCGATAATAAGGTTTAATTAAAAAATTTAGAGGGAGAGAGAATAATGTTTCGTATAGGATGTCATTTATCGGTATCTAAAGGCTATAAAGCAATGGCCGAAGATGCTTTGTCTGTGGGAGCAAATACATTTCAGTTTTTTACGCGTAACCCTCGTGGAGGAAGCGCAAAAGCAATTGATGAGAAAGATATAGCGAAATTTCTGGAGATCGCCGGTGCGAATGATTTTGCCTTTTTTCTTGCACATGCTCCTTATACATTGAATATATGCGCCGCGGATGCGCATATACGCAAGTTTGCGCATGATATGATGGTCGATGATTTGCAGCGCATGGAATATTTTCCCGGAAGCTTGTATAATTTTCATCCCGGAAGCCATGTGAATCAGGGAGTAGAGGTCGGCATCCGTTTCATCGTCGATGCGTTGAATGATATTCTGAGGCCTGAACAGACGACGACGGTGCTTCTTGAGACTATGGCCGGAAAAGGAAGCGAGATCGGCCGGTCGTTTGAAGAACTGCGTACTGTTTTAGACGGAGTGAAGTTGTCCGAAAAAATGGGAGTTTGCCTGGATACATGTCATGTATATGACGCCGGATACGATATCGTTAACAATTTGGACGGCGTCATTGACGAATTTGACCGGGTGGTCGGACTGGAACGCCTGAAGGCCATCCACTTGAATGACAGCAAGAATCCTTTTGAGAGCCATAAAGACCGTCACGAAACGATCGGCAACGGTTCGCTTGGGCTGGAAACAATCACTCGTGTGATCAATCATCCGAAACTGAGAATTTTACCGTTTTATCTTGAGACGCCGAACGAGCTTCCCGGTTATGCGGAAGAAATAAGACTGCTTAAAAGCCTGTATGTGGCTCATCCCATAAACAGGTAGTTCAATACGAAAAAGGCTGCCAATATATACATTGCAGGGGAGATCTCCCGATGCTTCCCGCCGAAGAGCTTGACAAGGACGTAACAGAGCAATCCCAGCATCATCCCGTCGGCAATCGAGTAGGTGAATACCATCATGAGGATTGTCGTGAAAGCAGGAAGGGCTTCCGTGATGTCGTCTATCCGGATCTTGCGAATCGTGTCCATCATGAAGACGCCCACGAGCACGAGCGCTCCGGTAGTAGCCGCACCGGGAATAAGCAGGAAAACCGGCGAAAAGAACAGCGCAATCAGGAAAAAGATACCCGTCACGAGCGCAGTAAGTCCCGAACGGCCGCCTTCCGCGATGCCCGACGCACTTTCCACGTAGGTGGTGATGGTCGACGTGCCCAGCATGGCGCCGACCGTCGTGCCAATGGCGTCGGACATCATCGCCTGTTTCACCCGCGGGATGTTCCCCTGCTCATCCATGAGGTCCGATTTTGATGCCAGCCCGACCAGGGTGCCTATCGTATCGAATATATTCATAAACAGCAGCGTGAAGATGATGATTGCCATATCTAACGTGAAGAATTCCGTGAAATCGAATTTCAGGAAAGTCGGCGTCAGCGACTGTGGCATCGAAACGGGCAGGAATCCTTCGGGTATTTGCGTCACGCCCGCAGGGATGCCGATCACGGTGCAAATCAGGATGCTGTAGAACAATGCGCCCTTGATTTTTTTCGCAATCATCACGCCGCTTAGCAGAATCCCGGCCATTGCCAGCAGCGAAGCCGGCGTGAAATCTCCCAGGCTGACGAATGTGGCCGGATTTGCGACGATGATGCCGGCATTTTTCAAGCCTATAAAGGCAATAAACATCCCGATTCCGGCAGAGATGGCATACCGCAGGCTCATGGGAATGGCATTCAATATCATCTCGCGAATATTAAGAAATGTGATCAGGATAAAAATCAATCCTTCGACAAACATTGCCGTCAGCGCCGTTTCCCACGAATAGCCCATTCCCTGCACCAGCGTAAAGGCGAAAAACGCATTCAGCGCCATGCTCGGCGCCTGTGCAAAAGGCAGCTTCGCCATCAGGGCCAGCAGGATTGTGGCAACTGCCGAAGCTAATGCCGTAGCCGTAAACACGGCGCCACGGTCCATGCCGGTTGTGCCGAGAATCGCCGGATTGACGGCCAGAATATAACTCATTGTCAAAAAAATCGTAACACCTGCGATGATTTCCGTCCGCACGCTCATGGTTCGCTTGTCGAAACCTGTCAGTTTCCGTATCATATTCATACCGAGATAATAAATTGTTAATGCAAATTGCTTGCAAATATCCGGCATTCCGGGGATATTTGCAAGCGATTTGCAGGAAAAGCGTCTTATTTTCATTTTCCCGTTTCTTCGCATATCGCATTGAGTCTGTTCCCCGGTTTGGGAACAGCCTGTTCCTCGGGCGAGGAACAGCCTGTTCCTCGGGCGGGGAACAGCCTGTTCCTCGGGCGGGGAACAGCCTGTTCCTCGGGCGGGGAACAGCCTGTTCCCAACTCCTGGTCGCACGTTTCCCTATTCGAGTTCTACGACGGTGATGCCGGCGCCTCCGAATTGAACGTGCTCGTCTTTGTATTGCTTGATGCCCGGGACGGTCGAAAGATAGTCGCGGATGAGTTGCCGCAGGATGCCCGTACCCGTACCGTGGAGTATTCTTACCGGCGAAACGTTTGCGAGGATGGCGTCGTCGATGAAGTATGTAACGGTTTGCAGTGCTTCGTTGCCGCGCATGCCGCGTACGTCAATCTCCTGTTTGAAATTCAGTTTTTTCTCGTATATGGAATCGGCTGTCTGTGCGCTGACGAATGTGTTTTTCCTTGCTTCCTTTTTGAGCCGGCTGCGGCTTATTTTCTCTAATTTGTCTGCTTTAACGGCGCTCTTTATCATGCCGAATGCTACGATCACCTGTTTGTCCTTTATTTCCATAACGGTGCCGACCGCGTCCTGCCCTTCCATGCGAACCGTATCGCCCACCGTGATTCTACGCTCCTCACTCTGCGCTTCACGCTCATTTCTCGCGCCGGAATCGTCACTCCTCGCGTTCCCCGTTTCGTCGGGTGCAGCGGGAGTCTTTTTCCGGCGCTGTTTTTTGCGTTCCTGCCGCTCGTGCAGTTTCTCCATTTTGCGTGCGATATGCTCATCTTCTTCGCTTGTTTCATGCAAAGCCGTTTTGAATGATTCCAGTTCCCGGCGAACGGATTTGGTTCGTTCTTTTTCGGCCTGAGCCTCTTTTATTTCGCGGATTGTCTTTTCAATCTTTGCATTTGCTTCGGAGAGGATTTGCTGCGCTTCTTTCTTTGCAGCCTGAACGATTTCTTTACGCTGTTTATTGACGGTTTCCAGGTCCTGCTCATAACGTGCAATGACGTCTTCGAGTTTCTTTTCCTGCTGGCGTATATTTTGGCGCTTGCTTTCCCAGTAGCGTTTGTCGCGCACGATGTCCTGAAGGTATTTATCCATGTCGATGTAGTCGCTGCCGACTTTTTCGGAGGCAATGGATATGACTTCTTCGGGGAGGCCTGTTTTCCGGGCTATCTCTATTGCAAAAGAACTGCCCGGACGTCCGGCAGACAGTTTAAAAAGCGGTTGCATCAGGTGACGGTCATAGAGCATTGCGCCGTTGATTACGCCGCTATGGTCTTCGGCATATTGTTTGAGATTCTGGTAATGCGTAGTGATAACCCCGAAACTTCCGTTCCTGTTAAAACGGTCAAGCAGCGCTTCGGCCAAAGCTCCCCCGATAAGGGGTTCGGTACCGCTTCCGAACTCGTCAATAAGGAGCAGTGTCTTTTCATTGCAGTTCCTCTCGAAAAATTTCATGTTCGTGAGGTGAGAGCTGTACGTGCTTAAATCGTTTTCGATGCTCTGCTCGTCCCCTATATCAATAAAGATATGGTCGAAAACGCCCGCACGGGAGTTCTCACGAACAGGTATCAGCAACCCGCATTGCAGCATATATTGCAATAATCCCACGGTTTTCAGGCATACGGATTTTCCTCCCGCATTAGGGCCGGAGATGACAAGCAGCCGTTTATCATCATACAGTTCGATATCCAGCGGGACGACATTCTTCTCCTGCTTTTTCAGGGAGAGATACAGCAGCGGATGTACCGCGTCGTTCCATATCATGAAAGGCTTGTCCTCAATTACCGGCTTTATTCCATTGATTTCTATGGCAAAAAGCGCTTTGGCGCGAATGAAATCCATTTTCGCAAGAAAAATAAAAGACCGTATTATATCAGGGACGGAAGGCCGTATCATATCCGTGAAAAATGTCAGGATGCGTACCGTTTCGCGTTTTTCTTCGCTTTCGAGTTCACGAATGCGGTTATTTGCTTCGACGACGGCTTCCGGTTCGATAAAGACGGTTTTTCCCGTAGCCGACTCGTCGTGCACGATTCCGCGTATTTTTCGTTTGAACGAAGGCGATACGGGTATGACGAGGCGCCCGTCGCGCATCGTCGGCGTGACGTCCTTATCAATAAAACCTTCGGCCTGCGCCGATTTCAGGATTGAGAGCAGGTTGCGGGATATGCTTCCCATTGTGGCCGTCATCTCTTTCCTGATTCGCAAAAGCTCCGGCGACGCGTTGTCTTTCATCCGGCCGTACTTGTCGAGCAAGTCGTCTATCTTCGAAATAATTTGCGGGAATACCGGTATGTTGCCGGCCAGTTCCGTAAGGGCGGGATATTTGGTTTCATCATTTTCTTTCGGGCGATTGAAAAAGCGCGTGATATCCGATATGGTCCGAAGCGAGCGTTTCAGGTCGAAGAGTTCTTTTTCATCGAGGAACGTCCCTTCCGGCTTTATGCGCTTGAGGGAATGGCGGACATCAATGAAACAGCCCGCAGGAAAAGAATCTTCTTCCCTGATGATTTGTACGAATTCGTTTGTTTGTTCCAGCTTTTCCTCAATGACGCGTATATCCGTAAGAAATTTTATATCATCAACACATTCTTGGCCTAAAGAGCTGAGGCATTTGTTGTCGACAAGCTGCCTTATTTTGTCGAAACCTGTTTTTTGTTCGAAGTTATCCGGGTATATGTTCATAAAAATTATTCCACTGCGATCGTATTTTCCGTGCGTATTTCAGGACGCAGGATAAATTCTAATTTTTCTTTTCCGCGCCTGATTTTGAAAGCGCAGGTATTATTTCCTAACGGGTTAATAAACGGCGCATATTTAAACAGGTATGAAAATGCCGTCAGGTTTTTCCGCCTGTTAAATTCTTTTGCAACCTGCGGATACTTGAGTTCATCCCAATACATGCAATCCGGAAAACCGTTGGCGTCGGTGAACCGCGTACTCTTGTCCCGCAGCTTCAACGTGCCGAAAAGGAATTGTCGATAAGCGGACGTAAATTGTCGGGACGTACGGTCCATTTGCTTATCTTCTATCGCATCTATTTTGTCGGACGGCAGTATCCCGGCATTGGCTGCGGGAGAGCGGGGGTCGACGGATGCGATTTCCGAAATATCATCTATGCTATAATTAATGCCTGTGTAGTTATATTTCTTTTTGGAAAGGCGGAATTGTACGTTCCGGCCGTATTTCATGTAAGGAAATTGCATGCACATGAGAGGTATGTGAGTGAATGCAAAATTTTCGAGCGAATAAGATTCATTCAAAAATTCGTTAGCGTCACATTCCCAGATGATGCGTCCTTTTTCCAATTTATTATCTTCAAAACGGATTCCGAGTTTCAGTATGTATTCGACTTCGGTTTCAATCGTATTGGGAGGTAAAAACGGAAATTTCGTCATACGGTCGCGTGTTACGTCATAGCGGTATACGTAATTCCGGTCGTCTGCCGAATCGGCGTCTTTACTTGTTCTTTTCGGCGTTTTCGGTTTATAATTAGGATTTTTATTGAACGAATAATAGATTTGTATCTTAATGTCGGGATTCACCGGGTTATAATTCATATTCCTTTTCATTAATTCCTGTTTAATGAGGTCGTTAATCTTTTTTGCCAATTCGGGCTGGTTGTCGCTCTTACCGAAAAAATCAAACGACTTGAATACGGAAAAATCTATTTCATCTTTTGTTTGAACGGTTACAAACGGGCATGAAAAAAGCCGTTCGTGCGTGTATTCTACGGCGTACATGGCAAAAGCCGTGGCCAGTTGTTCTTCGGATAAGGAATAAATGCTTTTACATTCTTTCTTCACTTTAATTTTACGTTCGTCGCTAACGAAATTTTTGATTGTCAATTCTACGACATCTTTCCCTTCGGGATTTAAAAAAAGATAAATATCATCCAACACATTTTCGGTGACAGGCACGCCTTCGACGGCTTCTATAATATCGTATGGTTTTATGCCGGCGAGTTCAGCCGGCGAGTTCGGATATACGCTCGTTATAACAGGCTTGTTCTTTCCCCAGTGAGGGTCATTGCTTATTTCGTAGCTAAAACCGTAACGGCAAGATGTATCTTGCGCTTCTACAGCTATAAATGCCGGAACGATAATAGCTATAATATAAAATATATGTTTCATAAATTATCGGCGTAAAGTTTCTTTTTTTATATGGCAAAGTTAGGTATATTTTTGTAATTGGCAATATTTTTGCCGTTAGCAGAATGAAATGGTTGAAAATTTAAATACAAATATATGAAAGAACAAGCAGAAAAGATGAATCAAGAGACAGGAAAAGAGTATTTGGAAACAAATCCGGAATCGGTGAACGAACGGGAAAATAAGACAAATTTGCAGGATGGGACTGAAAAGACGTCAGGAAATCCTGTGCAATCCGACAATATGTCCGATGATGTAAAAACAGGCGCAAAAGCGGATGACAATACGAATGATTCCCCAGCGGAAGATAGCGTTTCGGAAAATAAAGACGCTGAAAATGTTTCGAAAGAAGAACAATCCGCAGAAGAGAAATACGCCCGACTGAACGATACGTATCTGCGTTTAATGGCGGAATTTGATAATTTTCGGAAACGCACTTTGCGCGAAAAAGCGGATTTGATAAAGAGCGGCGGCGCTACGGTTCTTACCGGCCTCCTTCCTGTAGTCGACGACATTGAACGTGCGTTAGGCACATTAAGTGCTACAGAAGATGTAACATCCGTTGTCGAGGGCGTGAAGCTGATATATGACAAATTTATCGGTTATTTGTCACAACAGGGTGTTAAAGCGATTGATGCCGTCGGACAACCTTTTGATACGGAGTTGTTCGAAGCTATAGCGACGATTCCCGCACCGGATGAAAATATGAAAGGGAAAGTGATTGACTGCGTGCAGACCGGTTATACGCTGTATGATAGAGTGCTGCGGCATGCCAAGGTTGTTGTAGGCGAGCAATGAGTAAGAGAAAGTATATTAATAACTTGAAGAAATAAGCCGACAATGCAAAACATAGGCGTATCGGTAATAAATCATAAAAAAAATGGCGAAAAGAGATTATTACGAAATTTTAGGCGTCAATAAAAGCGCTACTGCCGACGAAATAAAATCCGCTTACCGGAAGAAAGCAATTCAGTATCATCCGGATAAAAACCCGGATGATAAGGAAGCGGAAGAAAAATTCAAAGAGGCGGCGGAAGCTTATGATGTATTAAGCAATCCGGAGAAGCGCCGGCGTTATGACCAGTTTGGTCATGCGGGAGTAGGAAGTTCGGCTGCAGGAGGCGGCTATAGCGGTGGCGGTATGTCTATGGATGATATCTTCGAACAGTTTGGAGATTTGTTCGGCGGACATTTTGGCGGATTCGGCAGTTTCGGCGGATTCGGCAATCGTTCGCGCGGAGGCGGGCGCACCGTTCAGAGAGGTTCGGATCTGCGTGTTAAGGTGAAGCTTAACCTGAAAGAAATAGCGCATGGTGTAGAGAAAAAGATAAAAGTAAATAAATACGTCGCATGTACGACATGTCATGGCAGCGGAGCGGCGGACGACAAGAGCGTTGCTACTTGTCAGACCTGTCGCGGAAACGGATATGTGACACGTGTTTCCAATACGATTTTAGGGCAGATGCAAACCCAATCCGTATGTCCTACCTGCGGCGGTCAGGGTAAAACGATTATTAATAAATGTCATGTATGTAACGGAGAGGGAGTTATACTCGATGACGAAGTAATAAGTATCAATATACCGGCCGGAGTCATGGAAGGAATGCAACTTTCCGTGCGCGGCAAAGGAAATGCGGCGCGGCGCGGCGGTATGAACGGCGATCTGCTCGTCCTGATAGAGGAAGAGCAGGATAAAGAACTTATACGTGATGAAAACGATCTGATCTATAGCCTCCTGCTCACTGTACCCCAGGCTATGCTTGGCGATACGGTTGAGGTGCCGACAGTGGAGGGGCGTGCTAAAGTGAGAATAGAAGCCGGGACGCAACCAGATAAAGTCCTGCGCCTGCGCGGAAAAGGTTTGCCGTCGGTAAACGGATACGGTACAGGTGATTTGCTTGTTAATGTCAGCGTTTACATCCCGGAAGTATTGTCGTCCGACGAGAAAGCCAAAATACGTCAGATGCAATCTTCGCCGAATTTTCAACCTAATCAGTCAATAAAAGATAAAATATTTAATAAGTTCAGAAACTTGGTGAGTTGACAAAAAAAATTACAATGCAATGTAAGCCTTATTGAAAATAAATCGTTACTTTTGTGCGATTTATAAAAAAAGGCAAAATGGAAACAAATAAAAAAATAAAACATGCGTTAGTATCAGTCTATTATAAAGACGGGTTAGATGACATTTTAAAAATTCTTCATTCGGAAGGCGTCCGGTTCGTATCGACGGGAGGCACGCAGAAATTTATCGAATCATTAGGTTTACCTTGCGAAGCCGTTGAATCACTGACGAGTTATCCGTCGATTTTGGGAGGAAGGGTTAAGACGCTTCACCCGAAAGTATTCGGCGGTATACTTGCCCGCCGCGACAACGAAAGCGACAAAGAACAGATAAAACAATATGAGATACCGGAAATAGACCTTGTGATTGTAGATTTATATCCGTTTGAGGAAACCGTAGCTTCCGGAGCAGACGAATCCGGTGTTATTGAAAAAATAGATATAGGTGGAATTTCGCTGATACGTGCGGCCGCTAAAAACTACAAAGACGTTATCATTGTCGCATCCGAAAATCAATATGCCCCGTTGATGCGTTTATTGAAAGAAAAAGGCGCGCAGACAACTCTCGAAGACCGCAGGTGGTTTGCCAAAGAAGCCTTTGCCGTCTCGTCCGGTTATGATAGCGCGATTTTTAATTATTTTGATAAAGACGACAGTTCTGCCTTTCGTATAGCGGCTGATCGGGCGCATATCATGCGTTATGGAGAAAATCCTCATCAGAAAGGTGTATTCTACGGTGACTTTGAATCATTGTTCGAAAAACTTCACGGCAAAGAGATTTCGTATAACAATCTGCTTGATATTGATTCGGCTGTGACCCTCATAGACGAGTTCGACGAACAGACATTCGCTATCCTGAAACATAATAACGCCTGCGGTATCGCTTCGCGCCCGACGATACTTGAGGCATGGAAGGATGCTTTGGCCGGAGATCCCGTTTCCGCTTTCGGAGGCATACTGGTGACAAACGGTACGGTCGACAAGGATGCCGCCGAAGAAATCAACAAAATATTCTTTGAAGTGATAATCGCTCCCACTTATACGGACGATGCATTGGCAACGCTTATGCAAAAAAAGAACCGCATAATACTCAGGCGCAAGACTTCGGGAGATGCGCCGGCAAAACAGTTCCGTTCATTACTCAACGGGGTGTTGGCGCAGGATCGCGATTTGAGTATACAGACCCCGGCCGACCTCGAACCGATGACGAAGAAAGCGCCTTCGGAGACGGAGATTGCGGATTTGTTGTTTGCAAACAAGCTTGTTAAGCATAGCAAATCAAATGCAATAACGCTTGTTAAGAACAAACAGTTATGCGCGAGCGGAGTGGGACAGACCTCGCGTGTTGACGCACTGAAGCAAGCCATAGAAAAAGCCCGTTCGTTTAATTTTGACCTGAACGGCGCGGTAATGGCTTCCGATGCATTTTTTCCGTTCCCCGATTGTGTGGAAATAGCGAAAAAGGCGGGTGTTACGGCTGTTATACAGCCTGCCGGTTCCGTCAACGATAAGTTGTCGGTAGCATATTGTGATGAACACGATATGAGCATGGTAAAAACAGGTATCCGTCATTTTAAACATTAATTATTTTCTCAACGAAAAACGAAATAGAACACTATGGGATTATTCTCTTTTACAAAAGATATAGCAATCGACCTTGGTACGGCTAATACGATCATCATCTGCGATGACAAAATAGTAGTTGACGCACCTTCAGTAGTGGCGCTCGACAGACGAACGGACAAGGTGCTTGCCGTCGGCGAACAAGCTCGCCTGATGTATGAAAAAACGCACGACGAGATACGTACAATACGTCCTCTCGGAGACGGTGTTATCGCAGACTTTTATGCTGCGGAACAGATGATACGCGGCATGATAAAAATGATAAACTTTAAAAACCGTTGGTTTTCACCCTCTTTACGCATCGTTATATGCGTGCCGTCGGGCGCTACGGAGGTGGAACGTCGCGCCGTAAGGGATTCGTCCGAAAGAGCCGGAGGACGTGAAGTTTATCTTATTGATGAGCCAATGGCGGCAGCGGTAGGTATTGGCCTTGATGTGGAAGCTCCGGAAGGACACATGGTTGTCGATATCGGCGGAGGAACAACCGAAGTTGCCGTTATTTCCCTTGGCGGTATTGTCACGAAGACCTCAATTCGCACGGCAGGAGATGTTTTTACCGAAGACATTATGGAATATATGCGTCGCCAGCATAACGTCAAGGTCGGAGAACGTACGGCAGAGATGATAAAAATCAATGTAGGCTCCGTACTTACTTCCCTGGAAAATCCTCCGGAAGATTATATTGTTCACGGGCCGAACCAGATGACGTCACTCCCTATGGAAGTGCCTATTTCCCATCAGGAAATGGCGCATTGCCTTGATAAATCAATCATCAAGGTGGAGGCGACAATCATGAATACGTTGGAAAATACGCCTCCTGAATTGTATGCGGATATTGTACGTAACGGGATTCATCTGACGGGCGGGGGCGCGCTTATGCGCGGTTTGGAAAAGCGTCTGACAGATAAAATAAATATTAAGTTTCATGTTGCCGAAGATCCGCTTCGCGCCGTGGCGCGCGGAACCGGCGTTGCCCTGAAAAATTTGAATAAATTCAATTTCCTGTATAGGAATTAGTTCCCGTTATGCAAAAGCTGCTGGCATTTCTTATATCAAAAAGGCATTGGATTTTGTTTCTTTTATGTGAAATAATCTCATTTGTCCTTATATACAGAAATAATGCCTATCAGCGGAACATGATATTGAGTTCGGCCAATGCCATTACGGGCAGTATATCTTCAGTGTCTAATACCGTACTTTCTTATCTTAATCTTCAGAACGTAAACCAGCAGTTGCTTGAACATAACAGTTTGCTTGAAATGGAAATCCTCCGGCTGCAGGAACAGCTGAAAAAGACGTCTCTTGATACGGTCGATTTTAGCCGGGTTTTTCTGACCGATACGGCAAGAACTGCCGGTGTGCCGGCGCCGGATTATACGTATGAATACATAGCGGCAGGAGTTGCAAACAATACGACGACCTATGTTAACAATTATATTACGATAAATAAAGGCTTTGGAGACGGGATACGCCCTGATATGGGGGTTATTTCACCGCGCGGCGTTGTTGGTATCGTTATGACGGTTAAAAACCATTATTCGATCGTGATCTCTCTTTTGAATACGAAGTATAAGGTAAACTGCAAGGTGAAAAATACGAGTTTTTTCGGCGGATTGGCATGGCGAGGCGATGATGTGAGATATGCGTATCTTGAACTTCCTGCGCATGCAACGTTTCAGGTCGGCGACACGATTGTGACGAGCGGCTATTCGGCGGTTTTCCCGCAGGGACTTATTACGGGCGTCGTTGAATCGTTTGATAAGCAGCGCGATTATAATTTTTACTCTTTAAAAGTGCGTCTTGCGGCGGATTTTCAGTCTTTAAATGCTTTGTGGGTGATTGTCAATCATTCGCAGGATGAACAATGGGAAATAGAACGGGAGGCGATGGGAAATGGTTAGGACATGGTTTCGATTAGCGGTTTATTTCATTGTATTTGTATTGTTACAAGTACTGATAATGAATAATATACATCTGTTTAAGTTTGTAACCCCGTTCATTTATATTTACGTTCTTTTGAAATTGCCTGTCGACATGACCCGTTCGAGTGTTATTATGCTGTCGTTTCTGCTTGGGCTTGTGGTTGATATATTTTCAAACACGTTTGGCATGCATGCTGCCGCGTGTTCATTTGCAGGTTTTATCCGCAGGCCTCTGCTGGAGCGTTTTGTCGATGTGAAAGACCTGCCCGAAGGAAGTTTGCCTTCCTACAGGCTGTTCGGATACGGTAATTTTATCCGCTATGCTTTCACATTGACGGTATTTCATCATCTGGCACTGTTCGTGATAGAATCCTTTACTTTTTTTCAGCCGCTGCAGATGATTATGAAGATGGTATCCGCTATCCTGTTTTCACTGTTGCTGATTCTTGTTATGGAAGCGTTTAATCTGGGAAAAGACGGAAATGAATAACAAACCTAAATATTATTACAGTAACAGGAGACACGTAATTGCGGGCGCTGTTCTTGCTTTGTTATTTATCTTTGTCGTCCGTCTGTTTTACCTGCAGATCATGAGCGACGATTATAAGAAATGGGCGGACAGCAATGCTTTTCTGCGACGCACCTTATATCCGTCCCGCGGTGTGATATACGATCGTAACGGGAAGTTGCTCGTCTATAACCAGCCGTCGTATGATATTATGGTTATCATGCGTGAAATAGTGCAATTCGATACAATCGATTTCTGCAATACCGTGGGAATCACGAAAGATTTTTTTGACAGCCGCATGGCAGGCATCAAAAGTAACTCCAGTTATAGCCCGTATATTTCGCAGATGTTTATGAGCCAGCTTTCGGCTGTCGAATATGGAGTTTTGCAGGAGAAATTTTATAAGTTTCCCGGATTTTATATCCGTAACCGCCCATTGCGTGAATACGGCTGCTCGAATGCGGCCAATGTACTGGGCAATCTGGGAGAGGTAAACCGCAAAGACCTTGAGGCCGACGATTATTATGCTCCGGGGGATCGTTCGGGGCGTTCGGGCGTTGAGCGGTCGTACGAAAACATATTGCGGGGCGAGAAGGGGGTTGAGATTCTGCTGCGTGATGCGCACGGGCGCGTCAAGGGCAAATATGAGAACGGCGAACATGATATAGCCCCGGTATCGGGAAAGAATATCACGCTGTCGATTGATATGGAACTGCAGGCTTACGGAGAGATGATTATGCAGAATAAACCGGGAGCAATCGTGATGATAGAGCCTGCCACGGGCGAGGTGCTTTGCCTCGTTTCGTCGCCGTCCTACGATCCGGGCCTCCTGATCGGACGGCAGCGCGGCAGCAACTACCTGATGCTTGAGCGTGATGTCCAGCGTCCGCTGCTCGATCGTACGATCATGGGGTCATATTCGCCGGGGTCGACCTTCAAACCGACACAGGGGCTTATCTTTCTGCAGGAAGGCGTTGTGACAAAAGAGAAGGTTTATACATGCGAGCTTGGCTATCCGTATCTGGGCGGACATCCCAAATGCCACCCGCATTACTCACCCATTTCGCTTGTGCCCTCGCTGGCAACGTCGTGTAACGCCTACTATTGCTGGGGATTGCATGATATGCTGGACAGTCGCTCGCGTTACGGGAGCGTGCAGGAAGCGTTTGAGGTCTGGAAAAACTATATCGTAGCCCAGGGATTCGGCTATCCTTTAGGCGTTGATTTGCCCGGGGAGCAACGGGGGTATATTCCTAACAGCAGCGCGTATGACAAATCACATAACGGGCGCTGGAATTCGAGCAGCATCATATCAATTGCTATCGGCCAGGGGGAAATAAACGCCACCCCGCTGCAAATCTGCAATCTTGCCGCTACGATTGCAAACCGCGGTTTCTATATCGTTCCCCACGTGGTCAGCAAAATACAGGATACGGAACAGGAAGAGATTTACCGGACAAGGAAATATACCGGGATAAATGAGGAATATTACGGGTATATCGTCGAAGGCATGCGCATGGCGGTGACGTCAGCGGGTGGCACCTGCGGCAGGATGTATCTGCCGAATATTGACGTCTGCGGCAAAACGGGAACCGTACAAAATCCGCACGGTCGCGACCATTCGGCGTGTATCGCTTTCGCCCCGATGAATAATCCGAAGGTGGCCATTGTAGTTTATGCGGAAAACGGAGGATGGGGAGCCACGGTATCCGTACCGGTAGCCCGACTGATGCTTGAGAAATATTTCTACGGCGAAATTCCCGCCGGCGACAGATGGCTCGAATATCAGATGCAGAACTGGAGCACATCGCCGGGGTCAATCAATTACATCAAAAAAGCAAAGGAGGAAGAAAACGCAAGTGATGGAGAGCATGAGGACGAGCATGTGGAAGTCGGTTGACTGGTTTACGATTCTGCTGTACGTAATATTGGTTGCGATGGGTTGGATCAGTATCTGCGGGGCCAGCTACGATTTTGACAATCCCGAATTTTTCGGGCTGCAGGGGCGTCCGGCCATGCAGCTTATCTGGATAGGAACTTCCGTCGTGCTTATTTTTCTGATCATGATGCTCGACAAGAATTTCTTTGAAACATTTGCATACCCTATATACGGCCTGATAATCCTGCTGCTTCTCCTGACCGTTTTTATCGCTCCCGATATAAAAGGTTCCCGTTCGTGGCTTGTGATTACCTCTTCCATTCGCCTGCAGCCGGCCGAGTTTGCCAAGTTTGCAACGGCGCTTGCCCTTGCGCGGTTTATGAATACGTATGAGTTTAATTTGCTTACGGTTAGAGGTTTTATTGCTTCCGCAGGAATCGTGCTGGCGCCGGCGCTATGTATTATTTTGCAACATGAGACGGGTTCCGCACTTGTCTTTCTTGCTTTTACACTGGTGCTGTACCGCGAAGGAATGTCCGGGTACGTATTGCTTACAAGCCTTTGTGCGGCTATATTTTTCGTTCTTGAATTGAAATATGAATCGTTTATCTGGAATAATACGCCGGTAAGCGAGTTGATTATATGCAGCCTTATCCTTGCGATAATCTGTGTCATGTTGCATTTTGTCCTGGATAAGCGCAAGTTAGGCGCGTATTTTTTCCTGATAACGGCATGTTCCGGCGTTGCAGGCTATATTTTATCCCTGTTTTATCCGTTCAATATGGCTTGGGTGCTGATTGGCGTGATTGTCGGCTTTTCCGTATTCCTGGTTTTATACTCATTCCGGCAGATACTTTGGAAATATATATTGCTGGCGCTTTTTGCCCTTGTATCGCTGGGGTTCATGTTTTCCGTGGATTATGTGTTCGATAAGGTATTGAAGCCTCACCAGCAGCAGCGCATAAAAGTATCCCTGGGAATAGAAGACGACCCTGCGGGCACGGGTTATAACGTCAATCAGTCTAAAATAGCAATAGGTTCCGGCGGTTTTTCCGGCAAGGGATTTTTAAACGGAACGCAGACGAAACTGAAATATGTACCGGAGCAGGATACGGATTTTATTTTTTGCACGGTAGGGGAAGAGTTCGGCTTTATCGGATCGTTTTTCGTGATTTTTGTTTACGGGGTGTTTATCCTGCGCCTCATATTACTTGCCGAACGGCAGACGTCCGTGTTCGGACGGGTATATGGGTATGGCGTGGCGGCGATATTCTTTTTCCATGCTTTCGTCAATATCGGAATGGTGTGCGGCCTTACCCCCGTAATAGGAATCCCTTTGCCGTTTTTCAGTTATGGAGGATCGGCCCTGTGGGGGTTCACGATACTGTTGTTTATTTTTCTCAGGATAGACGCGGCAAGGAAAGAGCAGGGCTGATTGGAGTGTAAATCAAATTGTCGCAAACCTGTGAATAAAGAGGTTTTCATAGTCATTTGTTGCTTAAAATTCCAATTCTCTGCGTAAGCAATTAAATTTTCGGGTGGTGCTATAAAAAGTATATTACGCTCTTTAGCTGGCTTCCGGCGCTCCTTTTTGCGGAAAAAAAACTCTCCGGGTATCTTTGGAACCCCTCAAAGTATACTTAGAGACTTTCAAAAATGCCCTGACGGGCAATGCACAAAACCAGACCGTGCGAAGTATAGCTTTCTTTTATATTAATTGGGGGGGGGTATAGATAGAATACTTTTTAAATCACTTCTAAAAGATCTTTTCCATATTTTTTCTCCCGGCGGTATTCTGGCGAAGAGACGTTGCTTTTATACCATCCATTATAATCTCCATACCAACCCCAATTCATGTGAAAATAGTAATGTTCCTGTGAATTTGCCTGATTGTTGAGATCTATCATCACCAGACTAAACTGACCATCCGTAACCCAATAATGAGCAGCTCCACTATTACCTTCTACACTCGCAAATAAAAGAACCGGCCTGTCGGATGAGATTTCATTTTTCGCAGTTGTAATATTAAATGGATGAAACCAGTTTGAATTATAGTATCCGTAATTATTTAATGCATAATACATTTGATTCTGAACCGTTAGAGTTGCACAATTATCGCTCGGATCCGAATACGAGTTGGTTGCATCATATATGTCAGACAGAAGGGTCGCTGTTGCGGTTGTGGCATAAGTACCGGCCATATTAGCCCAGTTGAACGTAACGGGAGGATATTCCCAATATTTCATTATCTGAGCTAAAGCAACCGGGCCGCATCCGGCGGAAGCCTGTTGACTACCGGAAGAACATAAGGGTATATATTGGTTGTATCCGTTTTTCTGTCCCCATTTGGTAGTTAACATGTAACCGAAAGGATAATCTTCGTTGGGATAACTTCCCGGTAGCCCTCCACCGCTGTAGATTTCCACAGTATTGTCACCGTCCATAAAAATATTAATATTTTTGGTTCTTAGCAGCGAAACGGCGGTTTTCATGTCGTTTAGCCAAAAATGCAATCCTAAAGGAATTTCTTTATTTTCCATGTCAAGCGTTATTTCTTCACTTTCGAACGGGAAATCCGAATCTTCGGAGAAGGCCAGGATTTCGGGTATCCGTTCATCTGCGCCGATTATAGCGAAACCGCCGCCTTCGTACGTAACGATGTAGTAAGCATTCAATACTTTTTTATTGTCCTTGACGGGGAAGATTTGCTTAATTTCCCTTTCGCTCAAAAAACCTGCCAATTCTTCCGAATATGTTGTCGCTTTTGCTTCGAAAACGGATTCAGTGAGTTTGGCGAAAATGGTTGGAGCTTTGCCGATAACGTCTTCCTTAGAGATGAAATTCTCACTATTCAATTTTTCATAACCGGCTCCGGTCACTCCTGCTTCTTCATATTCACTGTTGTTACACGATATCAGTATACCCGATAACAGAACGATATGAAAAAAAAAATCCTGTTCATTGCCTTGTTTTTTTAATTGAGAGACTTATAATATAGACGGTAAAGGTGAGAAAAATAAAATTATCATGCAATAAAAACAGGATTTTTTTCGGAAAACTTTCGTGGAGGTAAGAAAAAGAGTCACAAATCGCCGGCAGAGAGCATATAAAATAGCTGTAACAGTTTCGGTCTTGACCTCGAAACCTTCGGTCACCATATTATTGCGGCGGTTAAATCGAAAATGATATAGTGGTGTGGGTGAGCAATAGCATTAAATGAATTTGCAACTACAGTAAAAATGATATGCAAACATCAATTCAAAATAGTAACTTCTTCTACCACGGTATGACAAACGCAAAAACTGAACGGCTAAATAGGAAAATATAGCGATTTCTGAAAATAATTCCTTTTTTCGGGCATGCAAAAAAACTCTTATAACCGGGATTTCATTTTGCTTTTTCGATGAACAGTCCGATGTCTTCTATTCCTTTCAGGCTGTCATCCCTCATGCCGTGGCGTATGCTTATTGTATATTGCCCCGTATCGGGGAAAATATAATGATCGTGAAGCGTAAACCGGCTTTGGAAAAGCGTGATGCCGTTGCCGTTCCATTTCCCGAAATCATCTGCCAACATGCACTCTATCGTGTCTTTTACCGAAATGCTGTCGGGTTGCAGCTGTTCGCAGAGCAGCCATAAGTTTTGATAGCCGTACATATCGTTATTACGTATCTGCAGCAGGATGTTATAAGGTATGGAGGAATCTTTTATCTCAAACTTAAAGTAATATTCCGACCGCTTGTCCCACACTTTGTCGCGTACCGGCTGAAACTTGTTATAAACGGTGTCATTGCCACATGAAAAGCAAAGGCATGAAGCCGTTATAACGGCGATTATGATGTTGCTTAACGAATCTGCTTTCATCTTTATTCACTGCTTGATTTGCCGGCAGTATTATTTTTGCTGTTCGACTTCTTCTTTTTCTTCTTCTTCTTTGCTTTGTCGAAACGGGAAATGTTGTCGTCCAGAATATCTTTGGAATCGCGCTTTTCCTCCTTGACCTCCGAATCGCAGAGCAGGGAGAATGGCTTTCCGCCCTTTTTGTTCATTTGTATAATGTCGAAAGCGCGTTGCGAAGATATGGTCATAAGATTTACGGGTTGAACCTTGTCGGTGGAATAAGTGATTTCACTCTTTAATATGTCCGTCTTGAAGTGATAGTATGTACTGTCTGCCGTAATAAGCTCTATTTTACGCGAAGGATGTTGCTTGCGTCCTTCGACGTAAGCATCTACTTCGTAGTTAAGGCAACATTTGAGTTTGGCGCACTGGCCTGCAAGCTTCTGGGGGTTCATGGACAAATCCTGATAGCGTGCGGCATCGGTAGCTACCGAGATAAAGCTGCTCATCCATGCCGAACAGCAAAGCTCGCGTCCGCAGGGGCCTATGCCACCGATACGACCGGCCTCCTGGCGCGCGCCTATCTGTTTCATTTCTATGCGAACGTGAAAGGTTTCGGCCAAAATCTTTATCAGCTGACGGAAGTCAACGCGCTCGTCGGCTATATAGTAGAATATGGCCTTGTTGCCATCGCCCTGGTATTCCACATCGCCGATCTTCATGTTAAGGCCAAGTTCCGTCGCTATCCGGCGGGAACGAATCATCGTCGGATGCTCGCGTTTCTTGGATTCTTCGTATTTTTCAATATCCGCCTGCCGGGCGATGCGATAGACGATTTTCGGTTCCTCGTCGAAACGATACCGGTTTTTCTTCATCTGCAGCAATACGAGTTTTCCCGTCAGCGTCACTGTCCCGACGTCATGTCCGGGAACGGATTCTACGGCTACAATATCGCCCTTTTCCAGCGATATGTGTTCGCTGTTGAGGAAATATCCTTTACGCGTGTTCTTGAATTGAACTTCCACAAAATCGGTAGCTGTCTGCGCTTCTTTGATATCATGCAGCCAATCGTAATTATTAAGTTTGTTTTTCGCCCGGGAACAGCCTTTTACACTTAATCCGCAACAACAACTTTTACCCTGAATAAATTTCATGTTTTTCGGTCGGTGATTAAATCAGGTGATGTATTTTGAATATCTTCCGAATAGCTTCCAGCGCATAATCCAACTGTTCTTTTGTATGTGTTGCCATTAATGAAAAACGTATCAGCGTGTCCTGCGACGCTACGGCCGGCGAAAGGACCGGGTTGACGAATATTCCGGCGTCGAACAGTTCCTTTACGATAAGGAAGGTAAGGTCATTGTCGCGGATGA
>JAISEJ010000210.1 GCA_031264155.1 Tannerella sp. | reverse complement strand
CTCATGTTACGCAATTGCCCGGCATATCCCCGGACTGGTTGCGCATTGCGTAGCAGGCTGGGAGCGTATCCGCTTCCGGTATTATACTTCACGCGGTATGACTTTGTACTTATTAACTCACGATGCATGGAAGCCTGCTTCCACGATGCATGGAAGCCTGCTTCCACGATGTATGGAAGCCTGCGCCCACGATGTATGGGCGCCTGCGCCCACGATGTATGGACGCCTGCTTCCACGATGCATGGACGCCTGCGCCCACGATGTATGGGGGAACGGCTTCAACAACAGGGTCAGACTGAAGCAAGCCTGAGCCTGTCCGGAGTATGCCGGTAATACACAAATCCTTGCCGCGTGAAGTATAGAATCGTATCCGATTCCGGGACGGGGGCGTATCGCGCAGTTCTGTAATCAGGCAACTGCGTAACATGAGTTACCACCTTTTTTAATAATCAAACTTATCGTATTTGCCGTCAATGAATACCGACTTTACCGCTTCGAGATAGCCGAAACCGTTGAGCATATCAGGAAGGAGGTAACTGCCCTCTACCCACTCGTTCCATGCGTTGACGGTAATCAAAGGCGGCTGTTCAGGATGACTGTCCGCGTATTGCTTCGCTTTGGAAAGCAAGGCGGCGAAACTTTGAGGCGTGTTGTGGTAATGTACGACATCTTTCATGCCTTTTGCGGGAAAGCGGGGCGTATCGTCCCAGCCGATTGAAACGCAGGGGAACAGCGGTATATCCAGGATGGAATCCATCTGTGCCCGTATTTTGACGGAATTGGCTCCATAAACTATATAATCTTCCTGCGTGCCGCCCATGTTGTACATGGCAACGCTGTTGAAACCCATTGCATTTACCCTGTCCGAAAATCGTCCTGCCGCTTCCCGCGACATCAGCGAGCCGCCTCCCTGGTTCCATTGTATGTGCAATCCCGGAAAACCGGCTTTCTTCACTTCGTCACGGAAATAATCCAGCGCTTTGCGGGTTTCTTCAACACTTCCGCCGAAACTTTCCAGCAATTTGTCCACGCTAAAAATAGAGAAAACAGGCTCGCCGTTAATTTTAAAATAATTCGGACGCTTGAAATATTGGTTGATCACCCTGTCAACGATGATTTCATAGTTTTTCCGGTCTACCCTGGCATTCCATAGAATATCCGTGTTGTCCCTGTAGCGATGCACGTTCCAGTAATTGTATTTCACGTCGTGATTCGCCCACATGATGTAGAACTGCATCTTACCGTTATTAGAAGCCTTGAGGAAACCGTCATTGAGGGCGCTTTCGAGAAAAGGGCCTTCTTCGTACCAATACCAGTCATATACAAACACGTTGACGCCATGGTCAGTCGCCGCATCAATCCATTTCTCCACCACCTTCGGGTCGTTGTCCGGTTCATAACCCCAAAGCGGCTGTCGCGGCTGATAATGCCCGTCGAAACGGGGATTGCCTTTCTTAATCACTTCCCACTCGCCGATTCCTTCCGGCCACAATTTTTCATGCGCCAACGGGTCGTCATGACACGACGGCCAGATATATGCCGCCACATAATACTTCGCAACCTGTTTTTCCTGCTGCGACTGTGCTACGGATACGCAGCCAAAGATAATGGCCGTTGCGATAAACATCCGCATTTTACATTTTACATCTTCCATATTTATTAAATTAAGTTGAATCATTCCTTAACAAATCCGACAGTGGGGACAAAGGTAACAGTAAATTCAAAAATATTACACAGAACAGGCAACGGTTTTTATTCAAACCGGCGGGAAGTCCGGAGTCAATTTTCATTTACTGCATTTGTACAACCGGACTTTTTCCTGTAAATTTGCCGCGAAAACATATAAAACCAACTGTTTTGGGACACAAAAAAAAGGAATTACCCGTACTGGAAAAAGTGGAGATCACGGATGTGGCGGCCGAAGGTAAAGCTTTGGCCAAAGTTAATGACATGGTCGTTTTCGTGCCGTGGGCCGCACCCGGCGATATTGCAGACATACAACTCACACGAAAAAAAAACAGTTATGCGGAAGGGCGCGCCGTACGGTTTCATAAATATTCGGAGGAACGGTCAGAGCCGTTTTGCGAACATTTCACGATATGCGGGGGATGCAAATGGCAGCATCTGCCTTACGAGACACAGCTTAAATACAAGCATAAACAGGTTATCGACAACCTCGCCAGAATCGGAAAGGTTGAAGCGGAAGAAATTTACCCGATAGCAGGTTCCGAACAAACGACGCTTTACCGCAACAAGCTGGAATATACGTTTTCTAACAAACGGTGGCTAACTGACGAAGAAATATCAAGCGACACGACATTCAACGCAATGGACGGCGCGGGTTTCCATATACCCGGAATGTTCGACAAAGTTCTCGATATTCGCAAATGCCTGTTACAGGATGATATATCGAACCGGATACGTCTGTTTGTAAAGGATTTCTGCATTGCCAGCCGCTACCCGTTTTTCGATCTGCGCGTCCAGAACGGCTTTATCCGCACACTTATCGTACGGACATCGTCTAACGGGGAAGTGATGATTATTGTTGTCTTTTTCGAAGATGATAAAGAAAAAAGGGAACGCCTGCTCAACGCCGTGAAAGACAATTTTCCCGAAATAACATCGCTCATGTATGTCATCAACAGCAAATGCAACGATACGATAACCGACCGGGAAGTCCTGACTTTCCACGGCAAAGACCATTTCATCGAAGAAATGGAAGGCTTACAATTCAAAGTCGGGCCGAAATCATTCTACCAGACAAACAGCCGCCAGGCATACAGGTTATATTCGATAGTGCGTGAATTTGCAGGCTTGACGGGCAATGAGACCGTATATGACTTATACACGGGCACGGGCACGATAGCAAATTTCATCGCCCGTAATGCCAAAAAAGTAACAGGCATAGAATATGTCCCCGAAGCTATTGAAGATGCCGTGATAAACGCCCGCCTGAACCATCTGGATAACACGGAGTTTTTCGCAGGCGACATGAAAGATCTGCTTACTTCCGAATTCATTGCCCGGCACGGACAGCCCGACGTTATCATCACAGACCCTCCCCGCGCAGGAATGCACGACGACGTTACCGACATCATCCTCGCAACAGCGCCCGAACGCATCGTCTATGTCAGCTGTAATCCCGCGACACAGGCAAGGGATCTGAACCGCCTGAGCGTAAAATATCGCGTATGCAAAGTACAGCCGGTAGACATGTTCCCTCACACGCACCATGTAGAAAATGTAGCGCTATTGATATTGCGATAAAAATCATAAGATATTATATAAAAAAAGCCGCTAAAAAGCGGCTTGGATTCATTCTGAAAAGAATGGATGAATTTTATGGGATGTTACTCGCGCATCACAACAAAAGGGCTGAATGTTATCACAGAAGATCCGGCAATCTCTGCGGATTTGCCGGCAGCATTGTCATTTATCTTAACGACATTATACACATAAGGATTTAGCGTATCTTTTACAGGATACACATCGGGCGAAGTTTCTTCATAAATGTAATTTAATCCATCGACAGTTGCAGGCTTGTCCTCATTGTCAAAAAACAATGAATAGCACAACACTACTGCAAAAAAGGTAAATAATAATTGTTTCATCTTAGTATAAAATTTATTTTAAACATAGAGACTGCTCCAATCGTACAGCGTATCATTTTTTTCAACACATCTGCTTTGTCACCTGCCTCTATTGTTCAGAGATACAATTTTAATTCAAAACGCTGCATGGCATGAAAATATTGTGTTATATACATATTTTTTTGATAAAAATCTTTCTCTCTCTTACGATAAAAATAAAAGAGAGAGAGAAGACTTGTTTTTTGTCGGTTTATGCTCCGAAATCGTCGAAATGAAGCATTTCGAGAGGCACGCCAATGCTGTCGAGCATACCTTCGACGGCTTTCGACATAGGTCCCGGACCACACATGTAATACTCTATTTCTTCCGGTTCTTCGTGATTCTTCAGATATGTTTCGTAGATAACCTGATGAACGAAACCTGCCGTATATTTAACCCCTGCCTTATCGGCAAGCGGATCCGGACGGTCGAGCGCCAGATGGAATGTAAAGTTTGGAAATTCCTTTTCGATTGCAAGGAAATCTTCGAGATAGAACACTTCGTTGAGAGCACGGGCACCGTAGAAATACGACATCTTACGATCGGCGATACGAAGCGTCTTCGTTAGGTGCATAATCTGTGCGCGGAGAGGTGCCATACCGGCGCCGCCGCCAATCCACATCATCTCGCGTTTGGAGTTATAGATTGGATGGAAATCGCCGTAAGGACCGCTCATCATCACTTTATCGCCCGGTTTCAGCGTAAAGATATAAGACGATGCGATACCCGGCATAACATCCATGAATCCAACCTGTGGTTTTGGCTTGAATGAAGGCGTAGCAATACGTACCGTGAGCATTATGCGATCTCCTTCGGCCGGATAGTTGGCCATTGAATAGGCGCGGATCGTTCCCTCACTATTATGGCATTTCAGGCCGAGTAACCCGAACTGTTCCCAGGCCGGAAGATAATCGGGGCCGATAGAATCCTTATCGATATCCTTGTCATAATCCATTGAAAACTCGGGTATCCTGATCTGTGCATACGAACCCGGTATGAAATCCATGTGTTCACCCTCGGGCAAAGCGACAATAAACTCCTTAATAAAAGTAGAAACGTTCCTGTTCGAAATAACCGTACACTCCCACTCTCTCACGCCAAATACTTCATCCGGCACCTTTATTGCGATATTCTCCTTTACTTTGGTCTGGCATCCGAGACGCCAGTTTGCCTGAATTTGCTTACGCGAGAAAAAGCCGACTTCCGTCGGGAGGATATTACCGCCACCTTCCGGAATCTGGCAACGGCACTGTCCGCAACTTCCGCTACCTCCGCAAGCAGATGAAAGAAAGATACCCTGACTCTGGAGCGCACTCAACACCGTCCCTCCGATGGGAACTTCAAATTCCTTTTCACCGTTAACTACCACCTTCACATTGCCGGATGGTATCAATTTTGCCTTTGCTGCAAGCAATAATCCGACCAATATCAACGTGATTAATAGGAAAATCACGGCTCCGGCCATAATCGTTAGTCCGCCTGACATTAATATTATCATTTTACAGATTCATTTTTTTTCGTTAATAATTTAGATTTTAAGTCCCGAGAAACACATAAACCCAATACCCATCAGACCGGTTATGATAAAAGCGATACCTAAACCTCTCAGCGGTTTTGGGATATTCGAATATGCCAGCTTTTCACGAATTGCAGCCATTCCCAGAATAGCAATTAACCAGCCTATCCCCGATCCGAATGCGTATGCCGTCGCTTCTCCCACGTTTATAAACGCTTTCTGTTGCATAAACAGGGAACCTCCCATGATGGCGCAATTTACGGCTATCAAAGGCAAAAAGATTCCCAATGAAGAATACAGGGACGGAAGAAATTTTTCAACTACCATCTCCACCAATTGCGTGAACGATGCAATAATTGCAATAAAGATGATAAACGAAAGGAAACTCAGGTTCACCTCGGCATATTGCAGGCCGAGCCAGCTCAATGCGCCTTCTTTCAATACATAGTTTTCTAACAGATAATTAATCGGTAACGTACAAACAAGGACGAACGTTACCGCTATACCTAATCCTAATGCGGTCTTTACATTTTTCGAAACAGCCAGATACGAACACATACCCAGATAGTATGCGAAAATCATATTCTCAACAAAAATCGACCGTACGAATGTGCTTAATATTTGTTCCATTCTTAGTTTTTTTTATTCTGCTTAATTTTCTTCCTGAAGATCTTTATTTCGCGAACGGTGTATCCAGATAATAACAGCACAGCAAATCAATGCCATCGGGGGCATAATCATCAAACCGTTATTAGCATAGCCGGCGTCATATACCGCTTGTGGTATTATCTGATAGCCAAAAAGCGTACCCGACCCCAGCAACTCACGAAAGAAAGCTATTATTACCAAAATAATGCCATAACCCAATCCGTTTCCTATACCGTCAAGGAAGGACGCCCACGGACGATTTCCCAATGCAAACGCTTCCAGACGTCCCATCAGGATACAGTTCGTTATGATCAACCCGATGAAGACTGACAACTGTTTACTCACCTCGTAGGCAAAAGCCTTCAATACCTCGCTCACAACGGTCACCAGCGCCGCAACAACGACCAACTGCACGATAATACGTATCCGGTTTGGAATCGTATTTCTAATCAATGATATGATCACATTTGAAAAAGCTACTACAGCCGTCACCGAAAGCGCCATGACAATAGCCGGCTCCATCTTGGCCGTCACAGCCAAGGCGGAACAAATACCCAGCATCTGAATAATAACCGGATTATTCCTGCTCAGGGGGCCTAACAAAATCTCTTTATTTTTTCCGGATAATAGTCCCATAATTCTTCAATTTTTAGCGTTTAAAAAACCAACATAACTTTTCAGGCTGTTATGGATCATCTGATCGACTGCATTACTTGTGATTGTTCCGCCCGAAATCCCATCCACATAATCCTGCCCTTGAGCCGCTTTACCGGGTTTCACAACAGCGATGCTCTTAAACTCATTATTCAGGAATATATGTTTACCCGAAAACTGAGAACTGAATATCGAAGTTGCAATTTCTGCCCCTAATCCCGGCGTTTCACCCTGATGACTGAAATCCGTTCCGAAAACCGTATTTTTATCTTCGTTCACGGAAACATATCCCCATATCGGCCCCCAAAGTCCTGTTCCATACATAACCATGACATACTTTGCAGCACCGTCAATATCGGCCACAAAAACCGGATATGTATTTTCCGAAAACATTTTAGACGCATCAACGGCAAACGCATCACCGTCAAGCCGTTCACCCTTATCGTTTACCAAAAACGATTCCTTTATCAGTTCGTTATATTTCTTTTCGGTCTCACTGCCCGACACCGACACATTCACCGATCGCAAGATCTGCTGCCTCTTATCATTCGCTTCGTTTTTTTTCTGGTAACTCCTCAGCGATTCGGAGGTAAAAGCAAGTAAAACCGCCACCAGCACAACCATTACGGAAGCGTATGTTATTGTGTATACATTACTATCTCTATTCATGATCCTTCGTATTATCAAATTATTTTACGGCGACTCGTTTTAGACGACGCCTGATATTGCTTTCCACAACATAATAGTCAATCAGAGGCGCAAACGTATTCATTAACAGAATTGCAAGCATCATACCTTCGGGGTATCCCGGATTAAGCACGCGTATGATAATGGCAAAAGCCCCGACAAGTAAACCGTAGATATATTTTCCTGTTTCGGTACGGGCGGAAGTGACGGGATCGGTTGCCATAAATACGGCTCCGAAAGCGAAACCACCCAGGAACAGATGGTCAACGGGAGATATGGTCATGACCACCGTCGAACCTATCAAATTGAATATTGCAGCCATAACCGCACCGCCGGCAAAAACGGAAACCATGGTTTTCCAGCTTGCTATTCCCGTCAATAACAAAATAGCGGCGCCCATCATGATCGCCACGACCGACGTCTCGCCAATAGATCCCGGTATAAGCCCGATAAAATAGTCACAGGTCGATATCGGATGTCCCAATACGTCGACCGTTTGAAAAGAACCGATTGTTTCTTTAGCAGCAATCCCAATCTGTCCGAGAGGAGTGGCGCCTGAAAAGGCGTCCGTAATCTGCGAGCCTCCGATTCCGAAAACCGGTTCCGTACGAACAAAAACCTGATCGCCGGACATTGCCGCCGGATAGGCAAAAAACAGGAACGCACGCGTTACCAAAGCGACATTAAATACATTGTAGCCTGTTCCTCCGAATACTTCTTTTGCAAATATCACAGCAAAAGCAGTAGCCACAGCAATCATCCACAACGGCGTATCTATCGGCACAATCATAGGGATTAACATACCCGACACAAGAAATCCTTCCTGTATCTCTTCTTTTTTCCACTGAGCAACAACAAACTCAATACCTAACCCGACTACGTACGAAACAACAATTTTAGGCAATACGGCCAGAAAACCATAGATCAACGTCGTCCAAAATCCCGGATCAACGCCTGTCGCCAGATTATGCTGATAACCGGTATTATACATACCAAACAGCAACGCAGGCATCAACGCCACGATTACAACCGACATGGTACGTTTCGAATCAATACTGTCATGAATGTGCACTCCCGATTTTGAAGTCTCGTTTGAAACGAACAAAAACGTCTCGAATCCTTCAAAAACCGATCGGAACATCGACAGTTTACCTCCTTCTTCAAAATTAGGTTTAATCTTGTTGAGATAATTCCTTAACGCTTTCACAATTATTTATTTTTTAATTTATACTTCACCGTGTTTTTAATTCATCTCTTTATACAACATATCAAGTCCGTTACGGACGATTTTTTGTATTTCTATTTTCGATGTATCCACAAATTCACACAACGCAAAATCTTCGGGCGCTACTTCATAAATACCCAACTTCTCCATTTTATCTATATCAAATGCGATGATAGCTTTCAAAAGATATTCGGGCAAAATATCCATCGGGAATACCTTGTCATATTCATTCGACATGATCATCGCACGTTTCCCTCCACGTATACGGGCGTCCGGTTTCTGTTCTATATAATTTTTATGCAACCAAGTGAAATAAGCGCGACTCATACTGTATTTCTTAAATCCGGGAGTAGCCCAACCCAGAAATTCATTGACGTCATCCCCTTCCGGTATTGCGGTTACCTGATAATCGTATGCGCCAAGATAGTCATTCGGACCTACTTTTGTCCCTGTCAGCACGTTACCGCTTATCAAGCGAATGTTCCGCCCTTCCTCCTTTAGTTTTCCGTTGATTATGCTATCGATCGTACATCCGGGTTGTACTCGTACATACCCACACCGGAGGAACTCAGGCCCCGTTACAGCTATCACTTTTGAATAATCAAGCAATTTTTCTTTTAAAATACGCCCTATTATAATTACATCGGCAGCATTAAGCGTCCAGACAACCTCCCCTTTATTAACCGGTTTGATTTTATTTATCATTACGCCTACATTTCCGACCGGATGCGGCCCTACAAGCCTTACGACTTCGGCATCCCCGTATTGCATCGTGCTCAATGTCGACTCATATTTCACTCCGACGTAAACTTTTCCTTTGGTAAGCAACGTAAGCGCTCTGAGGCCTGTCATCAGGTATTCTTCTTCCTTTTTCATCAGATATTCCATATCGGGCGCCAAAGGAGCCGAATTATGACCGCTTACGAATATATCCCGCGGCATATCCGAAGGATTGGCCACTCGGTCATAAGGACGCTGCTTTATACAAGGCCACATGCCTATGTTTAGCAACAATTCCTTCATTTCATCGGCGCTATACGAGAAAATATCATTTTTCACTTCGATCTGTTCATATCCGATTTGTTTACCCGATTTAACCGTAATATTCAATAATTTACGTTTTTCGCCCCGATTCACGCCAGAAACTACCCCGCTAACTGGCGTAACAAATTTTATCTCCGGGTGATTCTTATCTACCATCAACGGAGACCCTATCTTAACAATATCGCCTTCGCGAACAATCGCTTTGGGTGTTATACCGACATAATGGTCAGGAACGATTGCATAATGATCCGAACTATCGACATTATAAAATACCTCCAGCGCCTTGCCTGCAAGATTTATGTCTAATCCTTTCTTAATTCTAATAAACTCTGTCATGTTTGTTACAAATTTCCGTTTTTGAAAATGCTGCGCAAAATTACACTTTTTTTCCACTCGCCATACAAAATCCCCAAAAAAATAAAGAAAAATTTCTTTAATTGAAATTCGAAACAATCTCGGAGAAGAAATAAAGCGCCATATATACAGAATTTTATGGAAATTTTACGACACATAAAAATATCCAATATATCCTTTTACAAGCCCTCACCGGATTTTTATATTACAACACTTGTAAAACCGAACTTTTTCACGTACGTTTGCAAGTCGATTCACGATCGATATGAAATCGTGTGTACATGAAACTTTAATTTATTATGCGTACATATATATATATACTTACGACCCTCACACTGTTATTTATGACTTGCGGATTTGCAGGTGCACAGGAAGCGTTTCGTACGGAAATATTTCGCGACGACATAAAAAGTCTGGAAATAAAAGTAGAAGGGGAACTTCTGTCCGAACCGTATATCGAACTGGGCGGAGAAAAGAGAATTGAGATAGTTTTCGACGCACTACACCGTTCAAGCGGGCGATTTGCATATTCCCTCATTCATTGTGATGCGGAGTGGAAAAAATCGGCGCTATTGCCTATTGAATACATGAAGGGATTCCGGCATGTGACGATAGAAGACTTTGCCAATTCGATGAATACAATGACCCACTACACAAATTATCATGTATATTTCCCGAATGAAGAAACGCAACTTACTGTTTCCGGAAACTATGTTGTTCAAGTTTATGATGAAGAAGATACGGATAATATTGTTTTCACGGCATGCTTTTCCATAGTGGAGCCACTGATTGCAATAGATGCATTCATAAGTGGAAATACCGATATTGATTTCAATAAAACGCACCAACAAATCGATTTCACCGTCAATCAAACAAATATAAATATTATTTACCCACAAAATGACCTTAAAATATTTGTTTATCAGAATAATAACCGCAATGATATACGAACAGATATCCAGCCGCTAACGATCATCAACAAACAGATACAATATAAACACAACAAAAGCCTGATATTCGAAGCCGGGAATGAATACCGGCGCATAGAATTTCCAACACACCGCTATAACGGCATGGGAGTGGAAAAAATCGGTTTCTATAATCCCTATTATCATGCAACATTATTTCAGGAACACAAATGCACCGGGAACTCATACTTATACGACCAGGATCAAAACGGACGTTTTTTTATCCGTTGCAGCGAATGTCAGAACCCGGATACCGAGGCGGATTACTACATAGTACATTTCTCGCTGGCATCCGAATTCCTGCACAGCGGCGATATTCATATCGCAGGTGATTTATTCCATAATATCATGGATGACCGAAGCCGTATGGAATACAATGCGGAAACCGGTTCCTACGAAAAAGCGGTCATGCTGAAACAGGGATTATACAATTATCACTATGTATTTATGGCCAAAGGAGCGACAAAACCAACGTCGGCAGAAACCGAAGGTAATTTTTTCGAAACCGAAAACGAATATACGATCGCAGTCTATTATCACCCTATGGGAGCCAGATACGACCGACTTATAGGCGTCAAAACTATTGGCGGCGGATAAGGCGTAGTATACTACGGATTCACGGCGGCAGACGATTCTTCGGACAATTCCATGCAGGAGTGAAACGCCAATTAGAGATGGGAAGGCCGTCCTCCGTTCTTTTCGCTTTGCTTTCGGATTTTTCGCCCTACACTCAATGCTTTTCTTTTTGCGTATAAATTTCTCTTTTTTAACTAAAAACTACGTTTATTATTTAACAAGGAATTCTATATTTGCAACAGCAATAATAATATTTTAATTATGAAACGTAGAGATTTTTTAAGAGCAGGCGCACTTATGGGCGCAGGAGCAGTGGCATCACTGAAATTTGACGGTTTACAGGCAGCATTAAATTCAAATATGATTGCCGTGGAAGAGGCGCCGGATATGGTAGCCGTAATGGGTGGAGAACCGGAAATCATGTTAGACAAAGCGCTGGAAGCCCTTGGAGGTATCGGCAACTTTGTGAAAAAAGGGCAGAAAATAGTCATCAAACCAAATATAGGTTGGGATCGTGCACCCGAACTTGCAGGAAACACCAATCCCAAACTTATCGGAGCATTAGTTAAGAAATGCATTGATGCCGGTGCATCTAAAGTTTCCGTATTCGATCATACATGTGACGATTGGAAGAGATGTTATGCATCAAGCGGAATCGAAGCTGCGGTAAAAGAAGCCGGAGGCGTTATGCTTCCCGGAAACGATGAAAAATATTATTCGAAAGAAATAGTATTGCCGAAGGCCGTAAGTCTAAAATCGTTTAAAATACATGATGCGCTTATGGAAGCCGACGCCTGGATAAATGTCCCCGTACTTAAAAATCACGGAGGCGCAAAATTGTCATGCGCGATGAAAAACTATATGGGTATCGTGTGGGATCGCCGCTATTTCCATTCCAACGACCTGCAACAATGTATAGCCGACATCTGCACATGGGACAAAAAACCCATCCTGAACATTGTCGACTCTTATCGTATGATGCACCAGAATGGCCCACAGGGGAAAAGCGCAGCCGATGTAACTACTTCGAAAACGCTTATTGCTTCCAAAGATATAGTAGCAATAGATACAGCGGCGCTACAATTTTTTAATCAGGTAAAAAAACTTGATCTGAATGCCGTCGGACATATAGGAATGGGGCAAACTCTTAAATTAGGCACTACGGATCTGAAAAATATAACTATTAAAAGAATAAAAATTTAAAACAGCGAAAAGAGCGTACAATAAATGAGAAAAAAAACAATAAATATATTGAAAGTATTAAGAGTAATACTTGCGGTTGTTATATTCACGCCTATATTGTTATTTTTCATAGATTTCAGGGATATACTTCCGGATGCATTAAGTAAATTGTTGGAAATACAATTATTACCGGCAATTTTAACGGGTGCGGGCATAATACTTATCATATATTTCCTGTTAACGCTATTTTTCGGGCGCATTTATTGTTCGATTATATGTCCGGCTGGTGTCTTGCAGGATATATTCAACCGTATATCATGCACAGGAAAGAAAAAGCAAAGAAAAAAGAAAAGAAGTCGTTTTCATTATCATAAACCAGCCAACTTGTTACGTTACGTGATTTTAGGCATAACAGTCATATTGACTGTTGCCGGAATGATGGAATTATGCTTACTCCTTGATCCTTACAGCAATTTCGGACGTATTGCCACGAATATATTTCGCCCTGTCGCCATTTGGGTAAATAATATTTTGGCAGAAATACTTTCTTCCAAAGGAAACTATTCCTTATATAATGTTACCATACGCACCTCTACCGTCGCTTTTGTCTCAGCAGTAGTCGCTTTTGCCGTATTCGCCGTCATGGTATTTTACAGAGGGAGGTTATTTTGCAATACGATTTGCCCTGTCGGTGCATTATTAAGCCTTGTTTCACGTTATTCATTGTTTCGCATCACGTTCGACAAAAACAAATGCAATCAATGTTGCTTATGCGAGAGAATATGCAAAGCGGAATCTATTGATTCGAAAAACATGACGGTAGATGCATCACGTTGCATAACTTGCTTTAATTGTACATCCGCATGTAACAGGAAAAGTCTACGATACGCCTTTGCTCCGGTTTCGCTTAAAAAGAAAGAACGTAAAACGGCGGCAAATTTGTCTACCACTAAAAACGCTAAGGAAAAGGCATTATCTCTTGCGACCGTTTCGGAAAGCCGCCGTTCATTCATAACAACAAGCGCCGTATTAGTCGGTTCTATTCCGACGATATCGACGTTTGCCAAAGGCGACGGCGGCGACAATTCCGGAAGAATCCCCGTAACGCCTCCGGGATCTTTAAATATCGAACGGTTTAAAGACTTGTGTACCGGTTGCCATTTATGTGTTGTACAGTGTCCGACACACATACTTCATCCCGCCGGATTGAAGTACGGCCCGGGATACATGCTGAAGCCATACATGTCTTACGAAAACAGTTACTGTAATTACAGTTGCACGGTTTGTTCGGAAGTATGTCCTACGGACGCCATCAAACCGATAACGGCCGAAGATAAAAAGACAATTCAGATAGGCATCGCGAACTTCTACCAGGAACAATGTATCGTTTACACGGAAGACAACGACTGCGGAGCATGTTCGGAACATTGTCCTTCACAGGCCGTTCACATGATTCCATACAAAGGAACGCTTACAATACCCAAAGTAGAGTCGGAACTATGCGTCGGATGCGGAGGTTGCGAGTCGATCTGTCCCGTTCGTCCCGAACGTGCGATCGTTATTGTGCCTAATCCCATACATAAAACGGCAGAATTACCGAAGGAAGAAGAGGCAATTGACATTGATGTTGATGATTTCGGATTTTAACCGACAGGATTCAAAAAATGATAGTTGCATGGCGTCACACCGTGCAACTATCCAGCGTTATTAACATACATAACATTTCTAACTATTCAAAAGATATTGAATCAGTCAGAGCTATCGTATTTTATTAAATTTACTTCAGTTTATCCCCCACGTTTAGCGCCGACAACATTCTTTTTAGGAGTTGAAGTCTTAGGCGTAGACTTCACCTTCAGAGTTTTTGTCGCAGTAATTGTTTTCGGGCCGTCTTTTCGTTTTTTTGCAGCCTGAACTGCAGCTACCGTTTTTGTGGTTTTCTTTGCCTCTTCTTCAACGGATTCTTTTTCTTCATTTATTTCACTATCCGCGGTTTTATCATCTTCTTTCTTTGAAAAATCCGTTATGTCATTAGACATAAGAAGCTCATACCATTTCAAAATTTTCTTTATATCACTCGGATAAACACGGTTACGGTCAAAGTTCGGCAATATCTCCGCAAAATAAGCGCGCAAATCGTCGGGTTGCGCTTTCGACAAGTCTATCGAAACATTTTCGCTATTTTCCTTTTCTTTTACGGCAGTAAGCACTTCACCTATTGACACCTCATCATCAAGCATATAAATAGATATATCACCCAAGGAGATCACCTTATCCCTTGCGTATGCAGGCGTACGCTTTTTATCAATCAGAGATTCTATTATCAATAGATTATTACCTTTCGATATCAATTTATATAACCCGGGTTTACCCGATACTACCAAAATTTCCTTCAACATAAATATAAAGTTTAAAGTTTGAGGCCACAAAGATAATGCAAGCCGGACGCAATACAAAATAAAATGGTTTTTATTTTTATTACAAGGACGCTACTCATCTTCATTATTTCCGGAAAGATAGCTTATTAACAAGAAAAGGAAATATCTTTTTTTTAAAGATACTTCCTCCTTTGGAATTGTATTAATTATTTTGATTATTCCAACTCAGAAGCTTTCACTTTAAATACGCGTCCGTTACGCGCAAAAACGAGTTCACCATCTGATCTTTTACGTTCCTTAACCAAACGTTGGAATGCCAAGTGCGCACCTTTCACAACAATTTCTTCAAATTTACGAAGTTCTCGTTCATTCATAGTTCTTCAATTTATTATAAACAACTGCATTATATATTTCTCTTTCTCCATTCCTGAAGCCTTTGGCTACTACTTCCATCGGCGACAAGGAATTATCTGTTATCATCCAATAATCACATATCGGCATATATAAATCAAACAAATTCAGAATCCCCGTACGATAACGACGACGGATTGTCTGTTCATTTACATTATGTCCTCCTGCTGCTACTCTGTTTTTGACACGTTCAACAGCCAAATCCGGTGTATTCAACCAGAAATACAATAAAGTTACATTGTAACTTTTAGACTGCGCATTTTTGGCCAATTTAGCGATTGATCGACTCGCCAACGTCGTCTCCAATGCAAATGTCTCGGCCATTTCAATCAGCTCCCTGATACGCCTATACATAATTCTACTTGCCTCAACTGCAACTGCCATTGTATCGGCATTAAACGGAGACAGACCTTTTGCTATCTCATCCGAATTTACAAATTCTCTACAGTTCAACATTTCCGGTAATATTGCATAAGAGGCGGTCGTTTTCCCGGCACCATTGCATCCGGATATTATATATAAGTTCGGCACGTTTCTATCTTTTTAGCGAGGCAAATATAAATGCTTTTTTTTAAACGACAAAATAAAAGATGTACAAAATTTCTCGCATTTTGTCCCGAAAAGTCGTGATTTCGTACATAAAACCCTCTTAGATAGCTATTAATTCGCGCATAATTGTATCAGATACAAATAGTCCATCCGCCGAAATTTTAACATATACACCCTCGATTTTTAACTTTTTTGAACGCAAAAACGGCTCCGATTTCTTCAATAGATAGCGTTCTCGTTCTTCTCCGAACTCCGTTCTTAATTCACTTAACGAAAGGCCCCACATCGTCCGCAAACGGGTTATCACGTAGTCATTATACTTCGTGCGTTTATCCGAATATTCCGTTTCGTGAGGGATTTCTAACTTTTTGTTTATGGCGTGGATATATGTTGATACGGATGATACATTCCAAGAACGGCTTTCCCCGTTATAGGAATGAGCCGACGGACCGACGCCCAGATAATGAGCGCCTGTCCAGTATGAATAATTATGAACAGATATCCGGCCGGCCGGGTACGAAGAATTGCTTTTCGCAAAATTGGAAATCTCATAATGCACAAAACCCGCATCAGCCAACTTTTTTTTAAGCATAAAGAATAACGATTCACACAACTCATCATCTACAGGCCGTATATCACCCTGTTTTGCCTTGTCGCAAATAAGCGTGCCTTCTTCGTATGTAAGATTATAGGCCGATATATGGGAAACATCAAGCGCTATAGCTTTCCCGATATTATCCGACCATTCGCCGACGGTCTGTCCGGGCAAGCCATATATCAGATCAATGCTTATATTATCAAAACCGGCGTCTTTACAACGATAAACCGCCGCAGTCGCATCCGCCGCAGTATGCCGGCGATTCAACAAACAAAGATCTTCGTCTTTAAAACTTTGTATGCCGATACTGATACGGTTAATGGGCAATTTCGTCAATGATAAAATATACTCTTCCGACAAGTCGTCGGGATTCGCTTCAATGGTAATTTCCGGATCCGGCGAGAATGAAAATAATCGATAGATTGTATCAAATAAACGCTCAAAATCATAAACATTCAATTGTGAAGGCGTCCCCCCACCAAAATAGACTGTTTTTAAAGGTTCCCCAGACAAATAATCATGTCGCATTTCCATCTCCCGTGTCACTGCGGTCAGATAATCTTCCTTATATTCCATCCGGGTGTTAGAGTAAAAATCACAATAAATGCAACGTTTTACACAAAAGGGAACATGTGCATAAAGCCCAACCATACGGAAATCGTTTATATCGTTTTGTTCGTACAATTCAGAACAAACGCCGTATGAAATAATAGGCGATTCTTAACGCACACACTACGGCATACAGAATAAGAAAGATAATAAAAACCCACAGGAGCTGAGAAAAAATCTCCGACCAGGAAGTCTTATAAATAACGACGGACAAAATATTCAGCAGAAATGCCAAGCAAAAACATCCTGCAAGCCATCTCAATTCCGCTTTCTGGCGTTTGACAGATATAACAAGGTCTTTCATTTCTTTAATTTATATATACTTTATACTTATCAAAAATCTTTATAGCAACATCGCTTACGATATCATTCTTTTATCAAAATACCCGTTTACAAGAGGTTACGTTCTTCCGGAAACATCCAGTTCCGCAGGGAACTCCACGACCCGCTTTTCTTCCATAGCCTTTAGGCCAAGCAAAGCATATACGGACGAATAATAAGCTTCTTCCGCCAATGTATCATTCCGTTGGCCTGCAATGGCCGAATTACAAAATGCTGTAAGCAATTCGACGGATCCATCACCGACAGCGCCGATCGACGATGCGCCGCTCGTTGTGCGGACGTCTTCTATCACATAATATCCCTTGCTGATAGAAGCCGTCTCGGGTACCCAACTTGGCCCGGCAAACGATACATTATCGAAAATCTTATGTTCAATCCCGTTTATCAGTTGAAGAATGCCAGGCGCCGGTTGCGCTTCCTCAAAATAATATTTACCTTTCTCCAGTTCCATTGTGCCTTTATCGCCAAGTATCAGTTCTTCCAGTCCTAAAAATTTATTTGAAATAACCGATTCATACGACATTTTAACGCCATTCGGATAATGATATATAAGGCTGATATTATCATATACCTCACGACCGTCTTTCCAGTAAACAACATCGCCATAACCCATAACGCTCTCCGGACGCAGGCCTAAAGCCCAATCGCCTACCTGCAACTGATGTGCGGCAAGCTCCGTCACCAATCCAGCCGATGAGTTACGATACAGGCGCCAGTTTATTCTGCGCTCCAGTTCGGGCGAAGGAACCGGACGGCGCCAATCGTTATTGCGATACCAATAAGCCCGCATACCCGTTATCGTCCCTATCAGGCCGCTATGTATCATCTCCATCGCACGTATATATTTCGGATCAAACAGACGCTGTTGCCCTATATACAAAACTCTCCCCGACTTCCTGTAAGTATCGTATATCCTGCGGCAACCGTCGAGGGTCAAAGCCATTGATTTTTCGCAGAACACGTGCTTTCCGGTAACAAACGAATCAATCGTCATTTGCTCGTGCTCGTTCAAGGGCGTAGTAATCAGGACTGCCTGAACATCCTTATTCTCAAGTAACTTACAATAATTATCATACAATTTCGCTTTCGGATATAAGGCTACCGCCTGCTGCAGATGCGGTTCATAGTCATCACACAAAGCGATTACTTCCGCCTGCGGCATATCCAGCAAATTATTTAAATGATACATTCCACGCGAACCGGTACCGATAATACCAAGACGCACCTTCTCTCCCGAAACGGCTGCTACCACCTCTTTCGTACACGACTGCAACCATGGAAACATGGCAATCAGACCGCCACTACCGAGCGTTTTAAAAAAATCCCGCCGATTAAAAGTCTCAAATTCAAAATCTCTTGTCATCTTATTTTATATGTGTTTTTCAATTCAAATCTTTCCATCCAGTCCGGCTCCCATTCGTCTCCCGAAGCAATCCATGCGGTTGTCAACACTTCCGCATCTACCGGATTATCGGAAACTACGGCTACCATTCTGTTTCCTCGAACAATTTCGGATGTTTTCGTATTAACGATATGTTCCGGATTCGAAGGCGTATTCCCCGACACCGACATGGACGTGTTACAAAGATCTATCTTTGTCGAGATCGTCCCGTCATAAGGATTCTCAATACAGACAGGCCAACTGTCACCATAAGGATGCGTTCCCAAAGTCAATACCGCACTGTTCCCGAAATTAACCAACGCCCGTTCGATACCCGCGCCGGCAAAACGTTTATGCACACACTTCAAGGCATAACCCTTGGCATATCCGCCGAAGTCCAGCATCAATCCGTATTTATCCAAAAGTATACTACGCGACTCTTCCATAAAAACAATTTTCCCGAAATCGGACAAAGTAATATCAAAGTATCCATCCGTCAATTCATAATACCTGCGGCAATCCAACAGAATCCCCCACAATTCGTCCGACAGCCGGACGGACGAAAACTGTGCATCTATATTTACCTTCGCGACTTCGCTTTCATGATCAAAGCGATTCAGCATTTTCTCCAAACGCCTCAATTCGGTTTCCGCATCATTCCATACGTCTTCCGACAATTGCCGATCGTCGCCGAACAACAAAACATCCAACCGCGTACCCATTAATAAGGGTATAGAGACATGATACATTCCCGAAGACGGATAATAATTCGTATAACGCATCTTACAACAGTTTATCTTCTTTCCGCTTATTTCTCGTCTTATATAGCCGAATACGCAGAAAACGCAACAAAAAAATAACAACAACTGTAACTCCTATCACTGTGAAATATTCCGTGTAATTGGAATTATTATGCCGTCCGGGCCATCCTATATAACTCATTACAAGCAAATAACCGAGCAAAGCAAGGGTAAGTATATTAATTTTCTTCATATATCCGCGAATAAAACATGTGTGCAAAGATAACCAATAGGGGAAATAATACCAACACAAACATGTTTATTTTTATTACTGTAACATACATTATCTTTTCGGCTTCCTGACCATAAGAAATAATAATTCTTAGTTTGAAAAATATAAATTATATAAAAACACACAACAATAGCCTAATTCGCTCAGTTAAAATAAGTTTACCTTATAATCCTGTAATCTTAAATTTTTCTATGTCACCGTAACAATCTATATCGCCATACCCAAAACAACCAAAGAACCAGGTTGTTTTTCTCCGTCTGCTAAAGCTTCTACGTTACTTAATTGACATCGACCATTCTTCTTTTTCTCTGTCTGTAAATAAAAATATTCCACGTACTACACAGGTCAAACACGCCATTGTTAAATTCATTCATTTCATCCCGTTAATTTTTCAATTAATTATCCAAGGTATATTTTTTGAGGTCAAAGTTAATTGCAAAATATATATTTTCAAAAAAAATAAGGCACTTATTGAGTTTTTTAATCTTGAATGACCTCCTTCATTTTCTCCCGAATGGCAGTAGACTGCACTTTCGGTTCTTTCGTCAGTACAATACGGGCCGTTTTACGCGCTTTCTCCGTTTCGCCCGTTTCCACATAGAGGTTGGCCAGCAGATACCATGGGTAGATATGGCTAGGCGCGATGTTTGTCGCCTCGAGAAAACAGGTTTCCACGTCCGCATACTGTTTCATCGTCTGACAGTTTTTTCCCATTACATTGTACAGCATCGGGTCGCATCTTATCCTGACGGCTTTTTCCAGTATTGCGTTGCTTTCTGCATACCGTTCTGATTTCGAAAGGCACTGCGCATACTCGAAAAGAAAATCTAGTTGGTCGGCCAGCAGCTAGTAAAGCTACGCATAAGCTTCGGCGCCTTTTTCCTGTTTTTCGCACATTTTTGGATTTAAAAAAATATCTATTGATTGTCAGTTGATTACAAATATTTTTTTTGTGATTTTGGATGTCCCGGGCGAAAAATTGCATAGATTTGTTTTATGTATATACGCAGAAAGCCTGACAAAACAGGTACAGCAAATATTCAGGTCGTAAGCAAAGCCAGCATATCTGCATTTGTTTCACGGCTTACACTGTTTTGCTTGAAATGGAGAGAATGCTCAAACAAGCAAAATCGGATATCACGCTCAAACGGGCGCAGGAACTGACAAAAACAATGTATCAACTAACATATTGCCTGCCAAAATCACGGCTCACTAAAACGAAAATTCTCGGAATGACCAGCGAACAGCAACACCTTTATGACACGGCTGTTCGATGGTCAAAACGAAAATAATTTTAGGTGTCCCATTGCGAAAAACAGAAAAAGATTAGTGATAAACAATGTCAGCAACAAACTGATTCAACGCATTTTTGCCATAGTAACAGGCAAAATACCCTATTATGAAAACTACTCGAATCCGTTTGACGACTGTGCTTGAAAAATATTGATGATAATTAACAAAATAAATTTGGAGTAATCATAGAATTCCTTGGCTCTATAACGTTTTGTGTGGGTAAGTATCAGGAATCAATTATCTTTGTGACATGAATAGTACAGAAATATTTAGTATAGCATTAGGGTTAAGCAGCCCCTGGTATGTAGAGAAGG
>JAISEJ010000123.1 GCA_031264155.1 Tannerella sp. | reverse complement strand
ATATCTTTGAACTCCTTTTATCACTCCATCTTTGCAGTAATTTTAACTGCCTCATTTCGGACATTTCATATATTTTTTTTGACGCAAAGGTAATATACTATATTGAATTAACAATACCGTTATCTGTATGGTTTCCGCCAACCAGTTTGTTAATCCCCAAATACGATAACTTTGTCCTTTCAGTTCTCGCAATAACTCTACACCACATGGGATTTCACTTTTAAGCATATCTTCCCATTTGTCTGCAAACAATTGGATTGCTTCCCGATATTCGGGATGTTGTGATTGCAGTAGCTCTATTCCCTCTGAAAAAGAGCGTCCTCTATCTTGTTCCGCATTCCATTCATCGGTACAAATATTTGCAAGAAAATACTCCATCTCGTTTTCATCCCGAAAGAATGTGCGGTAGAAATATCTCGGATTCCAGTCCATAGCACGCCGCCAAAATCAAAAACGATATTCTTTATTTCTTTCATGGCTTATCCTGCAATTTCCACGTAATTTCCTTCAGGGTCTAATACTGCCTTTCATAATACCCGTCGCCGGTGGTTCTCGGTTCGCTTGCAATCGTATAACCGTCTTCCCGTAATCTTTCCGTAAGAGCGTTTACTGCATCTTTTCCCCTACCGAAATAGCAAAATGCGCCAATCCTTTCAGATTGCCTCTACTGGCGGGATTTTCCATGTCTGGAATGTGCATGATTTCGAGGCGGGTTTTATCGTCCCCGAAAGACAGGAAATAGGATGTAAAGTTCCGTTTCGTATTTACATACTTTTCTCCACAACTCACACTAAAATACTTCACGTAAAATTGACGGAGCAATTCTAAATCTTCTACCCAAATTGCTAAATGTTCGATTTCCATTTTTATTATTTTTAATGAATTATCCATTTTGCGGAATGCCTTTTAATACGCGACAGGAATTACCTGCAGCAACAACATTATCCGGAATATCATGCATTACAACGCTGTCGGCCCCGTAACGCTGTTGTCGCCGATGCCGATCTTCCCTGCATAAAGGAAGCAAGTTATTGCATTCAAAGCATAAATCCTTACAATAACTCTGCTTCGACAATAGTTGCCGGTCGTTGTTTGCATCGTACAACACGCCTTCTTTCGATTTCTCTTTCTCACTTTTCATAAAAACCGTATAAAATAATTACTTTTGCAAAGGTAAATGGATGCAAAAGAGTACACAATACTGATTAATAGTCATTTTTATGAAACCGAATATCGTTTCGACACTGAATGAAAAGCTTTTAAAACAGCCCTTTTCCAAAAATGGGGACGAGACTGTAATGCTTGCAAAATATCAACAACTGGCAGCTGGATATGCTAAAATTGAAAACTCAATAGCCGTCCTGAGCGACATGAAATCGAACAAAAGCTACCTGTACAACGGCGGGATTGCAGAAAAATTAGGCTTCGCAGAGAGAGGCTCGACAAAAAATATCAACTCAATATGGGAAGAGGAGATTTTCGACCGAATCCATCCCGACGACCTGATGAATAAATATTTGCTTGAACTTCAATTTTTTCAATTACTGGAAACGCTTCCGGTAAAAGAACGTTCCGACTATTATGCTGTAAACAAAATGCGGATGAAAAACAGTTTTGGGGAATATATCACAATACGGCATCGGATATTTTACGTGTGCAACCGTCCTTTGGGAAACTTGTGGCTAACGCTTTGTTTTTATGACTGTTCGTTTGGGGAACCGGAACATGAAGCCGGAATAATTGTTAATTCCGCAACGGGCGATGTTATCAAATTTTCGAGGGAAAACAGCAGTAGCCTTTTATCGAAAAGGGAAAAGGAAATATTGCTGCTGATTGAGAAAGGGGAAATGAGTAAGGATATTGCCGACACATTATTTATAAGCATCCATACGGTGAACAGGCACCGTCAAAACATACTGGAAAAGTTGCGCGTTAAAAATTCCATCGAAGCGTGTCGCGTTGCAAAATTAATGAGGCTGTTTTCCTGAAAAAATCCGCAGCTTTGGCGTGCCGAAAAGTTTCAGCGCATTATTGCTAAAATACAGCGCTATACGGATGCAATTTCTTTTGGCGCAGAGCTTCTTTGCGGCTCAAATTAGCAAGTATATATGAGTAAGGCGTGGAAAATCTTATTTTAGCCGACTGTTTAAACGGTACGTCGGCATGACGCCGAATGAGTACCGGGCTGTAAATTGAAGAATCGTTCTTTCATCGTCGTCAAAACTCCAGCTTCTGCTTTAGGTTTTCCGCATACCTATTGATGCGGAGCATTTCTTCGGGGATGTTTATTCCCTGCGGACAATGCTCGACGCAGATTTTGCAGCCGGTGCAGTGGTCTGCCTGACGCAGTTTGGGGACACTGCGGTCGTAGCCAATCAGGAACTCGCGACGCGCCGTCCTGTAATTCTTGTCATTTGAAGTTTTCAGCAGCTTGTCCGCGCTCACGCAGCGGTTGTAATGCGAAAATATGTTTGGTATATCCAGTCCGTAAAGACAGGGCATGCAATACTGGCATTCCCGACACTGGATATAGTCCGAATCAATCAGTACATCCGTTACCCGTTCAAGCGTTGCGTATTCCTGTTCGCTGAGCGGCACAAGCGGCGCGTAAGTGCGTATATTTTCCTGCAAATGTTCCATGTAAACCATGCCGCTGAGCACCGTCAGCACGTGTTCGGGCGTGCCGGCATAGCGGAATGCCCATTGCGCCGGAGTGTCTTCAGGATGCACTTCCTTCATCAGGGCAAGCGCCTGCGCAGGAACTTTCGCGAGACGCCCTCCCAGCAGAGGCTCCATGATTACTGCCGGGACGTTATGCTTTACAAGTTCACTGTAAAGATATTCCGCATTGGTGTTCCGTTCGGGAGGAGTAGCATGTTGCCAGTCCTGATAGTTGAGTTGGATTTGGGCAAAATCCCACTGGATGTCCTGCGCAAGCAGATAATCAAACGTTGCAATATCGCCGTGATACGACCAGCCCAGATTGCGGATGCGTCCCGCTTCCCTTTCCCGGAGCAGGAAATCTATCATGCCGTTTTCGAAAAAGCGTTCCCGGAATGTCTTCATGTCGCCGGTGCCGATATTGTGAAGCAGGTAATAGTCGATATAATCGACCTGCAAATTCTTGAACGACTGGCGGTATAAGTTGACCGAGTTTTCAAAGGAACGCGCTTCGACGTCGGAAAACGTCCCGAGAGTACGGTGGTTCGACAGTTTGGTGGCAATGAAAAACCTGTCGCGCGGATGACGTTTCAGGGCGATGCCTGTGGCGGTTTCCGACCAGCTTCGAACATACAGGGGCGATGTGTCGAAATAGTTTACGCCGTGGGCAATGGCATAATCAATCAGTTCGTTTACGGTTTCCTGGTCGACTTCTTCGCCGCTACCATCGGCTTTTTGCTTCAGGGGAAAACGCATGCAGCCGTAGCCCAGCAGCGAAACGCGGTCGCCCGTATGCGGATTGGTACGGTAAGTCATTTTGTCGGTCGGGACTTCGCCGATGGCTCCGCCTTCGGTCGAAACGCTGTTGTGGGGTTTGCAGCCGGTCAGCATGGCTCCGGCTGCAAGCGTTCCGGCGCCGGCTATCTTTAAAAAGTCTTTGCGTGTAATCGCTTTTTTATTTCTTTCTTCCATGATTAAACTGAATGATGTACAACATTTCCTTCCACGTATATGGCGCTGAATGGACGCGCCGGACACAGGTTTTCGCACGCGCCGCATCCGAGGCACAATTCCCCGTCGATTACCGGGATTTTCAATGAACTTTCGTCTTTCTGACTGATGGCTACAAGCGTAATCGCACCCGTCGGACAGTTATTTGCGCAATTATTGCACTGTACTTCGTCGCGGTTCACGATGCAGTTATCCTTTATCCATACGGCTTTGCCGATGGAAATGGCGGACTTGTCAGCCGGAGTAATCGCACGGATAGCGCCGGTCGGACAAACCTGCGAGCATTTCGTACATTCCGGACGGCAATAGCCTTTTTCGTAGGACATTTCGGGCTGCATCAGAGTGGCGAGCTTTGCCGACGGACGCAACACGTCAGTGGGACACACGGATACGCAAAGCTGACAGGCGGTACAGCGCTTGTTCATGTTGCGCAAACTGCCGGCTCCCGGAGGGACAATGAGCGTTTTACGCGCCGGTACTTTTTTGTCAAGAATATCAGCCAGCCCGCCGTCTCCCTTGGGCTGTTGCGCTTTCGCCGTTTGCGTCAGTGCAAAGACGCCCGCTATCGACAGGAAACCGCGTCGGGATACGCCGCCATTTGCACCGTTTTCTTCGCTGGTCGCCTCATGCCTGATTTTTACCGGCGCATATTTCATTGCTCCGAACTTGCATTTTTCCATACACTTGAAACAGCTCACGCAACGGCTTTTGTCTATGCTCAGATTTTTCATGTCAATGAACACCTGAGGCGTTCTTTAACGGACGGAAAATATTTTCTATTGATATATTAGCCCTAACGGGCTTTTCTTATCCCGAACTCAGGTTTATACTTCACGCTGAATAGTTTTGTGTATTGCAGGTTGACGCCATGCCAGTACGCAATGCAAACACACACTCCTGCGTACAATATAACATCCTGTCGGTGGGCCGGAAAATAAAACAGGAGGAAAATCGTTTTATTTTCCTCCTGTTCAGCAGTTGTTTTTAATATACTTCAAATTCTGCTATTTGAGCGGCGTTGTTGTTCATGCCTGTCCGTGTGATGCTCAGGCGGATGTAGCGGGCGGTGACGGGCTTGGAAAGCAGGCGGTCGGTTTCCGCTTCGTCGTTCGATGTGACTTCGTCGACCGCTTGCCACGGGGCGTCGGGGAGTAATTTTACTTCCAGACGGTAGTCTTTGGCTATGAAGTTCATCATATTACCCCGACCTGCGCCGGTGCCGCCGTGGTAGACGAACCATCCCTGGAGCGCTTCGTCCTTCCCGAGGTCAAATTCAAGGAACTTCACTTCGCTTTCGGAATTGAAATCCGTCCAGCGCGTGTTGAAATCGTTGTCGATTGCTGACGCCGCCTTGCCGCCGAAGCGGTTATTGCCGCCTTCGCCGGACATTGCCGTGACAGTTTTACCCTTCAACAGGTTTTTGCGGGCAATGATGTTGAAGGCAAGGTCTTCCGGCTTCAGCGAGGTGGAAAGGAGCTCCGTTGCCGGGCGGATGATTTCGTTTTCGCTTTGCACAAGTGTGGCGGCAAACAGCAGGACGCGCGGATTGTCAGCCAGTATCAGCCGGCTTGCCGTTTTGGGGATGTCGATGACGTAGCGGAAGAGGTAGGTGAACTCGTAGGGCACGTCTTTCTGCTCGAATGTGGAATGTTTGTGCGTGCCGACGAATGCGATTTCCGACGGCTTAAGGAATCCTTCCGTATGTTCCGTATGGCGCCACTGGCCGATGAATCCGGAGTAGTTCGGGATCTGTAGCTCGACCGGCTTGCCGTCGATAAGGAACGTGGCGGCCTGGTCTTTGTACGTCGAGGCGGCAAGCAGGTACAGCCGGTTATATGAACCGTCCTGCGGCAGCAGGATCGTATCGCCCCTGCATGTCATGGCATTGGGCGACGCCGGGTCGCCGAGCGCGAAGGCAATGCCGTCGCTCATCAGCGTGTCGGGCAACAGTTCGGCTGCATACGAGTAGCCCTTGCCATCGACGTTTGCATCCGTGCGGAAGGCATTATAGGTGGCCGTTTTGATGTTGTACTTCAGTTCAACGGGCAGCGAGCGCGGAGCGTTTGACGGGGTGGCGGGACGCTTCAGCTTGACGCTGTATGTCCGTATGGAGAAGGGGGTGATGCTGCTTGTCAGCGTGCGGTTTTCGAAGGACGCCGTCCCAATACTGTCTTCGACGCCGTTCAGTTCCTTTGCTTCCAGGATTTCACCGGCGAAGCTCAGGTTGAAGCGGTCGACTTTTTTACCTGCCGTTTCATAGACCCTGATCACAAAATCATCCGTCTTTTCCGCTTTTTTGAGCGCCTTTACCAGGATGTGGTCGTTGTCGACGGATACGAACGAGAACTGCCGTCCAAGCATTCCGGTATGCTTGCTTGCGACGAAAACCTTGGGCTGCTGGTTGAGCGCTTCCGCCTTGTCGGCCGTTTGAGCGTCCACGTGGCTGCCCTGATGTCCTGCGAGCGAATAGGTGAACGTATGGAAGCCGAAGTCCTGTCGGTTCTGGTACGTGTATCCCCGGTTGACGCCGGGCGTATGCAGCAGCGTCAGTCGCAGCGTATGGTCGTCGGGCTTGTCCCAGCCGTACTTGCTATCGTTCATGATGGATACGCCGTAGCTGCCGTCCCGGTCGGTCAGGTCGGCCCAGTACTGGGCATATACTTCGTAGGCCGTTTCAGTATTGTTTTTCCGCTGTATGCTTCCGGCGCCGAGGTCGTAGGTGGCGGATTCGTTGGCGACGTTCAGCGGAAATTCGGCTTTCAGCAGCGCGCTTGCGCTTTGCCAGTCTATTTCGTTAACGAAATCTATCCGGTCGTCCTGTCCGCCGTCGGTCAGGCGGATGTACTGCCTAAAGACGGATTCGCCGTGTGTCTTTTCCACGCACAGCGAGGCGCGCAACGGTCCTTTTTCGACGATTGAGATGCGCACGTTCCCGGAGATGTTTTCGGGCGTGCGGTCAATCGCGTTCTTCATGATTTCCCAGGCGGGCCATGAGAATGATTCGTTCGGGGTGATAAGCGCTAGCCGTATGGTTTTGCCGTCGCGTACGAGTTCCTTCCCGTAGCGCTTATCAAGGATGGAGGTGATGTCGCCGTTGTCGTTGAGCGTCAGTTTGTAGATAGCATTTTCGAGCGTTCGCTCGCTTACCTTCAGCGACGAGGCGCCGCCGGCTTTGCCCGTACGGAGGTCGTAAACCGAGAAGGATGCGGCGGGCAGGCTTGCGGCTACGAGCAACTTTGCCTTTCCGTCCTTTTGCGAAATCAGCTGGGCGGGGGCGACGCGATTGTTCGTATCGTATATCCTGAAATTGGCGGATGACGCCGCCAGGTTGTCAACCGTAATCTCGATTACTTCATTGACCTGCCGCGCGACGGGGTTTTGAATCACGAGGGGCATGCCGCCGACCTGCGTGTTCAGTGCGCGGGAGACGCTTCCGGCGGATGATGCCCAGACCTGCGCGAACTGTTTTTGCGCAATCAGCTCGTCATTCCACGAAAATTCATACGCACGCGGTATGCTTGTGCCGGTCAGGTCGTCGTGGAACTGGTGCCAGATGAAGCGCCGCCATGCTTCGGCGAGCGTCTTACCCGGATAGGGCTGTCCGCCGAGCCAGTCGGCGACGACGGCGGTGCGTTCGGCGGCGTCGGCAAGCCGTTCGTTTTTCCGGTTATAGAGTTTCATGGCGGCTTCCGACGTGTAGCATCCCGTGCCGTGCACGTCCATGAGCAGTTCTCCATTGTGAACCGGCAGTTCCGGATGGCTGTCGAAGGGAAGGTAATCTTTGTAGAGGCGGTCGCTCGTTGCGCTGATGACTTGCAGGGGGCCGTCGCCGGCCAGTCCCTTTTCGACGGCGCGGACGGATTCGATGGTCGGCGCGCCGCCGGTATCGCCCGTTCCGTAGTAGTGGTAGACGACTTTGCCGGGGTTGGCTTCGGTCATGCGGAGCAGATTTTCGTCGCGGCTAATGTCTTCGTCGCGCCAGCGCGTGGTGTAATTGTGAGCGTCGGCGACGAGCATGATGCGTGCACCGTCGATGCCCTGCCACAGGCCGATTTCAAAGGGAATTTTACTGTTGCCGTAGAATGGCTTGCTTCGCCACTGGAGCTTTTGCGTCGAAAAGCCGATCAGTCCCGCATGGGCCGCTACGGTGGGCAGTGTCCATCCGAAGCCGAAGCAGTCGGGCAGGAAAATGTCCGTCGAACGGACGCCGAATTCATCCTGGAAGAACTGCTGGCCGTACAGGATATTCCGCGTAAAAGATTCGGGCGAGGGGATGTTAGCGTCTGCCGCATCCCAGGTACTGCCGGTGACGTGCCAGCGGTTCTGGCGGACATATTTCTTTACTTCCTCGTACTGATCGGGATAATATTCCTTCATCCATGCGTATTTGATGCCGCCTTCGAAGTTGAAAATGTAATCGGGATACTGCTTAAGCAGGAAGAGATTCTGGTCAAGCGTTTTCGATACATAATCGCGGATGGACGTCTGTACGTCCCAGTTCCACTGCGAGTCGAAATGGGCGTTCGACACGGCATACAGCTTCGGTTTTCCCTGTGCCTGGGCGAGCAGTCCGGGCATGCGCCGGTAATCGTCCCAGAGCTGGTCGATGGTGCGTCCGGTGAGTTCTTCCCAGATGTTGTCGTAGAAGCGGTCTTCGCGGGCGGCCTGGTCGAGCTTGTCCACGATTTGCGGGTCGCGCCGCTCCTCGAGCCATGCGAAGAAGCGCGCGGTGATGCGATAGGAACTGGTGTAGTGGTGGTTGGGCTGCAACTCGGTCAGCGTCCATCCGGCTTCCCGGTTGTGAAGCCCGTAACGATAGCGGGCGTAATCGGCGATGCCTTCTGCTACCCATCCGGGCACGCGGCTTCGCCCGTAGTTCTGGACGAGGTGCATGACTTCGTGCGTGACGACATCCAGATCGTTCGGATTGCGGCGGAACCAGTCGGGGTTGAAGATGATCCTTCCGTTAAACGCGGCGGCCACGTCGTGATAAGCCGTGTCAACGGCGAAAACGACTCTTTTCTGCGCATCGATGTTGAACCGTTCCACCAATGTGGGGTATACGGCGAAGAAGGTCTGCACGAGAGCTGTCTTCACGGTAGGGGAGAAGTCTGTGGCATTGCTGTAGAAGACGAGCTTGTAGCCCTCGCGTTCGAGCGAATCCTTTTGAGGATATTCCGGTACGGCAGGCGTTGCGTTCCTGCCCCAATTTTGTGCTTGCGCCGTGACTCCGATGCCCAGCGCCATGCATGCTGTCAGTAATAATAATCGAACTTTTTTCATATACATATATATTATAAATAAACTATAAATTTTTTTTGATTTTATTATGCCGTATATATTCTTTCCGACACTGTCAGCGGACGATCTGACTATGTCAAGTCGCTTTGCATAATTTTCAGTAAAAAATCCGGGTATGTTTTTCATTTCCTAATATTGAAAATCAGGCGTAAATATAATAATTATTTATTAACCGGCAATATAAAATTTTAATCAGCCGCTGTTCGGGAATAAAAAACGAATAATAGATAAACGGGAGAACATGTCGCTTACGGCGTCATACTCTCCCGTTGAATATCAAATTTCGGATTGTTAATTGTAGCCCGGATTTTGTTTCAAATTCGGGTTAGCCTGCAACGCATTTCCCGGAATGGCAAAAAGCCTGCGCGAAGGATCCCTGTTGAGCGTTCCGCCGCTTCCGTCCGCATAGCCGCCATTACCGTCCCACCATCCGTCGAGGGCAAATTCGAACTTGCCGAAACGTATCAGGTCCTGCCTGCGTTTGCCTTCGAAGACAAACTCGCGTCCGCGTTCGACAAGCAATTCATCCAGCGTCAGGGTAGACGTCGTGTAACGGTCGCCGTTAGCGATTGCATCGGCGCTTTCCCAATATTCGGGCAGGAAGGCCCTCTTCTTAACGACATTTATCAGGTCTACGGCGTCCTGTGTAGCGGCGCCTCCGTTTTTGCGCATCAGCGCTTCGGCTTTGGCAAAATAGACGTCGCTCAGGCGGTAGAGGATAAAGTGATTGTTACCGTAGTTGGGATCGCCCGTCTGTCCGGTTTTGTACTTGTTATAGCGTGCGCCCGTATTTTCCGCGCAATCCTGCCACATGTAGCGGTAGTCGTTTTTCGTACTCCACGAATATTGCAGTTCGGGATTCTGGCCGTTGTACGCTCCCGAAAGGTAAACTTCCGGTTTGCCCTCGTCATAGTTTGTAATCACCAGGTTTTTGGTTGTCGACCCGTTCAGCGCTTCCTGTATTTTCAGTTTGGCGTCGTCGCCGGGAAATTCGGGCGAATACCATTCCGTGATGGTAATTGTACGGTTGGCTACCGCATCTCCTCTCGAACCGGAGACGGAAACGACCGCCTTGATCGGCTTGAAGCAGAAAATGATGGGTAATCCCGTATATTCTTCGGTACCGAGCACGTAATCATTCCGCTTCCGCCTGAGATCCTTGTAAGGCCCCTGGTAGTTGTAGCCGCCGTAACCGTCGCCAATACCGTACATAAACCAGCTATGCTTACGGAGGTCCTGCGCGTGATAGGCATTATAGGCATTGGATGTGACCACGATACCGTTGTTCCCGTTGTTGTTCGTATTGAGAATGTCCTGTTCGTTGTAAGAACCGAAATCGCCGCGTCCCAGCCACATACCCTTGTTATAGTCGTAGGCAATCTGGAAAATGGCTTCTTTCGACTGATTCTTGTTGTCGTTCGAGTATGTGATGTCAATATCGGTATCCAATTCCATTTTACCGTTCAGTCCGCCGCCGTCGCCGGCAATCAGCTTGTCGCAATACCTGATACAGTCATCCCAGCGGGGCGTACCTGTCCACACCTCGGCGTTCAAATACATCTCCACATACATCGCATAGGCAGCGGCGCGGGTAACCCTGCCTGCCAGCGCGTTTTCAAGCTGGAACATGTTTTCGGCGTTTTCATTCAACTCCTGCTCAATGAACGTGAATACTTCCGCCTGCGGCAGCGTAGGCGGACTTAAAGGCTCTCCGACCTTCGTCACTACCGGAATATTACCGTACAGATCCATCAGCTTGAGATAATGCCATGCACGCAGGATTTTCAGCTCACCGATATAAGCCGCCTTGTCCCCTTCGGTCAACCGAATGGAAGGGAAATCAATTTTCTCAAAATCTTCAAGGGTATTGTTCGTAAAGCCCATCCCCCAGAACATCAGGCGCCAGGCATTCCACGTCGTGCCGTCTGTTGTAGCATCCGTCCATGAATGATAATGCAAGCGTCCCCAGTCGCCTCCGTCGTAGCCATGCCGTCCTTTCTGCGGCCAGAACAACTGGTCGGCGGCGAGTTCCGAAATTCGCCAGGAACCGGTCTGCCCCGTCGGACAGGCCCAGGCATTGGCGTGCGTATAAGGCCTTTCCACTCCGGCCTGCACCTGAACGGCGTTCTTGTAAAACGTTTCGGCCGTAATCTCGTTAAAGGGCACTACATCCAGGTCCGTACAACCACCCAGCAGAAGTCCCGTTACAGCTAAACATACGTATAAAATACTATATTTTTTCATATCACATCATTTTTAAAAACCAAAATTAATACCAAACATTAAAGTAGAAGTAGAAGGGAAAAAGTTGCGTCCTTCAATGCCGGTTTCAAAACCCGTATCCTGTACTTCAGGCGTAGTGCCGGAGTAGCCGGTGAAGGTTGCCAGATTCTGTCCCGAAACATAGATGCGGAGGTTCCGTACCCAGTCGTTAGGTTTGATCTTGAAAGTGTAACCCAGCGTAAGATTATCCAGTTTCACGAAATCGCCTTTCTCAAGATAGTAGTCGGAATATTGCGGCGCGTCGTGCAGGTCGGCATGCTTTGTAGTAGCCGTTTCGAGCACATTGTTCGGCAGCCAGTTCAGATTTCCGAAGTAAAGTTCTTTGAGGTTCAGTATCTGATAACCGAATTTCCCTCTGAAGAACACGGTCAGGTCAAAGCCCTTGTAGCGGAATGTATTCGACAGCGAAGCATAATACTTGGGTATACCGTTGCCGATATATGCCAGGTCATCAGGTTTGACTTCGCTGAGCGAAACCACCTGGTTGTCCTTGTTGTAGAATTGCCATCTTCCATTCTCGTCAAAACCGGCGAAACGTTTTCCGTAAAAGCCGCCAAGCGATTTACCCTCTTCCGTACGGATGGCGTCGCCCAGCGCCCCGGGACTCGGCAGGCCGTACCACGTCTTATAGGTAGCCTTATAGACATCGTCCGACAACGATTCCAGTTTGTTCTGCTGATAGAAGAACGTCGCACTGACGTCCCACGAAAAGTCTTTCGTTTCAACCGGAATGGCATTGATGCCTATTTCAATTCCCTTGTTGCTGATCGTCCCCACATTCGTCCAGACACTCGAAAGCACATAGGGCGGCAACTGGGCATTGTATTCGTCGATAAGATCCTTGGAACGCCTGTTATACCAGTCGATCGTACCGCTTATGCGATTGTTCAGGACAGAGTAGTCAATACCGATATTCCATTCCTGTTTCGTTTCCCACTGCAGGTTCGGATTCGGGTTACGCGCCGGGCCATAGGTCTGATACCACGTGCCACCCGCTACCGGATATTCTCCGCCGGTGCCGAGGGTCGTCATGTAGATGTAATTGCTGCTCGGAATATTTCCCGTGATACCCACGCCTGCACGCAGTTTCAGATTGTTGATTGCCTCCAGATTGCTCATGAACGCTTCCTTGCTGACCACCCATCCGGCCGAAACGGCGGGGAAGTTACCCCATCTCTTGTTTTTTCCGAAACGCGACGACCCTTCGTGACGCAGAGTGGCCGAGAGTTGGTATTTGTCCATCAGCATGTAATTGACGCGTCCGAAGATAGCCGCCAGTTTATCGTCCGACTTTCCGCTACCCATACCAAAATAATTGGTACCGAGCGTTTTTCCCGTACCGTTATTCAAGTTGTTATAAGTAAAAGCATCCGTCAGGAAGCCGGAGTTCCATGCATTGAAGTTTTCGTCTACATGATATTCGTAGCTGTGCCCGACGATGGCGTTTAGAGAATGGATTTCGTTAAACTGTCCGGTATATTCGAGCGTTGATTCAATAGTTTTCCGAATATCCGAAGACCACCATCTCTGTGCGCGCCCGCCACCCTGATAGCTGTCGACCGACGTCTTGCTTTCGCGCACATAATATTGCCGGCGCGCATTGTCATACTGCTGCCACGATCCCCTCACCGACACTTTCAGTCCGTCGATAAGGGTGAGGGAAACCTTTCCCGTCCCCAGCCATGTTGTCCGCGTACTATAATCTTCCTTCGTCGAATAGCGTGCCAGCGGATTCCATGAATTGTAGGCGCCGTCTTCGAGCCAGTTTCCATCCTCGTCGCGTGCCGGTTCGGTCGGATTGCGCTGCGATACCTGTTCCCATGCGCCCGTCTCACCGGTTTCGTTACGGGTACGGTGATCGGTACTCACGTTCAACTGCACGTTCAACCGGTCGTTCAACCCCGTATGGTTGATGCTGATCCGTCCGCCCCAGTTGGATTGATCCGATTCGATGGCGATAGGCTGAACATCGCGGTAGTAGATCGACGCCCTGTAACCGGTGCTGGCGTTTCCGCCCTGCATGGAGAGGTTGTGGTTCTGCGACAGGTTGCTTTTGTCGCTCAACAGATCAGGCCAGTTGGTAGAACTGTTGAAGTCGGTCATCAGGTTTGCATTGTAAGCGCCGCTCTGCATGTAGGCACGGTACTCGTCGGCAGAAAGAATATTAGGTTGCCGGTTGATATACTCGTGCGAGATATACGACGAATAGTCAAACGTGGGTTTCGTCTGTCCGCGTTTCCCCTTCTTGCTGGAGATGATAATCACACCGTTCGAGCCGCGTGTCCCATAAATAGCAGCAGCCGAAGCGTCTTTCAGTACGTTGAAGGACTCGATGTCTTCGGGACGTAACAGCGACAGGTCACCTCCGGGCACGTCGTCGATAACGATCAACGGCGACGTCGAACTCCTCAGCGTTCCTACACCGCGAATCTGTATCGAAGCGCCCGAACGGGGGTCGGAGCCGTTGGCATTAGTAATGACTACGCCGGGCAGTTTGCCCTTAGCCAGTTCCAGTATGCTCGAAGAAGCCACCGTCGTGTTGAAATCCTTAGCGCCCAGGGTAGAAACGGCGGCCGTCACTTCGCTCCGTTTCTGAGTGCCGTAACCTACGACTACGATCTCTTCGATTTGCCTGACGTCTTCCGAAAGATTAAGACTGATTACCCGCCGGTTGCCGACAGATATTTCCTGAGGAATATACCCGATGTAGGAAAATACAAGTACGGCATTTGCGTCCGGTACTGCAATTTCGTATTTTCCGTTTGCATCGGTTACAATGCCGGTTTGCGTGCCTTTGATTACGACATTCACACCCGGCAACGGTTCATTGATCTCGTCGGCAATCGTTCCTGTGATTTTGATGCCCTGTTGTGCCAGTGCAGGAAATACAAGGAAACCGAACAATGCCGCCATGACCCACATAAACGACCTTAATGGTCGATAACAATTGTTAAACATTACAATTCTCATAGTATATAAATTTAGTAAAAAAATGTGTTATCGTACTGATTTGCGGGGATATATGAAACCGTCGGATACGGATAGGGAGGCGGAAGGCATAAAAAGCCCTCCGTCTCTTGTTGAAGACGGTTGAAAAAATTACGGAAAAATAATCGGAAAATGCAGAAAAAAGGAGTTGGCCTTTTTTGTATAAAAACTTGAAATTCTCTCTCTCTCTCTCTCTCTCTCTCTCTCTCTCTCTCTCTCTCTCTCTCTCTCTCTCTCTCTCTAATAAAATACCGGAATTAACCAACATATACATGTTAATTAATCCAAAATAGGGAAAGTATTTTATTTCAGCAGCAGTCATGAGAATTTTATTAAATTGCGTTGCAAATGTAGTATATTTTTCATAAACAGCACAAAAAATATAAAAAAAATTACATTGCTCCGATTATTTTGTAGTCTCACGCGCTTTAATTTTGGTGGCACTATATAAAGGATATACTGGATGCTGCTATAAAAAGTATGCTGCTATAAAAATTTGGCAATGAAGGAAAAAGCATTATCGTTTGTAAAACGATAATAGAGATTTTAAGTATCCTTGGAAACTTTTAAAGTATCCTTAGAGACCTTCAAAGTATCCTTAGAGACTCTCAAAGTATCCTTAGATTCTTTGCAATAATGATTTCACGGTTTGTAATTGTTTTAATTCGCCACAAAATAATTCAAAAAAACGACGCCTACAGTCGAATGAATAAAAATACATGTAAAATATACGATATCCCATTCTCTGGCGTATGATTTTCCATGTATATAGTACGAAATTTCATTGCCGGTCAGGCGATGGGCTGTACCTTTACAGCATTGTAAAATTAAGTCGGAATACTATGAGAAAACAGATTGTTTTTATACTGACGGTTGCCATGGTGGAATGTTTTTCCATCCGCGCCTTCTCGCAGGAGTTGCTAAAATGGGAAGGCATCCTTCAAACGATGATTCGCGTGAATGAATATTTTATGCAGAAGTATGCCGACTGTATGCAGCCGTCCGACATGGGAAAATTGCATTCAAGCAATATCCGGACGTGCGGTGTGTATTACAAAGGATTAATGGTGTTGCACCGGATTTATTTCCACACCGAATATTATGACTATACTCTGAAGTGTGCGGAGTCCCACTGGTGGGGATTGCGAAATGGGTATGTGACGCACAATGCCGGCGAAAACGGCTCGGCGTTGACAACCGAACAAAAGCAGGCAATGCAAAATCCGGGATATCAGGGAAAACAATCTCACAGATATTTTACGGCATTTGTGTCCGGAGGTTCAACGGTTCAATCCCGGAAACCGGATGACTCGGAAACGTTTTCACTGCCTGTAAGCCCTTTTACGGAGATTAAGAAACCGGATGGAAATTAAAAAATGAGAGCAAATTTATATTAATACATTAAAATCAGTTATCATGACAAAAGTATTTAATTTTATGATGAACAAGAAAAGCAAAACAAGTATGTTTCGGCTGAGGCAATGGAGATTGATTGTCGTCAGCTGCATGTTCCCAAAAATTTTGTTTGTTACGTTGTTCGCTATTGTGTCCGTTTTTGCGTCTGCCCAGATTCCAAAAGTAACCGGCACCATAGTCGATAGCAATGGCGAGGCGCTCATCGGCGCAAATATTCTTGTCGTTGGCGCAACACAGGGTACAATTACCGATTATGAAGGTAATTTTTCGTTAGAGAATGTTCCGGAAAACGATAAACTGAGGATTAGCTATATTGGCTATATCACTCAGGAGGTACCTGTGAGCGGTAAAGGATCATTCAGGATTGTATTGGAAGAAAGCACCCAGGTATTGGGTGAAGTAGAAGTGGTTGCATACGGTGTACAAAAAAAAGTAACCGTAACGGGCGCTATTGCCAGCGTAAAAGGAGATGAATTGATCAAAACGCCTACCGGTTCTATCTCTAACATGTTGTCAGGGATGTTAGCCGGTTTGACGACTGTACAATATTCGGGTGAGCCGGGCTCCGATGCAGCCAGCATTTTTGTACGCGGGCAGGCGACCTGGACAAATTCCGCTCCTCTGATTCAGGTGGACGGCGTAGAGCGCAGCTTCAACGAGATTGACCCCAACGAAATTGAAAACGTCTCCATATTGAAAGATGCCTCTGCAACGGCAGTGTTTGGGGTACGTGGCGCTAATGGCGTTGTGTTGATTACGACCAAGCGCGGTGCGGAAGGGAAAGCAAAGATTTCTTTCTCTACTTCCGGCAGTATTATCGCTCCGACAAGGACGATAGAAAGGGCAAACGCTTATCAGTATGCTACGTTCTATAATCAGATGCAGAAGAACGATAACCCCGACATTACACCCAAATTTCCGCAGGAAGTGATAGACAGGTTTAAGGATCACTCGGAGCCTGTTCGTTTCCCGGATACGGACTGGGTAGATTACTGTTTGAAAAGCACTGCCATACAGACGCAGCATAATATCAATATTTCCGGTGGGACAAGTACGGTACGCTATTTTCTTTCTGCGGGAGCATATACTCAAGACGGACTGTTCAAAGAGTTTGATTTGCCTTATAATCTGGGCTATCAGTATAACCGTTACAATTACCGCTCAAACCTGGATATCGACGTAACGAAAACAACAACGATTTCGCTGAATTTGGGAGGCAGTATTGATAATGCGTATAAACCATACACAGGTCAGGGTGCTGAAGGAATGCTTAAAAATATGTATTGGGCGACTCCTTTTTCCAGTCCTGGACTGGTTGACGGAAAGATGGTTTATACGACTACGGAATATGGCCTGCCCTTTGTGGGAGGCGGGGGCATGACCTATTATGGCGGCGGCTTTATGGGCACCGGCAATAACAGGCTTACTTCCGATGTCATCCTGAACCAGAAACTAAATTTCATTACCAGGGGACTTTCTGCCCGTATAAAAGGATCATATAACAGTTCTTTTATTGTATCGAAAAACGGTACTGCCGGTATTGCCACTTATACCCCGGTACTGATGGAAGACGGTACGCTTGCATACAGGAAGAGCGGCGAAAATTCGCAGATCAGGTATGCGGAATCGGACGGCGGGAGAGGCCGTAACTGGTATATGGAGGCCGCACTTGACTATAACCGTACTTTCGGCAGCCATCATGTTACAGCGCTGGTATTATACAATCAGTCCAAGACATATTACCCTTCTCAATACCCCGACATTCCCCGCGGATATGTCGGCCTGGTATCCCGCGCCATATACGACTGGAAAAACCGCTATATGGCCGAATTTAATATCGGTTATAACGGCTCCGAGAACTTTGCACCCGAAAAACGTTTCGGCACGTTTCCCGCAGGCTCACTGGGCTGGACCGTCAGTGAAGAGAAATTCTGGAATCCTGTCAAACCGATTATTAACTATATGAAATTCCGTGTTTCCATGGGGCTTGTGGGTAATGATCAAATTGGCGGCAACCGTTTTATGTACACCGCTGACCCTTATGCCATCAACAATAATTCATCTCCCGCCTCGTCAGGCCACGCATATTATTTTGGCATTAATAATCCCACATTATCAAGAGGATCTTATGAACTGTCGAAAAACAACCCTAACGTAACCTGGGAAAAGGCGCTTAAGAAAAACTATGGAATGGACATCAATATCCTTAATGATCGCCTGAGAACCACCTTCGATTATTATACGGAAAATCGTAAGGATATTCTGCTGTCGGACGGTACGGCTCCCAGTGTCCTGGGTTTCACTTTGCCGGCGGCAAACCTGGGCAAAGTGGACAGCTGGGGCTGGGAAGTTACATTGAAATGGAATGATTTAATCGGCAGTGATTTCCGGTATTATGCAAGCATAAACCTTTCTTATAACCAGAATAAGATTATAGAAAGGAAAGAAGCGCCTTTGAATAACGATTTCCAGTATCAGAAAGGACATCGTATCGGATCGCGCAGTATGTACCAGCTCTTCGAGTATTACAATGAAAACACGGAGAAACGTTATAAAGAGGCTTTCGGCGCCGACTTTCCGGCACAGTTGCAAACGCTTCAATACGGAGACTGCGTATACGTAGACCTGGACGGCAACGGCTATATTGACGCCAATGACATGAGCCGCGCTTTGGGTTTCACGGATGATCCCCAGTATCTCGCCGGTATCACCATGGGTTTTAACTGGAAAAACTGGGCGGTAGATCTTCAGTGGACTACGGCCTGGAATGTTAGCCGCATGATTGATGATGTGTTCCGCCGTCCGTTTATCAGCGGCAGTGGAAATGATCAGGGAGGTTTGCTGGCTTATCATGTGGATAATACATGGACGAAGGAAAATCCGTCGCAGAGCGCCGCTTACCCCCGCGCTACATGGGTGAACGCTACGAACAATTATGCGTCTTCAACTCTTTACGAGCAGGACGCCAGCTATCTCCGGCTGAAAAGCATGCAAGTAGCTTACAATTTCAAATTCCCGTTTATGAAGCAATTGAAACTGAATACTTGCCAGCTGGCATTTAACGGTTATAATCTTCTTACTTTTACCGATTATAAGTGGGGAGATCCGGAGTCAAGAGCTACCGGTTCGCCGACATATCCACTGACTAAAACTTACTCTTTGGCCCTGAAACTCGGATTTTAAACAATAAATTTTTACTGCGATGATAATAAAAAATATAAACAACAAATGTATAATGGCTGTTGTTGCCGGAATGATACTGGGCATGAATATCTCCTGCGTAGACGACGTCAGTTTTGGCAATGACTTTCTGGAGAAAGCACCCGGAGGAACGGTGACTAAGGATACTATTTTCAACAGCGCGGAATATGCCCGCCAGTTCTTGACGGGTTTGTATGCCTATCAATATTACGGACTGCCCTATTACAACGGTTCGGGTGATTTCCCCGAAGTAAACAACCCATACGTCGGGAAGTGCGAGATCCTGTCGGATGCTTGGCATTCCAGCTGGTCGGGCTGCGCCATGTACAGTCAGTACTACACCGGTTCCCATACCTCCAATTACGGCGTGCGCTCCGACAAATGGCACTATATCACAAACAGGGTATGGCACGCTGTCCGCGGCGGCTGGTTATTGATAGAGAGTGTAGATGATGTCCCCGGACTGTCCGATTCGGAAAAGGAAAAGATGAAGGCCGAAGCCAAATGTATTATTGCTGCCCGCTATTTCGACACGTTCCGCCATTATGGAGGTATCCCCATCATCACAACTTCCTTTAGCGGGACGGACGCCGGCTATGACATGCCCCGCGGCAGTGTGGAAGAATGTGTGAACTTTATGACGGGCTTGCTGGATGAAGCCGCCGCTGTTCTTGCCTGGAACATCCCTGTGGATGTAGCCTCCAACGAAGAAGGACACTGGACCAAAGCCGCTGCCATGGCATTGAAATGCCGTATCCTGCTGTTTGCCGCTTCTCCCCTGTTTAACTCGGCGGAGCCTTATCATCCGGATGCTGCGAATATCCCTGCCGTCTGGTACGGCGGTTACAGGGCTGAACTCTGGGAACAGTGCAGGGCTGCTTGTGCAGACTTCTTCCGGGAGTTACAGAGTAACGGACGCTACAGTTTAGTTCAGGCTGAAGGTACACGTCCGGAGGATTATCGTTTAGCGTACCGTAAGGGATATTCCAGGATGGCAAGTACGGAGATTTTACTGAGAGTGAGTGTATTTGCAACCGACGCCTTCAATGCCGGCAGTTATTGCTGGCATCAATGGAGTGATCCTTTGATGACTGTTCAACGCACATGCTACTGCCCCACTCAGGAATACGTGGAAATGTTTCCATGGGCAGACGGCACGCCTTTTGACTGGGAGAAAACCAAAAGTGAAGGGAAACTTGATCAGATGTTCCTGACCGGAACCGTAAACGACAGGAATATTGTACTGACACGCGACCCACGGCTCTACGAAGAGGCCGTTGTGAACGGACAGCAGAAAACGCTGGACTGGACTACAGGCAACATGAGCGGGCAAAGCTTTGAACTATGGGTGGGAGGCACGGATGCGCAGCAGAGACCGGCTACACAAAGCGGAGCTTATGCAACGGGATATGCGCCGATCAAGCACTTGATGGGAAATGACATGCTTCGTCAATATACCATGTGGCCTTATATGCGGCTTGCCGAAATATATTTGACATACGCGGAAGCGCTGCTGCAAACAGGTCATTTGTCGGAGGCCATTGATCAGATAGATGTCGTCCGCTCGCGTGTAGGACTGAAAGGACTTGATGAATGTAACCCGGATAAGAATTTAAAGTCGAACAAAGAAGCGCTGCTTAAGGAAATCCTTCGCGAACGCGCCTGTGAACTGGGTATGGAAGACTGCCGTTTTTTCGACCTGATTCGTTACAAGATGAAAGACCGTTTTGAAAAACGGTTGCACGGGCTTCTCACCTATCGCCTTGACGACAGCGGCAACCGCATAGAAACAGCTTGGTATAACGGGGACAGGACAAGCGGCGTGTCGATGCCTACGCATTTCGAATACGAAATATTTGAAATATCCAGCCCGGTACGCTACTGGTGGACAAATGGGTTTGATCCCAAATGGTACCTGTCTCCATTCCCGGTGACGGAAGTTAACAAAGGATATGGACTCGTTCAAAATCCGGGGTGGTAATGTCAATTTTTGCATGAAAAAAATAAAATAATAACAAGCATGAAAAAAAATAAAATAACTATTTCAGCGCTTCTTGCCTGCATCTGTTTACAGGGATATGCACAGGAAGTTGATAAAAGTAATTCGGGCAAGCCGGAAAACTATGCAGACAAGACTGTCCATATCGGTTATAACACCGACCAGCGCCTGGAAGAGTCGACGGCATCGACCTTTACCATCTACAGCGAAGATTTCAACAAACGGGGCGCAAAGAATGTGACCAATTCGCTCTTCGGCCACGGACTGGGGCTGACAGTCTTGCAAGGTTCGGGTACATACATAAACCAGGAAGCTACCTTTTATGTGCGGGGATTGCAAAGCCTGTCAAGCAACAGTCCGTTGATATTAGTCGACGGAATAGAACGCGACCTGACTTTTGTCGTTCCCGAAGAAGTGGAGTCGGTAACGATGCTCAAAGATGCAGCTGCAGTGGCCATCTACGGGTATAAAGGCATTAACGGAGTTGTCAACGTTATTTCAAAACGAGGCAAATCCAATACAAGGGAAGTGAAAATCTCATACGACCATTCCTTTGACAGCCAGACACGCCGTCCTGAATTTGCAGATGCATACACTTATGCCGGAGCCATGAACGAAGCGCTGGTAAACGACGGGTTGCCTACCCGCTATTCTGCCGACGAACTCAATGCGTTCCGTTCCGGGACTTATCCTTACCTGTATCCGAATGTGAACTGGCTGGACGGGACATTCAAGGACAAAGGAGGGATATCTAACATTTATAATATCAGCTTCCGCGGCGGCGGAGTAAACTTCCGTTATTATGCTATGGCCAACCTGACGAACAACAGCGGTTTCATTGCCAATCCGGATGCGAATGACGGCTATTCCACCCAGGACATGTATTCTAAAGCAAATCTGAGGACAAACCTGGACGTTGATTTAACTCCCAAGACCAGACTGAAATTTAACCTGCTGGGCACGCTGGGAGAATCAAGAGCTCCCGGGGCAAACACTACCGACTATACAGGCATCAACCTGTGGGACATGATTTATACCCTCCCTTCCGCCGCATATCCGGCACAGTTGGAAGACGAGATATGGGGCGGTAACGCTATCTGGCCCGGTACAGGAAATCCGATAGCCATGTCGCAGGCGGCAGCCTATTCCAAATCACACGACTGGTCTATCTTTGCAGACATGACCCTGTCGCAGGACTTATCAGGTATCCTGCCCGGCCTGGGAGCTACCGCATTGCTGGCCTACGACAACGTTTCGAATGTGTGGGAAAATCACTCCAAGACCTTCATTTACGGAAGCGACGCCGTGTCGGGGTGGGCTAACGGCGTGCCGGCAACAATCCAGCGCTATACAGGTGGAACGGAAACAGGGTTAGGGACGTCTTCAGCAGTTATCGGATGGAACAGAGTATTCAATTCGGCGGTAAGCCTTAACTATAACCAGACATTCGACCTCCACAGTTTATACTCTCAATTGCAATGGGACTATGAGTATCGCAACAGGAAAGGATTGAATCAGACATGGTATCGCCAGAATATCTCTCTTTATACACACTATGGATACGAAGAGCGTTATTATGCTGATTTGACACTGGTTGCTTCGCAATCCAACAAACTGGCTCCGGGCAGTAAATGGGCTTTCTCGCCGACGATTGCTGCAGCATGGATTTTGTCGAAAGAGGATTTTATGAAAAACATCTCCTGGATTGATTTCCTGAAATTAAGAACATCTTTCGGTATTATCAATGCAGACAGGCTTCCTTTAAGTGGCGGCACGGAGCAGGAAGGCTATTGGGAGCAAGTGTATAGCGGCGGTACGTATTATCCTTTCGATACCGGATATTCCGTGGGGACAAGCAGCTGGACATTAGGGCGCCTGGCTTCTTTAAATTCTAAACGCGAAAAAGCCTTCAAGTACAATGCCGGTATGGATGCAACGCTGTTCAGAGGTCTGGATCTGACTATTGACGGCTATTATCAAAGGAGAAGTGACATCTGGGTATCTTCAAGCGGACGGTATTCATCCGTACTGGGATTTACAGCTCCGTTTGAGAATGGCGGTATTGTGGATAGCTGGGGGACTGAAATCGGAGCAAACTACACAAAGAGTATTGGCAACACAACGCTCAATGTAGGCGCCAACTTTACTTTTGCCAAAAGCAGGATTGTAGAGATGATGGAAGAACCCCGTTTATACTCCAACCTTGAACAGACAGGCAATCCTTTGAACACTTTGTATGGACTTCAGGCCATCGGGTTCTTCAAAGACCCGGCGGATATTGATGCAAGTCCGAAACAAATGTTTGGAAGTGTGAAACCGGGTGATATTAAATACAAAGACATCAATCTCGATAACCAGATTGACGAGAATGATAAATGTGCCATCGGATACAGTGACATAGCTCCCGAGATTTATTATTCATTCCATTTGGGCGCGGAATGGAAAGGTTTGGGCTTTGACTTTCTGTTTCAGGGAGCAGGCAGATATTCTGCCGTCCTTAACACAAAAAGTTTATACTGGCCGCTGATAAGCAATACGACCATTTCCCGGCATTATTATGACAATCGCTGGACAAGTGACAACCAGAACGCCAAATATCCCCGTTTAACTTCCCAAAGCAACGAAAACAATTTCCAGACCAATACCATTTGGGTAGAAGACCGCTCGTTCCTGAAACTGAGAACCGTGGAATTTTATTACAGATTTTCTCAATCGTTGGTGGACAAGACAAAGTTTATGAAGGGAGTTAAACTGTATTTGAGGGGTGTTGATCTCTTTTGCTTCGACCACATCAAGATTACAGACCCGGAGGCATACGGCGCTACGAGTCCGATGTCGAAAAGCGTTATAGCCGGATTGACCGTACAGTTTTAATACGTTGAATTATTAATATAAATATGACTATGAAATTAAATATGAAATTAAAAACATCAATGATCAGTGCTGTCTGTGCGGCAGTCATAGTTTCATGCGACGACAAAATGAACTACCACGAATATACCAATTACGGGAAAGATTATATGGAACTTTCCTATGACAATATCAGTGGATTTATTACGAATATTTACACGAAGTTGGATTATGACTTTGGCCAGATATACTCTGGGGGAATGTTGGCGTCAGCCTGCGATGAAGCGGAATATGCTTACCCTTCCAATCCTGTCTGTGATTTTTATAACGGAGCATGGAGCCCTGCAAACCCTAAAGAGAATACATGGACAAGCAGTTATGCTGTAATCCAGCTGTGCAATCATTATCTGGACAACTTCCAGGATCTTACCTTCCCTGAACTGAAGTTAAATATGGACTACGATGCCAAGATGAATGCTTACCGGAACTATTCTTATGAAGCACGTTTTCTGAGAGCGTATTTTTATTTTAACCTGGTTCGCCAGTATGGTGATGTACCCCTTGTTGAGCATGTCCCTGCCACAAGTGAAGTGAATAATCTGGAGCGTACACCGGCAGTAGAGGTTTTTGCATTTATAGAGAGGGAATGTGACGCCATTGCCGATATAATCATTGTTGATTATACCGACCTTGGAGGATTGGCATTAGCCTCCGCAGAAACAGGCCGCGCCAACCGTGCCGCTGTTCTTGCACTGAAAGCTCGTGCGGCGCTGTACGCCGCCAGCCCGCTCTTTAACCCTGAAAATTCGCCTGAACTTTGGCTCAAAGCAGCGCTGGCAAATAAAGCAGTCCTGGATATTTGCAAAGAACATGGTTATGTATTAGGTAAATATTCGGATTTGTGGGGTGAAGCCAATTGGGCTACAGGTAAAGGTAAAGAAATGATTTTTATGCGCCGCATGTATCCGGACGCAACAAACACATTGGAAGGGTATAATTTCCCGATAGGCGTAGAAGGAGGTAATTCGGGTAACTGCCCTACGCAGACATTAGTCGATGCCTATGAAATGGAAGCCACCGGCAAGCTGTGGAATGAACAGGGTAGTGGTTATGATCCCGCCAATCCTTATCAGGGACGTGATCCCCGTTTTGAACTTACAATAGCTAAGAACGGCGATGCCAGATGGCCTACTTATAATACGCTCGAACTCCAGACTTACTACGGAGGCGTTAACGGGGAACCTGTCTCGGGCGCTACTCCAACCGGTTATTATCTGAAGAAATATTGCGACGCATCTGTAAACCTGACCGCTTCAGCCAGGAATACCAAGCGGCATACGTGGATTACCTATCGTTTGGGTGAATTTTACCTGAATTATGCCGAAGCTGTTTTTAAATACCTCGGCTCGGCTGACGCTACTTCTTCAGAGTTTACCATCTCGGCACGTGAAGCCGTAAATGTGATTCGTAGCCGGACAGACGTGCAGATGCCGGAACTTCCAGTCGGACTTTCCAGTGACGATTTCTGGAAGAAATACACTAATGAAAGAATGGTAGAGTTGGCATTCGAAGGTCATCGTTTCTGGGATGTAAGGCGTTGGAAGGAGGCAGATAAGTATTTCAGGAGTATTACTCAAATGAAAATCACGAAAAATGCGGACGCTACCTTTACATACAGACGTCAGGTAGTTGACCGTCAGTGGGATGACAAAATGTATTTCTTTCCCATTCCGCAGTCGGAAAGAATGAAAAATCAGAACCTTACGCAAAATACAGGCTGGTGATAAAATAATGATAACCGGAAGGTTTATTCCTTAGTATTCTCTGCTTCCACTTATCATTTGGGAAATCCCCCTGCTCGGCGTAGTGTCTTGCTACGTCGAGTTGTTTATGTTTACGAGGCTGTTCAAAAAAGGTAGCCTTTTTTGAACAGCCTCATCACCGCCAAAAATCATTTCTTTTCTAAAACAAATCAAGTTCTAATTGCGTCCATTTCTGTTCCGGCTTGTCGGCGGCGTTGCTGACGCCAAGACCTAACAACCTCACCGGCTGAACTGATAAATCAACTTGCCTCATTATTCCGCGTGCAGTATTCCAGAACATATTAAAATCAGTTATCCGGGATGGTAACGTCCTGCTTCTGGTAATGATTCTGAAATCGGCATATTTCACTTTGATTGTCACTGTCCGGCCGTAGAAATTTTCTTTTTCGACACGCTCCATCACTTCTTTGGCAAGATGGTATAACTCAACAAGCAACAACGTTATATTATCTTTGTCTTTTAAAAAGGTCGTTTCATTGCTTATTGATTTTATAATCCGTTCCGCCTGTACTTCCCGGTCGTCAATCCCCCTGGCGTTCAAATAAAAACTCTTTCCGGCCTTGCCGAACAAACGCACAAGCTCCTGCTCGGAATGTCGTTTAAGGTCTAAGCCGGTATAAATACCATTTTCGTACATTTTTCGTGCAGTAACTTTGCCGACGCCAAAAAACTGCTCTATCTTCAAACCTTCCACAAATTGTTCCGCTTCCTCCGGGAGGATAACAAAAAGACCGTCGGGTTTTTTATAATCAGAAGCTATCTTAGCCAGAAATTTATTTACGGAAACGCCTGCGGAAGCTCTTAATTCCGTTGTCTCATAAATCTTACGTTTGATTTCCCGTGCAATCAGTGTAGCTGACGGATTATTCTTGCGGTTTTCCGTCACATCCAGAAAGGCCTCATCCAGCGACAAAGGCTCTACCATGTCCGTGTATTCGTAGAAAATCGCCCTTATCTGACGGGAAACATCATGATATACATCAAATCGGGGAGACACAAAGATGAGGGAAGGACATTTATTTTTAGCCGTCAGCGAAGGCATGGCGGAACGAACGCCATATTTGCGGGCTTCGTAACTGGCAGCGGCAACAACGCCACGCGCTTCCGAATAGCCGACTGCTACCGGCTTGCCCCGAAGTTCCTTATTATCGCGCTGCTCCACCGAAGCATAAAACGCGTCCATATCAATGTGGATGATTTTTCGCATACGCAAAATTAATACTTTATTCTCATATAAAAAACTATGTCAAAGTGTCAGCATTGTCTTTTGGCATTTATTTTGACATTTGATTAGCGGAAATAATAAATGGAAACAAAAATAGAGGAGAAATAAATGTATGAATTTTAATAATTTCACAATCAAATCACAGGAGTCCATCCAGCAGGCGGCGAACCTTGTCATGCAAAACAATCAGCAGTCAATCGAAGCCGTACACTTGCTGAAAGGTGTCATTATGACAGACGAAAACATCGTACGGTTTTTGACTCGGAAGATTGGCGTCAATCAACAGGGATTGATTCAGCTTATCGACCGGAGAATAGCAGCGTTGCCCAAAGTTTCGGGCGGCGAACCTTACCTTAGCAGCGAGGCGAATGCCGTTCTTCAGAAAGCAACCGATTATAGCAGCAAATCAGGAGACCAATATGTTTCACTTGAACACATCCTGTTGGCTTTACTCACCGAAAAAAGCGACGCTTCGCAAATACTGAAAGACGCCGGCATGACTGAAAAAGACCTGCGTATGGCTATCGACGAACTGCGTAAAGGGGATAAGGTGACAAGCCGGTCGACCGAAGATACTTACGGTGCGCTTGGCAAATATGCCGTCAACCTCAACGAACGCGCCCGTTCCGGGAAACTTGATCCGGTAATAGGACGCGATGACGAAATACGTCGTGTGTTGCAAATCCTTAGCCGCCGGACGAAAAACAATCCGATTCTTATCGGCGAACCGGGCGTCGGGAAAACGGCTATAGCGGAAGGACTGGCACATCGTATAATCCGTGGCGACATACCTGAAAACCTTAAAAGTAAACAGATCTTTTCCCTTGACATGGGAGCGCTGATTGCCGGCGCAAAATACAAAGGCGAATTTGAAGAACGCCTGAAAGCCGTCGTAAATGAAGTTATCAAATCCGACGGCGAGACGATCCTTTTCATTGATGAGATTCATACTCTCGTGGGGGCCGGCAAAAGCGAAGGCGCCATGGATGCCGCAAACATACTGAAACCGGCGCTGGCGCGTGGGGAATTGCGCGCAATAGGAGCGACAACATTAGACGAATATCAAAAATATTTCGAGAAAGATAAAGCGCTGGAACGCCGTTTTCAAATGGTCATGGTCGATGAACCGGACGAAGCGGATTCGATATCCATACTTCGCGGGCTGAAAGAGAAATATGAGAATCATCATAAAATTCGCATCAAAGATGATGCGATAATAGCAGCCGTACAGCTGTCAACACGTTATATCACAGACCGGTTCCTTCCCGACAAGGCAATCGACCTGATGGACGAAGCGGCGGCGCGCCTGCGCATGCAGGCTGATTCCGTGCCGGAAGCGCTGGACGAAGTGTCACGCCGCATAGCGCAGCTTGAGATTGAGCGCGAAGCTATCAAACGCGAAAAAGACAATGATAAACTGGATTTGCTGAACAAGGAAATCGCCAATCTGAAAGAGGAAGAAAAGACGCAGAAAGCCAAATGGCAGAGCGAGAAAGAGCAGATTAATAAAATTCAGCAGAATAAAATTGACATTGAGAACCTCAAGTTCGAAGCCGAAAAAGCCGAGCGCGAAGGCGATTACGGCAAAGTGGCCGAGATACGGTACGGCAAGCTGAAAGAAAAAGAATCGCAGATAGAAGAGATACAGAAGAAATTGCACGAGATGCAAGGCGGAAACGCGATGATAAAGGAAGAAGTCGACAGCGAGGATATCGCCGACGTCGTATCGCGCCGGACGGGAATACCGGTAAACAAGATGATGCAGAGCGAAAAAGATAAATTGCTCCACCTCGAAGACGAGCTTCACAAGCGCATTGTCGGGCAGGAGGAGGCGATAACGGCGATTGCCGACGCCGTGCGCCGCAGCCGCGCCGGGTTGCAAGACCCGAAACGCCCGATCGGTTCGTTTATCTTTCTCGGTACGACAGGGGTCGGTAAAACAGAGCTTGCAAAAGCGCTGGCCGAGTATCTTTTTGATGATGAGAACATGATGACGCGCATTGACATGAGCGAATATCAGGAAAAATTCAACGCCAGCCGGCTTGTAGGCGCGCCTCCGGGATATGTCGGCTACGAAGAGGGCGGCCAGCTGACCGAAGCGATACGGCGCAAACCCTACTCGGTCGTTCTTTTTGACGAAATAGAAAAAGCGCATCCCGACGTGTTCAATATCTTACTGCAGGTACTGGACGACGGCCGCCTGACCGACAACAAGGGACGCACGGTTAACTTCAAGAATACGATCATCATTATGACAAGCAATATGGGTTCGTCGCTCATACGCGAAAATTTCGAGAAAATAACGGACGACAACCGCAACCGGATCGTGGAAGAAACAAAAAGGGAGGTTCTCGACCTTATGAAAAAGACAATCCGCCCGGAGTTCCTGAACCGTATAGACGAGATTATAATGTTTACTCCGCTGAACGAAAAAGAGATACGCCGAATCGTGAATCTGCAGCTTGCCGATACGCAACGCATGCTGGAGAAAAACGGTATAACGCTGAAATTTACCGACGCAGCATTAGACTATCTTGCAGACAGGGGGTATGACCCGCTGTTCGGCGCGCGTCCGGTGAAGCGTGTCATTCAAGACCTTGTCCTCAACGAATTATCGAAAAAGATACTTGGCTCCAGAATAAACAACAGTCTGCCGGTCATCATAGACAGAGACGGGAACGGGCTTGTTTTCAGGAACTGAGAAAAATGCACTGCCGGACGGTTTCCGGTAAAGAGTGCATCAGCTTTGCGGCAAAAGCCCCGTTTATCTAAGAATCGGGGCTTTTGTTTATAATTTTAATGTTAAAATATTTGCAGATAATTCAATTATCCGTATCTTGCGCCGGTTTTTTTAATTAAAAAGAGATGAGTGAAGATCAAGACTTTTTATATGACGACGACGAGGCGGTTGAATTTATTAAAAATTATCTGCCCGAAGAATTGAACGGTAAATACAGCGATGATGACATAAATTATATTATAGATTTGATTTATGACTTTTATGATTCTAAAGGGTTTATTGAAGACGGTGATGATGATAAGGAGGTTGAAATAAACGAAGATGAACTGATTGCTTATGTCATAAAGAATGTGCTGTCCGACGGCATAGGGGAGTACGATGCAGACGATATTCCGCTTATCGTTGAGGGTGAGATGGAATATTGCGAATCATTGGGAATGTTCGGAAAATGAAGTGTAATGATAAGAAAATAACAATTTTAACGGAAACGGTTATGAAAAGCCTGAAAATATTTTCCATGCTATTTTTATGCGGGATATTCATTTTATCCGGATGTGGTATGAATAACACTGCAAAAGGTACGGCCATCGGCGTAGGCGGCGGGGCGGCGGCAGGCGCAGGCATCGGCAAAATAGCCGGGAATACGGCCTTGGGCGCGGTGATCGGCGCTGCCATAGGAGGCGCTGCGGGCGCTGTCATCGGCAAAAAAATGGACAAGCAGAAACGGGAGCTTGAACAGGTATTGCCGGAAGAAGCGACGGTTGAGGTTGTTGAGGAAGAAGGACAGGCTCCGGCTTTGAAAGTAACGTTCGATTCGGGCATCCTGTTTGCGACAAACTCAAGCACGGTAAGTGACGCCTCCAAACTGGCGTTGCGCAATTTCGCGAATAACCTTGACGGGAATCCCGACACCGACGTGAAGATTGTAGGACATACGGACAACACCGGAAAGGTGGATTATAACCAGACCCTGTCCGAAAAACGGGCGAAAAGCGTATATGACTACCTGCTTGAACAGGGGGTAAACAGCCGGCGTATGATCTACGAGGGAAAAGGCATACATCAGCCTGTTGCCGGGAACGATACGGTCGAAGGACGCGCCAGAAACCGTCGCGTGGAAATAATGATTATGGCCAGCGACAAGATGGTACGGGATGCACATAAAGAAGCCGGAAGCGGCCAGTAAAGATAAACCTTACATTATCCACATTAACCACTAATTTTTTTTGTTTTGAAGAGGGGGGCTGTCCTTTTTACGGGGTTCATCCGATTTTTGCAGTGAAGGTATAAGTTTATTTTTCTTCTGATGTAAAAAAATAGCTGGTATTTCATTATTATTGTAGTGACTAAACATACATTAATATGAATACCAGCTTT
>JAISEJ010000097.1 GCA_031264155.1 Tannerella sp. | reverse complement strand
CTCTGCAATGGATAATAGATGGTTTCCGCATTCCCGTCGATATCAAGGTGTTCTAAATTCTTGCCGATGAAATACGCTTTCAGGTCATTTCCTCCAAGCTGGTTAAAACAGCCGGAATCCACATACTGAACGGAAAGTGCGGAAGACGGGACATGTATATAATCGATTGTACTGTCAGCCATATAAATGATAATCGAATCGCCGGATAACTGCTGGTTTTCGTTCCACAGCACCGGGTTTCCGTACATTTTCAAAACGGAATCTTTCGTACTGAAATGCATCAACTCACAGACGCCCTGAATGTCCGAACGGTAAAAACGCACGCCCCCAACAGCGCGCAAGTAGCGCGAAGTCGAATCGACGGTAATAAGTTCGAGCGTATCGGCATGAAGAAACAGGGTATCGCCCTGCGAGTATTCAAGAGCGCAGGCACTGTCGGTAGCAAAAGCATATTCCGTTTTTTCTTCGTAGTATCCATAATGACCGGTCAGCGTCATATTTTGCGCCGTGTCGCGAAGGCTCATATTCTCGAACGCCGTCCCTATGCCATTGGCCTTGTCATAAAGAAGCGAATCGCCGATCAATACTTTCTCACCCGAAAAAACCTGCGATCGGTCAAGCAATAGAGATGTATTTTCCTGTGTATTGTACCATCCTTTGGTTGAATAAACCGTCCCGCTATCGGATTCGATTACGGAGGGGCCGAGTATAGTAGCTATTTTCGTTTCGGTACTATATTCCAATGTATCGGAGGACAAGACGAAATTAGGGTTTGTCAAACAAACGCTATCATTAAAGACCGCGATTTTCGTTTCCGGGGAATACCGGCCGTAGACGGACGTCAATACGTTTTCCACATCCACAATACATCCGCCTTCAAAATAGTAGCAAATATCAGTCACACGATCATAATCAAGACTATCGGTATATAGTGTAACGACCGAACTGTCCTGCTGAATATTGACCATACGCACATTATAACGCATCTGCGCCAATTCGATATTGCCGTCATAAAACAAGTAATCGCCATACACAAACAGCGTATCTCCCTGTTCCATCCGAACATTTCCGAATGCTTCCAGCGAAACATCCCGCTCATAGAAATAAGCGCTGTCGCAATACATGTAAGAACTGTCATGCCTGAAGACGACATTCCCGTTCAATACCTGTCGCTGATCATTTATATTCCTGTTGAAAGAACGCACGTCAACATGCTCCAGACGAATCCTGGCCTTTTCGACCGTATCCGTAGCATTTTCCTGTGCATGGGTGAAAGAAAAAAAAACGCTCGACAGGCATGCCGTTACTATACACGTCCTCACATATTTCATTCCTTAATCCAGCCGGGATATTTGAAATCACAATCCTTCCAACCGTCGACAATGCGTATAAACGTTGTCTTTTGCTTACTAATTACCCATTCATTCAGGATTTCCTCACGCTTCCGATCTTCCACCAAAGCCTTCAGAGCCTGATAATCATCGGCGACATTTGCCTGATGCGCTTTCACACGCAATTTAAGCCGGACAATAGCCACCACGTCTTTGTCCGAATGGTTTTTCATGCGGAACGGTTTAGATATTTCGCCGATTTCCATTTTATCAATTACGACGCCCATTCCCTGCGGAAGTTCCTGCATTTCGAATTTGGAAGTGCCGTAATTCCGGCTTTCCATTTCCTGATTTACCATCAGTCCCTTATTGTTTCGCGTATCCTTATCGGCAGAAAAATAGGTAGCCGCTTCTTCAAATGTTATTTTACCGGCATTAATATCGGTATAAAGCGTATCGAGACGGCTTATGGCTTGCTCTATTTCCTGTTCCGACACTTTCGGGCGTAATAGGATGTGACGGCTATCCAAGCGATCTCCGCGTTTTTCTATCAACTGGATGATATGAAACCCGTATTCCGTTTCGACAATATTAGATATTCTTGTCGGATCATTCAAGCTAAAAGCGGCATTTGCATATTCGGGCGCCATTTGTATTTTCGACATAAATCCGGTTTTACCGCCGCGTATAGCCGTAACCTGGTCTTCCGAATAAAGAATTGCCAGGGAGGAAAACGTCTGTTCTCCCCTGTTTATCTGTTCGGTATATTCTCTCAGCCTTGCTTTTATCGCATCAATATCTTCAATCGGTATCTTCGGCTCCATGGTTATTATTTCAACCTCTACGGTCAAAGGAATCATCGGTAAACTGTCTTGCGACAGTTGACTGAAATATTTCCGTACATCCGAAGGGGTCAGCCGGATATCCCCCACTATTTTTTTCTGCATCTCCTCAACTACCATCTGATCGCGTACGGTACGTTTCTGGTTTTCTTTTATTTGGGATAGCTTTTTACCCATATATTCCTCGAATTTTTCCTGAGAACCGAACTGGTTGATACTCATATTGACCCAGCGATCTACAGACCGTAACACGGAACTCTCATCGGCATATATGCTGTCCACTTTCGCCTGGCTTAAGAAAATCTTTTGCACAGCAATCTGCTCCGGAATAAAACAATAGGGATCACCTTCAAAACGAATACCTTCATTTTGCATATAAAGACGCCGATTCTCAACGTCCGACCTCAGAATAGCCTCATCTCCGACTACCCATATAACTTCATCTATAACATTCTTTTGCGCTATTGCCGGTATCGCCGCGCAAACAGAAATAATTGCGATAAACAGTCTTTTCTTTATCATTATATTCTTATTTTATTATTCAGTCATAAACTTAACGGTTCCGTTTTTTACCGCATCGCGGTATAAATTTTCCCCGAACTCACGCAGGTAATCAATCTTCCGTTTATTCATCAACATTCCTTGTATCTGTGTCTGCACATAATCAAACGGAGCCATATTGCCAACCAGGAGCTTCTCCGATATATTCAGGAAATAAATATGCGTGCTGTCCGATATCTCCAGATGGTTATTCGTCCTCAGAAACTGCGTAGGGTTCGGGAATCTATGCGGAATCTTAACAATTATCTCATCAAAATTCACCCAATGATCATAAAAATAATCGTAAATAATCGCATTTTGAATACTGTATTTTTCAATTTTCTCCAGCGATTCATCAGATACAGACACATACCATTTCCGTACATTATTCAATCCGGGCGCATCCACAGGAACCTTAATAAATAATCCCCGTATAAGATTTTTGTTCAGGACAAACTGTTGCTTATTCTCTTCGTAATATTTCACCTGCTCATACTCACTGATCCCTGCCGATACTTTATCCCTGATGATACGCTCCTGAAAACGGTGACGCATCAACGATCGCCTGTACTCATTGACAAGCTGGTCAATCTCAGCCTTGTCATCACCTATATTCTGATACGCCGCCTCGTCCATAAGTGCATCAACCACCCATTTCTTGATAATATTTTCCGCCCGCATCAGACTATCGGCAGATGATATCCCATTAGGGATCTGACGCTTCAGATCATCCCATGTGAATATTTTGTCTTTGACCCTGACCAATATTTCACCGGACGATTGTTCCATTCCCGATCTCCCGCAAGCGGGAAAAAGAATTACACAGAGGATAAATGAGAGAACTTGCTTCATCCGTTATCGTTTGTATCAATTAATGTATTTCTTGATATTTTTAATTAAATTTCTATTAATTGTCACCGGATATTTTTCATTCAGTTCCTTGATCCACTCAGCCTCAAGTTTTTCCTGTTCATCAGCGGGATGACTCCACACGCGCTTGTTGCTTATCTCAAATAAAAGTATGCCGTCGTAATATTCTTTTATGATCATATTATATTCGGGATAATTCGTTTCCAGTTTTTCACGCTCCATTTCCGTCATGATGTCCCGCACGAAAAGATCAAAAATCTCCTGCATATAATCAATTGATAAAGTCTTTGCCGAAGTAGGCCTCCGGTTCATATAATCTACAAAATCATTCTGAAAGAAATCAATCGTGTCAAGCCGGATAAGAGGCTTTGTCATTTCTATCCCGGCATAGAAAAAAGACGTATCCGTCGGGAAGTATTTATCGGCAAGACGCTGCAGTTCGGCGTAAGCTTCGGGGTGAAAGACATAACCGAGACGGGATTTCAGCTTTTCGTCAAACCCGCGGTATAAATCAAAGTTACGCTCCGAACGCTTCATAGATTCATAGATTCGGCCTTCCATTTCTTCAAATGGTATTTCCGTCCTTTTGTCAATCAGTTTTAATATGTGAAATCCATATCTTGTCCTCACCGGCTCACTCACATCTCCTATATTCTCAAAAGCGAATGCCGCCTTTTCAAACGGGTCAACCATTTCGCCCAATCCGAAATACGGTAATACTCCCCCCCGCTTACCGGTGATTGTATCATTAGAATATTGTTTTGCCAATTCGGCAAAATCTTCCCCTGAAAGAATCCGCCGGTAGATCGAATCCGACTTCATCCAAACTTGTTCGATTTCTTCATCCGCAGGATTCTGCGACGGAAAGGCATTAAGAATATGTGCTACCCGCACTCTGCCCGGATTCGGTATTTTCCGGTCTATCTTAAACAAATGAAAACCGAACATCGAACGCATGGGAAATGATATTTCGCCGGGTTCCATTGAAAAGATTTTACTTTCCAGAACGTTTGACATCTGTAGGGGAAATGCATACGCTTCAACTGCATAACGTACATCCTTACGCAATGAATCGCTTGCAAACGACTCGCCTACCACCTCAAATGTTTCACCGTTTTTTATACGGTTATAGGCATCCATCGCTTTTTCGTAAGCTGCTACCGTATCTTTCGGGATAATCTCGCCTCCCGGAAAATAAAACAAAATGTGTTTAAAGCCGGGAATATATTTCGTGCGTTCATACACAACACGAATCGCCGAGTCTTCTGCCGCTTTATCCAAAAGATAACTTTCCTGTAATTGCCTTTTATACTCATTCAGTTCTTTTTCAAACTTTGGCAATTCATTAATTTTCAATGCCTCGGCGTCTGCAACTTTCAGTTTATAAATTTTAAATAATTCGAGATACTGTTCGGCGGATTTCTTATCACTCAAATCAACGCTATTGTCTTTTTGCGCCATATAGACAAACTCGGAAAGCGGGACTTCTTTTCCTGCCACAGTCATCACTAAGGGGGATTTTTTTTCTTTCGCTTCTATAGCCGTTATTATCACTAACGAGATAAACAACATTCCTGTTTTCTTCATAAACCTTCTATTTTATTTATACTATCTGTTAATTTGCCAGTTCGGATATAAATTTAACACGTACAAGACGGATTTCTTCCTCCGTATAGTCGCAGCCTAACTCCTTAATAGCCGTTTCTAAAGAATCCGTCTCCGATTCTTTAAAATATTGATATATATCTTCAACATGATCTTCATCCATCACATCGTCAATAAAATAATCAATATTTATCCGTGTCCCGGAATAAACGATCGTTTCTATTTCATCCAATAATTCGTCGAACTCCAGCCCTTTGCTTATTGCAATGTCATCTAACGCGACTTTACGGTCGATACTCTGCACGATCCAGACCTTCAACTTCGACTTATTGGCGACAGTCCTGACCCGCAGGTCTTCCGGCCGGATAATCTCGTTCTCCTCGACATATTTCTTTATTACATCGACAAACTCTCTCCCGTAGCGCTTAGCTTTTCCCGCCCCGACGCCGGGTATGTTCTGCAGTTCTTCGACCGTTATCGGATAAGTTGTAGCCATCGCTTCGAGCGACGGATCCTGGAAAATCACATAAGGAGGAAGCTCCAGTTTTTTAGACACCTTCTTCCTCAGATCCTTCATGACCGCAAACAATTCCGGGTCGACAGCACACGAGCCTCCGCTATGTACAGGCACTTCATCACCATCCTCATCCTCGTCAAATTCATGATCTTTCACGATCATGAACGATACTTGCTTTTTCATAAAGAACAAGCCTTTTTCCGTTAACTTCAGCAGACCGTAGTTTTCTATGTCTTTTTCGATATATCCGGCAATCAATGCCTGACGGATAACCGCTTGCCACAGTCTTTCGTCTTCATCTTCGCCACATCCGAAGATCTCAAGTTGATCGTGTTTATATGACAATATATCCGAGGACTCCCGTCCGATCAATACATTAACGATATAATCGGCTTTATATTTTTCTTTAAGAATACTTATTGCTTCAAGCACTGTCACCAACAATTCTTTCGCCTCAATCAATTTTTTGGGTTTAAGGCAATTATCACAATTATCACAATTTTCTTCTGTATATTTTTCTCCAAAATAATGCAACAAGACTTTCCGGCGGCATACGGCTGTTTCAGCATAAGCCGCTGTTTCGAGCAGTAACTGCTTCCCGATCTCCTGTTCTACGACCGGTTTTCCCTGCAGGAATTTCTCCAATTTCTGTAAATCTTTATTGGAATAAAAAGTAAGACATTGTCCTTCGCCGCCATCGCGTCCGGCACGGCCTGTTTCCTGATAATATCCTTCGAGGCTTTTGGGTATATCGTAATGTATCACATAGCGCACATCAGGTTTGTCAATCCCCATACCGAAAGCAATCGTAGCGACAATAACATCAATCTCTTCCATCAGAAAAGCATCCTGGTTGGCCGAACGCACCTGCGATTCCATTCCGGCATGATAGGCCCGCGCCTTAATGCCGTTTGCCTGAAGGATTTCGGCAAACTTCTCAACCTCTTTGCGACTGAGGCAATATACGATGCCGGATTTACCGTCATTCGCTTTTATGAACTTTATGATATCGCGGTCTATATTAATCGTCTTAGGCCGGACTTCATAGTACAGATTCGAACGATTAAAAGAAGACGTAAAAACCGCCGCTTTCATCATTCCCAGATTCTTTTGTATATCGTGTTGAACCTTAGGCGTTGCCGTTGCGGTCAGTGCAATCATGGGACGGGCGCCGATTTCATTTATGATCGGACGAATACGGCGATATTCGGGACGGAAATCATGTCCCCACTCCGATATACAATGCGCTTCGTCCACTGCATAAAAAGAGAGCCGTATCTGACGGAGAAATTCTATGTTCTCTTCTTTTGTAAGCGACTCGGGCGCTACATATAATAATTTCGTTTTCCCCGACAGGATATCGGATTTTACATCGTCAATAGCCGCCCTGTTTAATGACGAATTTATAAAATGAGCTACTCCGTCTTCTTCGCTGAAGTTACGCATCGCATCTACCTGATTTTTCATCAGGGCGATCAAGGGAGATATGACTAACGCGGTCCCTCTCATTAACAAAGCTGGCAACTGATAACATAACGATTTGCCGCCACCGGTAGGCATTAGGACGAACGTGTCTTTTTCCGCAAGAACATTTTCGATAATCTCCCGTTGGTTACCTTTAAAATTATCGAATCCGAAATGCAGTTTTAAAGCTTCCGTTATTTCATCCTTAGTCATTTTTATAGAGCCTGTTCTCTTTGTAACATTGCTTCTTTTAGCGAATCTCTTTTTACCGGCCAATGATTGCGTTCCACTTTCCCCCGCAGTTTTTTTTACTGCATCGGTTTTCTTAACAACACCGGCTGCCCTCTTTGTCATTCCCGATTTCTTTGCCGAAGATTCATTTTTTGCCATATACAGAAAGTAATAACTATTATGCTATTTGTAATCTATTAACATCAGCATGTTCAAAATTATCTTTTGCATACTGCAATGTTACATGTAGTTTTTTTTGCGTTCCCGAAGGCATTTCATACATAGCATCCATCATTATGGCCTCAACAATAGAACGCAATCCACGTGCTCCCAATTTAAGTTCTATTGATTTGTCTACGATAAAGTCATAAACATCGCCGTCAAAAGTAAGCTTTATTTTATCCATTTCAAACAATTTGACGTATTGTTTTATAATGGAATTTTTCGGTTCGGTAAGAATCCGCGTCAGCGCGTCCTTATCCAACGGGTTAAGGTATGTCAGAATGGGTAGGCGTCCGATTATTTCCGGGATCAGGCCAAAAGATTTCAGATCCGTAGGATTGATATATTTCAATATATCATTTCTATCTATGCCCGATGTGTTGTGATTGGCAGTATATCCTACAACGCGCGTATTGAGGCGTTGCGCGATTTTTTTCTCAATGCCGTCAAAAGCACCCCCGCAAATAAATAATATATTTTTTGTATCGACGGCAATCATCCGCTGTTCCGGGTGTTTACGCCCGCCTTGCGGAGGAACATTCACGATTGAGCCTTCCAGTAGTTTTAACAATCCCTGCTGCACTCCTTCGCCGCTCACATCCCGGGTAATCGAAGGGTTATCGCTCTTACGGGCAATTTTGTCTATCTCATCAATAAAAACAATTCCTCTTTGCGCTGCGATAACATCATAATCGGCGGCCTGCAGCAAACGCGTCAGGATACTTTCTATATCTTCTCCTACATATCCCGCTTCGGTAAAGACGGTTGCATCGACGATGCAAAAAGGAACATGCAATTTTTTAGCAATCGTACGTGCAAGCAAAGTTTTTCCGGTACCCGTCGCTCCTACCATTATGATATTCGATTTTTCTATTTCCACATCATCTTTTGCGTCTTTCTGCATCAACCGTTTATAATGATTATAAACAGCAACGGAAAGGTATCGCTTGGCGTCTTCCTGTCCTATCACATATTCATCGAGAAAATGTTTTATATCGGATGGTTTCGGAAAATCTTTTTCATCAAGACGGAAAAGACTGCTGCCTCCACGGCGTTTTTCATCCTGCACGATATCATAAGCCTGCTCTGTACAACTATCACAAATAGCGCCGGTAAGACCGGTAATTAACAATTTTGCATCCTTACGGGACTTACCGCAAAAAGAACATTTGTCGTCAGCTTTGCTCATTCTTATTTTACCTTTCTTAATATATCGTCAATCATACCATACTCTTTTGCCTCGGTAGCCGTCATCCAATAGTCACGATCGCTGTCCCGCTCCACATTTTCATATGGTTTTCCCGAATGTAACGAGATAATCTTATACAGTTCTTCTTTTATTTTCACGATCTCGCGGACCGTAATCTCCATATCTGCGGCTTGTCCCTGCATTCCTCCCATAGGCTGGTGGATCATCACACGCGAATGTTCCAGCGCAAAACGTTTTTCCTTTGCCCCGGCAACCAGTAAGACGGAAGCCATTGAGGCTGCTATACCGGTACATATCGTAGATATCTTACTGCTTATATACTGCATCGTATCATATATGCCCAATCCGGCATATACGGAGCCTCCCGGAGAATTTATGTAAATGGAGATATCTTTCCCGGGATCGCTGGTATCCAAGTACAGAAGCTGCGCCTGTATAACATTCGCCGCATAATCATCAATCTGCGTACCCAGAAATATGATCCGATCCATCATCAAACGCGAAAACACATCCATCTGAGCCACATTCAACTGACGCTCTTCGATAATAGTCGGTGAAATGTAACTGCTTGTAATATTTGCATAACTATCCAACGTGTTTCCATTCATACCTAAATGCTTTGTCGCATATTTTCTAAAATCATTCATTTTATTCTAAATTACTTAATTTCCAAATATCTTTATAACACAGACCCGACTGTTCGTAACATATCCTGTTCTGGGAGCAAATTTATGCATCAGCTTCATCCGGCGCTGTTTTGTCCTGCTGGACTATTCCGTCTTGTACCTTGGCAAATTCTTCGAGCGTCACCTCTTTAACCTTTACCGTAACTTTTTCTTTTACTAAAGAAGAAAGTTTTTCGTCGATGATCCGATTCATAATATTGCTTACCATCTCCTCTTTTTTCAACATATCTTTCGCATAAAACTCCAGCATATCATCAGTCACAGAGATTATGCCATACTGCACAAACTGAGCTTTTACAAAGCGTTTTGCGTAAGCATCCACTTCTTCTTCTTCGATTTTGATATCATTCTCTTTGACTAACTTATCTTTTACAAAATGATATTTCATATCTTCAATCACTTTCGGATAATCAGCATCCATTTGTTCCTTTGTCATTTTCTCATTCGAATGATGCAACCAGCGTTTCAGGATATCATCAGCAAATACGACATCGCCGACTTTCTTTATTAACAATTCGCGTACATCGCCCATAAACCGGAGATTGCTCTCCGGTAAAAGTTGTTCAACCAGAAAATCTTTTATCCTGTCGCGAAACATCGCTTCGTCTTTTATTACATCCGGGCCGAAAACATGGCCAAAAAGTTCTCCGTTAAGTTCAGCTGGTTTATGGCGCGTAATTTCTTTTATTTCAAATGTAAAATCACTTTTCATGTCCTTTGCCAGAATTTTCTCGATATTAAGGAAAGATGCGATCTCCGCCTCCGCTCCCTTATAGGCTTTATAGGGATTAAAAACAATTTTACAGTTCAATTCCGCACCGATAAACTTCTTTTGTTCCATTTTACCCTTCATATAGGAAGGCATGAATACGGCTTCTTCAACAAGAATACCTCCAACCTTCGGCTCTCCATTCTCCAGCTCTGCAACAATTCCTTTAATTACATCCCCTTCCCCGGCTTTATCAACCTTTTCATAAGAGCCAAAGTTATTACGATAAGAATCTATCTGTTTATCGATCAATTCATCGTCTATTTTTAACGAATAAAAAATAAGCTTATCTTTCTTTGTTAATTCAAAATCAATATCCGGTGATAAAGCTACATCGAAACAAAATTCGAAATCCTCATCCGTATCAAAATTAATCGGCTTTTGTTCCGTCTCATTCGAAAGCGGTTCTCCCAAAATCTTAATACCATTATCGCGGATATACGAATACAATTTTTCCGTAACTAATTTATTTATCTCTTCGGCCAAAACATGCTTGCCATACAATTTCTTTACGATACCAAGCGGAACCATACCTTTCCGAAATCCGGGTATATTTACCTGTCGGCGCAATTTATGCAGATTTTTCTCTAATAATTCTGCGTAATCATTCTTCTCAATCTCTACCTTTAATATGCCGCTCGCGACATCGTTGTTTTTCAGAGAAATGTTCATTCTGTCTTGTTTATTAATTAATTAATTCTTACCTCTTACTAAAAATAGGATGCAAAAATAATAAAAATATTTTACGGTCTATCTTTATCTTTGAAATTTTTGTTTACGAAGATAATGGATATTATTAAATTTACGCTCAACACACCACCGCTGCAGGCAATATAAAATGCCAGCCACTCATTAATCGGCTCGTATATAAAATAAGCGACAATCGTTGCTATAATAACGAACATGATGATAAACAACAATACCTTTATAACTTTCTTTTTATTCATATTTTTATCTTAATAACTGCGAAGATAATGCTTTTATATTATTTTGTTTGATTTGAAAGAAAAAAATGCGATATTTGCATCACTTTTTGAAGATTTTAACCATTAAAACAATGAAAATATGACTAGAAGCGCATTACAAATCGCACGGGCAACGTATATGCCCAAAGTTCCAGTCGCCTTGAAAGGCGATGTAAAAGCCGTAGAAGGCAAATACACACAATCGGTAGCAGATCAGGAAGATATCAAGAAATTGTTTCCTAATACCTATGGCATGCCCATTGTTACTTTCGAGAAAAGTAACGAGAAAAAACAAACACCGGCTATTAATGCCGGCGTCATTCTCTCCGGAGGACAAGCTCCCGGAGGACATAACGTTATCGCAGGAATTTTCGACGGACTTAAAGCGGTGAATAAAGATTCGTGTCTTTATGGGTTCATACTCGGACCGGGCGGACTGATCGAACATCGGTATATGGAGCTGACAAGCGATATCATCGACGAATATCGGAATACCGGCGGTTTCGATATAATCGGGTCGGGACGTACCAAACTCGAAACGAAAAACCAGTTCGACAAAGGACTTGAAATACTGAAAGAACTAAATATAACTGCACTGATAATAATCGGCGGCGACGACTCGAATACGAACGCCTGCGTATTAGCAGAATATTACAAAGCGACAGGCGCCAACGTGCAAGTGATCGGTTGCCCCAAAACAATAGACGGAGACTTGAAAAACGAGCAGATCGAAACGTCTTTCGGCTTCGATACGGCTTGTAAGGTTTATTCGGAAGTGATCGGGAACATACAACGCGACTGTAACTCCGCTCGCAAATACTGGCATTTCATAAAGCTAATGGGACGCTCCGCTTCTCATATCGCACTTGAATGCGCATTGCAGACCCATCCGAACATCTGCATCATCTCGGAAGAAGTCGAAGCGGAAAATATGTCCCTTGACGATATTATCAACCGGATAGCTGCCATCGTGGCAAAACGTGCCGACGAAGGCAACAATTTCGGAACGGTGCTGATTCCGGAAGGACTTGTCGAATTTATTCCCGCCATGAAACGACTGATCGCCGAACTGAATGATTTCCTTGCGAAAAACGAAACCGAATTCAAAATGATAAAGAAAAGCGAACAGCGCGCCTATATCATCAAAAAATTGACGAAAGATAACTCCGAGTTGTATGCAAGCCTTCCCGAAGGAGTAGCGCGCCAATTGACATTAGACCGTGACCCGCACGGGAATGTACAGGTTTCATTGATTGAAACAGAAAAACTGCTTGCCGAAATGGTCGGCAACCGCCTTAACGAATGGAAAACCAAGGGTCAATATAAAGGTAAATTTTCCTCACAAGTACATTTCTTCGGCTACGAAGGCCGATGCGCCGCCCCGTCTAACTACGATGCCGACTACTGCTATTCCTTAGGATATACGGCTTCATGCCTTATCAATTCCGGGAAAACAGGATATATGTCGTCCGTACGAAACACGACTGCTCCTGCCGAGCAGTGGATTGCCGGCGGTATACCGATCACAATGATGATGAATATGGAACGCCGTCACGGCGAGATGAAACCCGTTATCCAAAAAGCGCTCGTGAAACTCGACGGCGCGCCGTTCAAAACGTTTGCGGCAAACCGCGACAAGTGGGCATTGACCACAGATTATGTATGTCCCGGCCCTATACAGTATTTCGGCCCGACGGAAGTCTGTGACCAACCGACCCAAACACTTTATCTGGAACAAAGTAAGTAAAATATGATGAAAAGGAATTGTCCACGTCCGACGCCTTGCGGCAGTGGGATGTGGACAATTCCTTTCCGTCTCTGTTCTGTAATCCCTGTTCTATCGGAGTAGTTATCCGACCGCACACATCTCCGTTCCCTGATTACCAACGTCATCCTCAAATCAAAGATAACTCGCAGGCGAACGACACATATTTCTCTATAATTTGGGGGAGAATGAACATTATATATTGAAGTGATTTAAACTTTTAATATCTCATTAAACGATTAATATTTAGAATATTAAATACTAAAATCAAAAAGGGAGCATTTTTGTATCAGCAAAACAACAAATTCAATTCCTTTCTTATGTACAAAGTACTGGACAAAAATACGAAGTTATTTGAAATAGCAGAAATCAGAAAATTAACACAGGATGATATAGAAGAATATAAAACAGGCATTTTGGAATACGACAGTATAAAGACTGCAATGATACGCGAGGAAGGAATAGAAATAGTGCGCATGGAGGTAACTAAAGAATGTCTTCGGGAAGGGTTACCGGTTGATCTTATTTCTACCATCACGAAACTTAGTATCGAACAAATAAAAGATTTGTTAAAGGATTGGTAATGTCCTATTTAAATTATCATCAATGCAGGGAATCTCAAAGGCACATATAATATCTCATACTTTATCTGTTATTCCGGCACATAGAGCTGGGGTTCGCG
>JAISEJ010000194.1 GCA_031264155.1 Tannerella sp. | reverse complement strand
TAACTGAATTATTTGATTAATTATTTGTTTATGAACACTATAAATATAATCAATTATTTTTAGTTATGCTACTTTTTATGCTGCTTTTTTATGCTTTTCTTATATCGAACTCACGTTAACATAAATAAAAAAAACATGGATTTAAAACAAATGGCTGTCAGTCTCGGTTTGCCGGAGAGCGCAACGGAGGCTGAAATCAACACTGCAATTGCAAAAGGCAGGAAAGCGCAGAGCAACCTGCAGGCGTTGCAGGAGGAAAATGAAAGAAGGGAAAAGGCTGCCCTGGCAGCTAACATCAAGGCCGCTCTGGATAAGGCGGAAAAGGAGAAACGTATCACGGCCGATATCCGCGGCGACTGGGAAACCATCCTGAATACGAATTATGAAAGCGGCATTAAGGCGCTGGGAAGCCTTCCGGCGGTAGAGAAGGTGGATATTACGCCGGGCAGCAAAACAACCGACAGCAAAACGACATACAAGGGTAAAACGTTCGACGAGTTGCAGGAGGCTGATCCGGATGCGCTGGCGGAACTGGAAAAGAACGATCCGAAAGCGTTTGAGGAACTGTTCAACGCTTCACAGAAAGGCAAGTAATAACTTTAAAAAGTAAGATAAAATGAGTGTAACAACTACGGGGCAATGGCTGAACCAGTACGTCGCCCCCAGCTCCTGAAGGAGTTCAAAAACTATAAGGATGATTTTATCGGGGTGATCCCCGGCGCTCCGAAATCGGCCATTACCGCCGACGGCTTGCGGTTTAACAAGCTGCTAAACAATGTGGGATTCTACGTAAATAACACCGCTGTATTCACGCCAAAGAAAATGACGGGCGAAAAGACGCTGGTCGAGTGGGAGAAATACGACACCGATCCGACGGCGGTCGACGACGCCGAAATCCGTTACCTGGCTTACGACAAGCGCAATGAAGTCAGGGTGAAACACGCGGAAGCTTTCAAAACAGGCATCCGTGACCACGTTCTCTGGAAGCTTTGCCCGGATGACGATACGAAAGCAGACATGCCGGTGAAGATCACGACCGGTGCGGCTGATCCGGCCGGACGGCTAAGGCTGACATTTTCGGATCTTATTGACTATCTTGAAACAGTTAAAAAGCTGAACTTGCCGGACATGGATAAGCTGTATGTGGTTTTATGCCCGGAGCATGCGACGGACTTGATACTCGACACCGCTACTGCCAATTACTTTTCAAACCGCGAGATATTCTTTGATACCGTTACCGGAAAGGTACGCAGTGTGATGGGTTTCAAATTCTTTGAAAACAATTCGGCTCCCGTGTTTGACTCGGATATTGAAAAGAAAGCAAAGGGAGCGGCTATGGCAGCCGGCGATCAGCGGGCTTCCCTGTTCTTCTATGCGCCCAATGCCGTCTATCACTTAGACAGCGTGAAGCTGCTGTACAAATCGGAATTGACCGATACACGCAACGCCGATCCCACCTCTGAGTTCAGGACGCAGACTTATGGCCTGGTTGACCGCATTGTGGATTACGGGTTCGGGGCGATTGTGTCGGGTAATGAGGATGCATCTTAAAGACTTTGAAGTCTTTAGAGTCTTTAAGGACTTTTAAAATTTAGTTTAAATCATGGATAAATCAAAATTAAAGGAAATTACGGATAGCGTTTTTAAGCGCTATCCGGGTGTCGACAGGGCTTTTGTGACCTCCGACGGTCAGGTGTTCTTCGATGAAGCGCATGCAAAAAACCATGCGGCCCCCAACAAAAAACGGAAGGAACTGGAGATGGAAAAAGTACTTCGGGGAGAAAAGAAAGAAGCGGCCAAAACCGCAAAGGATCTTATTGCGGAAATCGAAGCGGCGGGAACGGCAGAAACTGTAACGGCCCTGCTCGAAGCGGAAAAGGCAGGCCATAACCGCAAGTCGGTTATTGAGGCTGCAATCAAAAGGATCGACAAACTTAAAGCGGCATCGGCATGACCTTTATCGGAGCGCAAATAAGCAAACTGGACGGCGGACTGGGCGGGGGTGAGACCTCTGCCCGCATCGCGGTTCTGGTGGCCGGCGGTACGGCAATAGCCGGCAAGCTGGAATTGAACAGAGCGTACGAACTTTTGCAGATCGAAGATTCGGAAACCCTTGGTATTACCGCTGACAGTGATGCGACAAATCAGAAACTGACGTATTATCATTTGTCGGAAATCTTTCGCCTGTCTCCCGAAACGCGCGTACACCTGATTGTAGTGCCTGATACGACAAAGGCCAGTGAACTTAAAGGCCTCACTGCTTTTATTACCGCTTTGCGCTCCATACAGGGCGTAAATACGGTTGGAATAGCAGGCCTGACGAATGATACCGGCGTCGATGTGGCGGTTCAGGGCATGCAGTTATTGATTGATGATCTTGCAAAAGATTACATCTATATTGATTCCGTCCTGATCGAAGGCAAAGGCGCTTACCTGGATGATGATATTGTCGACTTTCCCGACTTGCGCGGCCTTGATTCCGAAAATGTTTCGGTTGTCATCGGTCAGGACCCGTCCATTGCGGCGATGGATGCGGCATACGCGGAACACGCCGCCGTCGGCAGCGCCCTGGGCATGCTTATGGTGCGTGCGATACATGAAAACCTTGGCTCCGTAGACATTGAGGTCAAGCCCCGTGCGCGCAAGGCGGAAAAGGATTATACGCTGACGGATACGAAACTGAAAAGATGGCTGTCCGCATCCCTGTCGAACGGGATGACGTCCGAATCCCTTTCCGCGGCAGATCAAAGAAAACTGGACGAACTGGGATATATCTATGTCGGAAGCTTTGCCGGTTATGGCGGCTATTTCTTTTCCAATTCGCCCACCTGCACGGAAGAGGGCAGCGATTATTGCCTTATTGAGCGTAATGCCATCTGGAACAGGGCGGCGCGGATCATCCGTGAAACGCTGATACCCCGTATCCGATCCAAGGTACAGGCGGACCCGTCTACCGGCTACATCAAAAATACGACCATTACCGACTGGGACGGTCGTGTACGCAAGGCGCTGGATCCGATGAAAAGCGCGGGCAATGTGGCGGACTTCGATATCTATATCAACCCGAACCAGGAAGCCGTATCGACAAAGCCTTTTAATATAAAGGTTCAGCTGGTTGCCGACGGCATTGTGCATGAATTTGAGGTTGACCTCGGTTACACTAAATCAATTTAACGCAGATGAAAATAAATTTAATTAACAGATTCGGGAAAATGGCGGGGTGGAACAGTGTCACCCTGACCATGATGGGCCGGGATGTGGAAGGTATCACCGAACTGTCGTATAACGACAGCGAAGAAAAGGAGAATGCGTATGGCGCCGGGAAAATGCCGATCGGACGCGGTTCGGGCAATTATGCGGCGGAATGTTCCATTACTCTTTTCCTGGAAGAGGTTACGGCGCTTCAGCAGTCGCTTGGCCCCGGACAGCGGTTGACGGATATTGCTCCGTTTGATATTGCCGTAAGCTACGAATATCAAAGTATTATCTATAAAGACCGCATTCGCAACTGCGAGTTCACGAATAACAGCCGTGAAATAAAGCAGAACGACAAAACGGTCTCCATGAAATTCGACCTGATCGTTTCTCATATAGACTGGAATATTATTTAAAACAAGTTTTATAAACAATTAAAAATTAGAAAAATGAAAAGATTGATGTTATTTGCGCTTATCGCGCTGGGTTCAATGTTCGCGATTGATTCTTTCGCGGATACGGGTTTTACGGGCGACTGCCTGTATGAGATGCAAGCGGCTTCGGCCGGTGACTTTAGCGAAGTGGGGTTGACGGCTTTGGCGGCCGGGATCGGAACTGCGGCAATTGTTCCCGGAGAGGGTTTGGGGCCTTTAGATACTTTAAGGACTTTAGAGACTCAAGGTGAAAAGGCGGAGGCAGACGCGGGTACGAAACTCTGGTGTATTACTCAGGCGGAGTTTGATGCGTTGAAGGCGAAATATAAACACCTGTATATTCTTGATGTGACTTTTGACGATAAGGAAAGGTACCAGTTTATATCGCGACGCCCGACAAAAGAAGTTATTCAGGCGGCAGGAGAAAACAGGTCTTCGTCCAACAGGATAGCCGACCTGATGATTAAAAACATGATTGTCGCCGGTAATCTTGACGACCTGAATGACGGCGTCGTTTATTCGCGCGTCATGCAACTGTTAACGGGGATTGTAAAGGACGGGAAAAAACTTTTTACGAAAGCATAGAAGATGCGTGCGCCGCTTTTCGCGCTAAGGAAAACGGGCTTGCGCAAATAGATTTGGTTATCGAACAAACCTTTGGCGTCAAGGCTCGCGAACTGAGCGAGGAAGAGTGGCTAGACTTCTATGCGAAATACATGTACCTCAAAGGAATAGATTCGCAAATTATCACAAAAGGCATACTGGAAGCCGCTAACTTAATACTCAAAAACTTGCATGAGCACCGTTGAAACATCCTGGACAGTTAATCTGGTTGATAACGTCACCTCTCCGATCGAAGGGGTGACGGAGGCGGCGAATGAGGCGGCGGAAGCGGTGGAAGGTATTGAGGAAGCAGCGAACGAGGCAAATGAGGAAATAAGGAAACTTTCCGTCATGGACTTGAAGGCCACGGCGGATTCAATCCGGGAGCTGACAGGTCAGTTTGAAGACTTGATGCAGCCGGGTATGGACTTTGAGGCACAAATGAAAGAAGTGCAGGCCGTCACCCGGATGACTGACGGCGAAATGGAAAAAATGGGCAGTAGCGCTCGCGCACTGGCGAAAGAGTTCGGCGGCGACGCATCCGCCCAGCTGGAAAGTTTCGGGGCTATTATTGCACGCTTTGGCCCCGATATTGCGAAAGACAATGTGTCGATGGAATCTATGGGCAACTCGGTATCCACATTAAGCAAGTTAATGAAAAACGATGCCGTTGGCGCGATGGACGCCTTGACAACGGCCATGCTGCAGTTCGGAGTAGACGTCTCGAACCCACAGCAGGCCGCTTCCGAAATGGCGCGTATGATGAACGTAATGGCGGCGGCCGGTAATGAAGGTGCATCCGAAGTTAAGGACACGGCGGAGGCTTTGAAAAATGCCGGGGTGATTGCCAGGCAGTCAAACGTCTCTTTTAAAGAAACGAATGCTGCCCTGCAGTCACTTGCGCAAGGCGGGCGCGTCGGGGCGGAAGCGGGCGTTTCCCTTCGTAACGTACTAAGTAAAATGGGCGGTTTGGATATTATACCCAGGAAGGCGCAGGAAAAACTTCAGCAACTCGGTGTTGATTATGGTATCGTCTCCGATAAAACGCTGCCCTTTACCGAACGATTGAGAGAACTGAAGAAAGCGCAGGCGGACGCTACGCTGATTGCCCAGATATTCGGCGTGGAAAATGCGGCAGCAGCAAATATCCTGCTTGACAGTATTGATGCGCAGGAGGAGATGACTCAATCAATAACCGGCACGAATGCCGCTTACGAAAGTGCCGAGATCATAATGGACAGTCAGTCGGAACGGATGTCACGCATGAGCGCCTGGCTGAACGATTTGAAAATCGGATTTTTCAATGTCGCAGGCAGCATCACACCGTTTATATCGGGACTTGGAACGGCTGCCGCTACGGTCGCAAGCATGGCGGCTGCCGTGACGGGTATCCGGCAGCTGATCGCCTTTATGAAAACCCTGTCCATTGCTACCCAGCTGCAAACGGCCAAGCAGTGGCTGTTAAACATCGCAATGAATGCAAATCCGATAGGACTGATTATTACCGGCATTGCGGCTTTGGTAGCCGGCATTGTTTTGTGCTGGAACAAGTTCGAGGGCTTTCGCAAGGTCGTCCTGGGCGTCTGGGAGGTCATTAAGGGCTTCGGTAATATCCTGAAAAATTTTGTTATAGACAGGATCAAGGGTATTATCTCCGGTTTGGGTGCAATGGGGCAGGCTATCGCAAAGCTGTTTTCCGGTGACTTTTCGGGCGCCTGGGAATCGGCCAAACAGGGCGTCCGGGATTTGAGCGGCATTGATGCGGCAAAAAAAGCCGTCGAAGGTGTCGGTTCTTTAGGCGATGCATGGAATGCCGGCGTACAAAAAGGCACCGAATCCTGGGCGAACTCCCACAAGAAAGAACCGGAAAATAACAGTGTCATTCCAACAGGCCCGCAGGAGACATTTATGAGAGGGAACATCGCCTCTGTGTCAACCGGAAATGCCGGCACAACCGGTCACGGCGGCGGAAGCGGAAGTAAAAGCAAAAACAGCAGCGGAAGCGGCGACGGGGTGAAGTTGAGCGGATCAGGCGGAGATGGCGGAAGCAAAAGCATTATAATGAATGTTACCAACAATTTCAACGGTTTTAAAACGACCAGGGAAATGGCGGAAACCATCGCGAAAGAGGTAAACAGCAGGTTGTCGGACGGATTAGCAGTTACGGGATGACGGGACAGGACAGAAATAATGCATTGTTTGTGGCGGATATCATCCGTCATATTTTCGGCATTAACGGCCCGGTATATTTTCCCTATGGGCGTAATGTGCCTTACGAGGCCGGGCATTATGAATTAAGTGAAGAGGAAGCCGTTGAAAAGATAAGCGATTATCCCGATATCCGGTTATTGCCCATAGAGGATGAAGACGGAACGTATTCCGAATTCGGCACCCCGGTTTTCGGGTCAATAAAGTTTGAAGCCGGCGAATACAACACGTACAGCCGGAAAACGGGGGCCGTCGAAAAGGTAACGATGGATTCCTGTGCGCTTCCCTGTTCGTGCATCGTTTCCTTTTCGCGCGATTCGAATATCACAAAAACGGAAGTGCTGGGGAGTGCCGGAACAGTAAAGGAAATATACGGGAAAGGCGACTGGGATGTAACCGTCCGCGGGATCGCAGTGACGGGCCGGAACGGTGAAGGACTTACTGCACAGGAACAGATAAACCGTCTGGTCAAATGGAATGACATTTGCGATTCCATACCGGTAGTCGGCAGCATATTCCGAGAAAAGGGCATTCATAACATAGTTATGGAAAGTTTATCCGTACAGCCTATTGTGGGGCGCTGGGGCGCGATTCCGTTTCAGATTGAAGCCGTAAGTGACGAACCTGTTGAACTGTATCTGTTATGAGCGCTTACACGATGGCATCGGAAATTATTTTCCCCGAATCGCGCGGGCGCGCCGGATTCGGCATGAAGCGTGTTTCCGAAATTCATACGGAAAAAGGATGGAAGGAATTTACCGGTACAGCCGAAATCGTTCTTCCCCGGAACGCAAGTGATTTCAGGCGCATCGAAGCCGATAATCTTTTTGAACTTGGCGATCCGGTCGTCATAAGGTTCGGATACGGTTCCGGTGATATGCCTGTGGAATTTGCAGGCTATCTGTCCGACGTCGCTGACGGCGTACCATACAGGCTGAAATGCGAAGATGAGATGTTTAAACTGAAGCGTGGTGCGGTTACGGTAAGCAAAAAGGATATTACCCTGAAAAAGCTGCTTGAGACAGTCGCTCCCGGATATGCGGTCGAATGTCCCGATATTCCGCTTGGAATGGTACGATACACAAACGTTGCGCCGATCGCCATTCTCGAAAACCTTAAAAAGGAACTCGGTATTTATACTTATTTTGTTGACAGGGTTTTGCATGCGGTTGACGGAAATTCGCAAAGCGGCGAGACGATTAAGGTTTTGCTCGAAAGGAACGCCGTCAGCGAAGATTTGAATAAAAAAAGCAGGGCGGACGAAAAGGTTCTCGTGAAATTCAAGTCCCTGCAGCGAAACGGGAAATATATCACCCATGAGGAAGGTGACGAAAACGGAACCGTACAGGTGCGGAACTGGCCGTACCTGACAAAGGCGGAAATAGAAGCGCGGGCAAAGCGCATCATCGAACTTCAAAAGAAGAAGGGCTTTGACGGTACGGTTACCCTGTTCGGTATTCCGCGCGCTTATCCGGGAATAAAAGTGGAACTGAAAAGCCTGTTCTATAAAAATATGGAAGGGACTTTTTATGTGGATAAAGTAGTGAAGGATTTTTCTAAGGGAGGTGTCCGGCAACAGTTGACAATCGGTAATAAAGCGGAATGACATGAGCGAAATAGATAAATTAGTACTGAGTATAAAGCGCGCAGGCGACGGCGCACGGCAGGCGCAAATACGTTTTGTCGAGTGCGTTTCGGTCGACTGGGAAAACAAAACCATGAACGCGAAAGGAGCCGGCGACGGCGTCGAGTACCTTGATGTGGCTCTCGGTTTCGGCTATACCGACATAAAGCCGGCTGTCGGCTCTCTCTGTCTTATCGGCATAGTTGACGGACAGGAGGTAGTCACATTCCTGATCAACGCCGAAGAGGTGGAGCTGGTCGAAACAAAAGCCGGGAAAACGGTTTACAACGGAGGCGATAACGCCGGACTGGTGAAGGTAAAGGAACTGACCCAAAAAATCGGCAACATCGAAAAGGACTTAAACCTGATCAAACAGGTTTTTGCCGCATGGATGCCGGTACCGTACGACGGAGGGGCGTCGCTGAAAGCGTCTGCTGCACAGTGGGCCGGCCGGCGGATCACGGAAATAAAACAGTCCGATATTGAGGATGCTAAAATAATGCATTGACGGGACAGAGGGGACAGGAGACACAGGGGACTGAAGGGGACGAAACGATGAATCAATTCATAATTCATAATTTATAACTTATGTTACGCAATTGCCTGATTACAGAACTGCGCGATACGCCCCCGTCCCGGAATCGGATACGATTCCATACTGCACGCGGCATGGATTTGTGTATTACCGGCATACTCCGGACAGGATCAGGCTTGCTTCAGTCTGACCATGTTGTTGAAGCCGTTCTCCCATACATCATGGGCGCAGGCGCCCATACATCGTGGGCGCAGGCGCCCATGCATCGTGGAAGCAGGCGCCCATACATCGTGGGCGCAGGCGCCCATACATCGTGGGCGCGGGCGTCCATGCATCGTGAGTTAATAAGTACAAAGTCATACCGCGTGAAGTATAATACCGGAAGCGGATACGCTCTCAGCCTGCTACGCAATGCGCAACCGGTCCGGGGATATGCCGGGCTATTGCGTAACATGAAATTTATAATTCATAATTAAAATCAATTGTATGACGGGGATATTGATGGACGCGGATAATGATTTGAAGATAGAGCGGCACACGCTGAAGGTGGGCAGTCGCAAAATGCAAGACGCCTATATGGTTTTGTCGGCTAATCAGGGAGATTTTAAGGAAGATCCCCTGGCGGGTGCAAACCTGATCCGCATGATACGCAGATGCGAAAGCAGGGAGAAGATTCGTAAGACGGTTGAAATAAGTCTGGAACGTGTCGGGGTGAAATTTGACGACATTAAAACGCAGGTTGATATATTGATAAATAAGAACAGTCTATGATACGCAGTGATATTTTTAAGGTGATATGCGATAAGCTACTGCAGTATGTGGTAAGTGTCCCATACGATGATTATCGCTTTTGTCCTGCTCATTATCGCCGCGTATGTGGATATGCTGGTGATAAGGGACGGCGACACGGCGGTACGAGCCTCCATGTGCATCATCCTGTTTTACGAAGGCTGGAGCGTGCTGGAAAACTGGAGTTCCGAAAATGAGAATAAAATAGCGCGCGCCCTGCAACGCATTATGGTAAACAAGGCGGAGCGGCATTTGAACGTGCCGTTGAGCGACATATTATTAAACGAAAGGAAGGAGAACGAAAATGGCGAAAATTGAATTACTGGCCCCCTTTATCCTGCGATGGGAAGGCGGCTTCGTTAACGATCCGGACGACCCGGGCGGCGCCACCAGCATGGGCGTGACAATCGCCACATGGAAGGCGGTCGGGTACGATAAGGACGGCGATGGAGACATCGACGTCGAAGATTTAAAAATGCTTACGCGCAGTGACGTGATAAACCACGTCTTAAAGCCCCATTACCGGGACAGGTGGAAAGCGGATCAGATAAGGAGCCAGTCCGTTGCGAATATTCCGGCAGACTGGGTCTGGGGTTCCGGCGCATACGGCATACGCAGGCCGCAGGCGCTGCCGGGCGTAAAGGCCGACAGCATAGTGGGGCCTGTAACGCTGAATGCACTGAACGGCTATCCCGATCAGAGGGAGCTGTTTTATAAAATCAAAGCCGACCGCGTGACTTATATTGAGGAAATATGCCTGAAACGACCGGCGAACCTGAAATATAAAAACGGCTGGCTGAACCGGTTGAACGATATTAAATACAGCAATGAAGAAACTTGTACTTCTATTCATGATCTTTTTTTTTCCGTTCGGATGTAAAACCCCTCAAAAGGTGACGGAAAACATATTGCTGAATGAAAACAGGGATGTTATGAATGACGTCGCCCTGTATAGCGAATCATACCTCCGGGAAATAACAAACCGTATCAGGCAGTCGGCGAAAAGCGAAGTATTGCAGATTTCATTCAGTCGATATGTTTATGATACGGACAAGCCGGCAGACACGGTTAGCGGAAAACATCCCTTGAAGGAAGAAAGCGCTGTTCATGTTACGCTGAATGCAAATACAACAGTCGCGGACAGCATCATAACCGAAACGGCAACAGATGAAAATTCCCTGTTTACCGGCAGCGCAAGGGAGAATACGAATATAACCGTTGAAGAACAAATCGCAACGGAACCCAAATGGAAAGACTGGGAAAAGGCCGGAATCGGGCTTATCGTTGTATTGTTTATTGTGCTGGCTATCTGCCTGACGGCCAAATTTAAAAAGTAATTAAAATGGAAGTAATAACCGTTACGTCGCAAAGCCTGTTCGACCTGTCCATACAGTTGGGAGGTCATGTCGAGGCTGTTTTCGCCCTTGCACTGGAAAACGGCCTCGATATAACCGGCGAAATAAGCGCGGGTACGCCGGTTCAGGCGGTTAACATATGGGACAGGCAAACTGTCGACTATTACAGGGTTAAAAATATTAAGCCGGCGACTTATACGGGTCAGGATGTGCTGACGCTTACCGGCATCGGATATATGATTGTTGAAGATAATTTTATTGTAGGATGACTATGACCATAGCAGAAATAAAGCAGGTAATGACGGATGCTTTCATATCCAATCCGGATGTGATTGAAAAGTACGGCCTTGAGGCGGGTAAAACGTTTGACGAACAGTTTTCGGCCGTCTCAATCGAAAGCATCCTGTTTTTCGATATGGCTACCGCCGTGTGGCTTAGCTTTCAAATGTTCGAGCAGCACAAAGCCGACGTCTCCGAAATGCTGGCCGGCAACAGGGTGCATACGAACAGATGGTATGCAATGAAGGCGCTGTCGTTCCGGTATGGTCAAAGCCTTATCCCGGATACGGATACTTATGACAGCGCGGGACTGACCGGCGAACAGATCGAAGCATCACATGTCGTAAAATTTGCGGCAGCCGTACAGCCGCGGGATAAAAGCGTGCTGTATCTGAATGTGGCAACGGAAGTGAACGGCAAAAAACAGCCGCTGTCCGGCGCTCAGCTGACGGCGCTGACGGCTTATTTCAATGAAATATCGGACGCGGGCGTAAGGTATGCAATCATCAATGCGCCGGCAGACCGGATGCGCCTGGAACTGGATATTTATTACAACCCGCTGCTGCTGGATGATGAAGGCAGGCGCCTGGACGGCTCCGGGGACACGGTTATACAGGATACGGTAAGAAGCCATATCGGCAGTCTTCCGTTTAACGGCATGTATACGAATCAGGCTCTTGTTGACGCGCTGCAGAATGTTGACGGCGTTGAACAGGCGGAATTGAAGGGCGCATATTCAAAATACGGCGCGTATGCAGACTTTCGGGCAATAGACGGGCGAAGCATCCCGCATGCCGGATATTATGATATTGATGACGCTAACCTGATATTGAACTTTATCGCAAATGAAGAATATCTATAACATCAGCTATACAAAGGCAGCCCTGCTGCTGTCGCCCTTCATCCTGAGAAAAAAGGTTATGCTGGCCCTTTTATCGGCATGCATGCGCCCCCTTGAATCGCTGAATGAACGTTTCGGGGAATACCGGAGTTCTGTTGATGCGTCGGTAAACTGTCAGGTCTGCTGTCTGCGCGGAATGTTAAACGATCATTTTGATTATTACAAACGGCGCATCACTGTCCGCACGGCTGCACTGAACAGGGACGAGTACCTGTTATGGCAGGAACAGTATCACAAGCCCGTCATGATCTACAACCGGGATTACCCGGATACATACAGGCCCTTCCTGTTGAACGGCGCAGGCCGGACAGGAGACGAAAACGCGGATTTCGAAATCGTCCTGCCGGCAGGCTTCAAACTGTCAAAAGACGAAAGGAATCAGTTAATATCACTGGTAAACAGTCATAAACTTGCATCAAAAAAATTCATTATAACTTATGGACAGCATTAATTTTTTAGGACAGCCGGATTATCCCCTGTCCTGCCAGGACGCGGATATGATACAGGGAATGGCCATGCTCGCAGGGACGCTGTCGCTGCTTGGCGGAGAAAAGTACATCCTTGCCGGATGTGCGGAAAGCGAAGGCGTTGTCAGTAATGGCACTGTCGTAATTTCAGGCGTGCCGTACAGGTTTGCCGGCGGCGCAAAAAAAGCAAAGGTAACGATCCGGGAAATAAAAACAGACCGGATGGAATTCGGCAAAGATTACCCGGAGGCATGGACAAAACGCGATGTGGTATTTTCCGATACCGGCGAATACCCCTGGTCTGACTTTGAACGGGTGGCGACAAACCGGGAACTGAAGGCCATGTTTGCCTCCATAAGAGGCGATGCTCCGGGAACGGTAAAGATGTGGGCCGGCCAGGTATCGAAGATTCCGGCAGGATACATGCTTTGTGACGGCGACGAGCTGTCAATAAGCGATTATCCCGAACTGTTCGAGATAACGGGCGTAGCTTTCGGCGGCGACGGGATAAGCAGCTTCAGACTGCCGGATCTTCGAGGACGGTTTGTTGCGGGTTACGATAATGCGGATGCCGATTATAACAGTATCGGCAGGCGCGGAGGCGAAAAGGAAGTTACGCTGACAAAGGATCAGTTGCCGGAACACGACCACACCGACAGGGACGAGACAGTATTCGACAAGCTGTCCGCCCGTGCCGGCGACGTCGACGCGACAAACACTCCGGGCTCCGTCGACAGCACGGCGCCGGACAGTGAATACCGCATCGCCGGAATGACGACCGGACAGTGGACGGAAGCTACCATAAAAAAAGTCGGCAAAAACGAGGCGCACGAAAACCGCCCGCCCTACTTCACTTTGGCCTATATTATAAAAGTAACCGTTTAAGCAAAAGTATTATGGTAAGTTTAAGTCAGATATTCGACTGGTTCAAAACAGGAAAGACGCCAACCGAACAGCAGTTCAGGGATACGTGGCAATCTTTCTGGCACAAGTCGGAAAAAATCCCGTCGTCTAAAATCGAAGATGATTATATGCTTATTGACAATCCGGGAAGCAGTATCATCCTGTCATCGACCGCCACGGTCGTGCGCGTAAAATGCGCTGCCGGAGGCGTATACAATATATCCCTGCACCCCGACCGCGCTCCGCTGTCGGACGTGTATGTTATCTTCACAAACGAAACGGTATCCCCGGCTACGGTAAGGATAGACGCTGCGTATTTAAGCGCCAGTGCCGGATATGAATTTGAAATACCTGCGATCGGCGGCGCAAAGCCCGGTGTCTTTGAACTGAACCTGTTCAAGGACGCCGAGGGCACAGTATTTTTCTTAACCTCTTAATTCCTGTAATATGTTAATGAGACGCAGACTTCCGGGCATCAGAAAGATGATAAAAATCACCTTCCGCGGTAATGGCGGTGTAACGTCAGAGGGCAAGGATACGGTCACCGAAACCGTATTCGCCGGCACAACATGGAAGAATGTTTTAAAGCCGGATTTTTTATTGTCCGCTGTCACAAAACAGCAGAACGGATTTACATCCGTACAGGGTGATGACGATACGCTTATAGGGCCGGATTATGTTATCACGGGTGATATGACCGTATATGCAAGCTATACAGTCGTTGAAACAGGGATAATAACACATGCGGGTGAAGTTATGAGCGTTCAGCGCTGGATTGACAAGTATGGAAAGGTAACGGATGAAGCGCCGACAGGATGTTTTGTGATTCAGGGCCCCGACCAGTCCGGAACGGGCTATAAGATTGACGTGCCGGCGGAAAGAAGACAAAACCTTGTCAGGTATTTCTATATTAAAACTTCAAACGATAAGGCTTTCGCGTATTCCGTCGGCTTTAAAAATGAAGATAATGCATACATCGGCGCCGGCGATGACAGCATGCCTTACGGTCTGGGCGGGGATGGGTTGCTTGATGAGTTCCTGGGCGTGCCCGGGTTTTACATTCCGGAATCGACAGAGATAAGGGACCTGTATAATTACTCAAACATCCGGTGGGGGGTATATCCGGAAATGTTCAGGCCGTCACTGTCATACCCCGTTGACTATGATTCGGCTCCAAAGGAATTTCCTTCCGACGGATTCAGCAGAATGTTCCTGGAGGAAAACGGAGACGGAGAGGCAATGACGGAGATTTACCGCAACATTGTCGTTAATGCCGGCGGATCATCTCCCGCAATTGACTTTATCCGTACATGGCCGTTACCGCCTTCCGTAACCCGCAAGTTTTATGTTCCGACAATATACGACATGCGTATTTACGAGGATAATATACAAAAAATATATGATCATATAATTTCCCCGCTGGAAGAATGGTCGGACGACTTTGCATCCGTGTATACGTTCAGGGAAAATGTATCTCCACATAATAAAGATATATCATGCTATTCATATTATGAAGAGATATCCGGGAATAACTATGCCAACAGGAGGGTGGTGAAAGGGTTTTTGTACTATGCAGCTACTATTGGAACGGGTTTTGCAAATCCTGTACTGAATATGTTCAGAAAAGCGTTTTCCATGAACATGAATGGAATACGTAACAGTGATACATTATATCAGTTTCGATACCAGTTGAGTCAGTCGGGCTATGACGCTATTGGATACGAAAGCGGGAATAGCTTTCAGGCGGGTTCGGGATTGGGACGGATAGGCTTGATTATACCGTGTAATGTTATAGAATTGTTTGAATAATGAAAACGCTGAATATCTTGTGGCAGTTGCCGCAATACTTCGTATCCTTAGCGGTATTGACGTACTTCAGTCTTTCAAAAAGGGTGATGAAAAAACACCGTGTTACAGGTGTCACGGCAAAACACTCGTCTGTTTATTACATCCGGGGACGCCATAAAAGAGCGTTTTCTTCAGGTGAAATTATATTCGTATATTCAGGTTATCAGTATGGTTCGGAACGGTACAGGGAGGTTGTAAGGCATGAGTATGGACACGCCATGCAAAGCGCCTGTCTCGGCTGGCTGTATTTGCCTGTAATCGGTTTGCCGTCTCTTCTTGTAACCGGAATATCGTCATCGCTGGCCGAAAAGTGCTATTTCGAGAAATGGGCTGATGAACTTGCTGCCGGGGTGGATTTAAAAATCATTGACACGTAGTTGGGAGATTTCTTCTATTATATAGTTTGTTTAATTTAAATTTCAAGTAAAATGAAAAAGTGTTTATTATTAAACTGATTTAAACTTTTTCTAAAAAAAATAAAATACTTGTTATTCCACTTAAAAGCCATATATTTAAGTGTTAACAAATAATGCTTAAATGATGAATAACAAGTATGCAAAAG
>JAISEJ010000221.1 GCA_031264155.1 Tannerella sp. | reverse complement strand
TTGCGAAGACTATTTGAATCCGCTTGCCGATTGTGCTTGAAAAATATTGATAATAATTAACAAAATAAATTTGGATTAATCATAGAATTCGGACTATGCTTATCCAAAACTCAGGTTATAAGGCTTTCAGCCCTGCTTACGACCTTCGGCCTCTAAGCCCTGACGACATTGGGCTCCACCTTGCACGGCGCCTGCTGCCTGTGTTATACACAGTGTATATTTGCCAACAACTTGGAAAGCGATATACACAGTGTATATCTGCCGACGACTTGGGAAGCAATATACACAGTGTATATCTGCCGGGAGGTGTGAAAAGCGATATACACAGTGTATTTTTTCCGCCAACGGCGTTGGGAAGAAATATACACTATGTATTTTTTCCGCCAACGGCGTTGAGAAGAAATATACACTATGTATTTTTTCCGCCAACGGTGTTGGGAAGAAATATACACTATGTATTTTTCCGCCAACGGCGTTGGGAAGAAATATACACAGTGTATTTCTGCCAATGACGTCGGGGAGCAATATACACTGTGTATTTCTGCCAATGACGTCGGGAAGCAATATACACTGTGTATTTCCGCCAATGACCGTCGGGAAGCAATATACACAGTGTATTTCTACCAACGGCATTGGGAAGCAATATACACTGTGTATTTCCTTTTTTTGTCGGAACGCCGGGTTTTTATAACCTGAGTTCGGAATAAGAAATGATAGTTTTCAGTCGGGGGCGGGGAGGACCATTGTACGCTTTGCCCACTCGTTGTATTGGGTAATCATGCGGGCGAGCCTTTCGGGGTTTTCTGTTGCGACGTTGTGCATCTCTGTGCGGTCTGTGTTCAGGTCGTACAGTTCCCAGGCGGCGTTTCTTCCGGGCTGTATGATTTTCCAGCCGTCGCGACTCATCAGCGCCTTTTCGTTGAAATGCTCGAAGCCGATTGCCGGATGTCCTTCGCGCCGGCCGGTTTCCAGTATGGGGACGATGCTGCGGCCTTCGAAAGGAATGATCGTGTTTCCGCCGTACGCTTCGGGATACCGGCTTTGCGTGACGTCGAGCGCCGTCGCCATCATATCAACCACGTGGCAGGGCGCGTCCACGACGGAGCCTGCGCGGAGGCGCGTTCCCGCAGGCCAGTGGACGATCGCCGGGGTACAGATGCCGCCTTCGTACATTTTCGCTTTCCAGAAGCGGAACGGCGTGTTGGCAACATTTGCCCACAACGGGCCTAAGGAAGCGTACGTCGTCTCCGGCCCGGGCATCACCTCCTTGTTTTTCGGGTAAATCATCGGACGGCCGTCGCGTGTCATATCCGGGCGGTCGTTCTCGCCGGGCGAATAATCCTGGCATATTTCGGGGCTGCATCCGTTGTCGGAAAGGAATATTATTAGCGTGTTATCCAGTTCGCCGGCCTCTTCGAGCGCTTTCAGCACCTGGCCGATACCCCGGTCCATACGGTCGACCATCGCCGCATGGACGGCCATGGCACGGACGTCCCATTCCCTGTCGGGATTGGCATCCCATTCGGCGGTCGATTGCCGGTTGGAGAGATAGTCGGCGTGGCTGTTGAATACCCCGAGTTTTTTCATCCGTTCGTAACGCGCTTTCCGGATGGATTCCCAGCCTGCTTCGTATACGCCTTCATACTTTTTGACGTCCTCTTCCAGGGCGTGCAGCGGCCAGTGGGGTGAATGATAGGAGAGGTACATGAAAAACGGCTTGTCCGCGTCCGCTGCCGTATACCTCTTTATATAAGCGACGGCGCTGTCGGACAGGGCGACGGTGCTGTAATAACCGTCCGGCACTTCGCGCACCGGCTCCTCGCCCGAGACGAGGCTGAAGGGATCGAAATAATCGACCACACCGTAAATCGTGCCGTAAAAATCTTCAAACCCGCGGCGAGTCGGGTAATTCTCTTTGGGTGCAAACTCTTCGTGATAAACCCGGTGGGCGAGCCATTCCCGCTGGTCGTCGCGGAGCGGCGTCTCGGCGACGTGCCATTTGCCGATCATGCCGGTATGATAGCCGTTCGCCCTCAACACTTCTGCAATCGTAACGCCGTCGTGCGTCATCGTCCCCCGGTAGCCGGGCAGATGCTGGTCGAACGTCATGCGGCCGACGCCGGCCTGATGCGGGTATAGCCCCGTCAGCAGGCTGGCGCGCGTCGGACAGCTGCGCCCGGCGTTGTAGAAGCGGCTGAACCGCACCCCGTCGCGCGCCAGCCGGTCCAGGTTCGGCGTTTGTATCTCGCCGCCGTAGCAGCCCGGGTCGGAATATCCCATATCATCGGCAAGGATGACGAGGATATTCGGCTTCTCTTTCTCTGCCCCGCCGCATGCGCCCGTCCGGACGGCAAACGCGGCGAGGGTCAATGTCTTTAATATTGCTGTATTCATAATCAGTTCCAGCCTTCGTTCTGGGTTAAATTCGTATTCAACTGCCTTTCATTATAAGGAATCGGCCAAAGATAATCCCTTTTTGTGAATTTCTTCTTATAATCGGTCGTTATTGTCACAAGTTCCCCGGATACCGCATCGACGTAGCGCATCCCGGTAATTTGATCCATATTGCAGACGTCTTCCGCAATCTTCCAGCGTCGAATGTCGAAGAAACGGCTTCCTTCCAGCCCAAGCTCTACCATCCGCTCGTGGCGCACGGCCGCCCGCAAATCGCCCTGTGCGACGAGGCCGGACAGCGCCGGCATATTCACGTCCGGACGCCGGCGCACCTCGTTTATGTACCTCAACGCCACGTCCTGCTCGACGTTCAGCTCAATCCTGGCCTCGGCCGCCGTAAGCAGTATCTCCGCATAGCGAATCAGAATGAGGTTTATGCCGCAGTTCGTACGGTTGCTTTGCCCGATGTCCTCCGCATTGATATATTTCTTCGGCAGCAGGCCGGTCTTGGAGACCTGATAGCTCGCGCCGATCACATCGGCGGAACTGCTCCACCCCGGGCGCGAATCGTAAACTGCGCCGTCAGGCAAAACGCTGCCCGGCACATAAAGCGTATAGCCAAGCCGCGGATCGCGGTTCTCGTACGGCTTCCGCGGATCGTACGCCGGATCGTCCGCGATATTCCGTCCGTTCACCGTTTCGTATTCATCGACAAGCACAATCGTCGGCGACATCATGGAACCGTTGTTGCCGAGCGAAACGGCGCCGAAACTGTTCATTACCGCATTGGACTGCAAATCCTTGATATATTGCCTGTCGAATATCACCTCCCGGTTATTCTCGTTTTCGTACGTAAACAAATCCCCGTAATTGTCCAGAAGAGCATAGACGCCCGAGGCGATAACCGCGTCCGCCGCCGTCATGGCGCGTCCGTAGTAAACGTCCGTCCGCGCATCCGTCCCCGTCACATTGCCTGCGGCAAAGAGCATGGCGCGCGCAAGGATGCCGAGGGCGGCGCCTTTCGTCACGCGACCCTTTTCGTTCGTCCGTTCGGGCAGGTAATTTGCCGATTCGGAGATTTCCCTGTAAATGAAATCATAAATTTCGGACACAGGCGTGCGCACGAGCGTTTTCGATTCGCCGATGCCGACAGGCGCCGTAATCAAAGGTACATCCCCGAAATAAGACGCCAGGCGGGAATAAAAATAACAGCGAAGCGTACGCACCTCAGCCGTTATGCGATTGACCGCCGCTTCGTCCGTCACCGTTATCTTGTCGATATTCGCCATGTAATCATTACAGCGGCGAATCCCCTTGTACAGGTCATTCCACGTATTCTGGAAGATGCCCGTCTGCGGGTCGGCAATGCTGGCTTCGACTTTCGATTCGTCCGAATTCTCGAACGTGGCGCGTGCAATGTCCGACATGTCGTCGCGTCCGAGTATCGTCGACGGGCTTTCCAGAAACTGATAAACAGCGTTGGCCGCATACTCCGCATCCTTGTCGGTCTGCCAGTAAACTTCCGACGACAGGCGGTCGGTCGGTATCGTATCAAGTATGCCGGTACATCCGGACGTGATACTCAATAAAAACAGATATATAGAAATTTTTTTCATGTGTACATTATATTAATATTCAACAATTCAGAACGTCAGGTTAAGACCGACGGTATAAACCGCCGTTTGCGGATAATACAGGAATCGCCCTGCGACAAACTCCGGGTCAAGCCCCCATTCCCTGAGCGGCGAAAAAGTCAGCACATTGCTGCCTGCCACGTAAATGCGCGCCTTCTCTATATACATCCTGCGGCTCAGCGTGCGTGGCAGGGTGTATCCCAACTGCACGTTTTTCAGGCGGATATAACCGGCGTCGACCACCCAGTAATCGGACATCATGGCATTATAATCCACGCTTTTTCGCGGGCGCGGGAAGCGTGCGCCCGTATTTTCCGGCGTCCAGTAATCCTTGAAAATATCGAGCGTGAAACCCTCGAAATTACCCCCTTCGGCCAGCGCCCCCGACACGCGCGTCTGCGCATCCGCGACGCCCTGCAACATAAACGACAAATCGAAACCTTTCCATGCCGCATCGGCGCTCACGGCAAACGGATAACGCGGAAACTCGTTGCCGATCACCGTCATATCCTCCGCGTCAATCTTCTTATCCCCGTTCCGGTCGATATACTTCACGTCGCCTGCCGTCATCCGGCTGTCGTAGACCGGGTAGTTATTATCCAAATCAGCCTGCGTAAGCAATCCGTCGGTACGGTATCCCCAGTAAGCATTAATCGGATAACCCTCCCGGACGGTGGTAATCACGTCGGACGTGCCGCCGCTTACCGTAGGGTTCGCTCCTCCGAGGCTTATCACCTCATTCCGGTTGTTCGCGATATTGAAATGCAATCCGTATGCAAAGTCGGCAATCTGATCCCTCCAGTCCAGGGCAATCTCAAATCCTTTGTTATCAACAATAGCGGCATTCTGCACGGGAGCATCCAGGCCGATTGTGCCGGATATGGGCAGGCTGACGAGGATTCCGTCCGTACGTTTATAATAATAGTCCGCCGTCAGCGTCAGGCGGCTTTTCAGGAAACCGGCATCCAGGCCGACATCCGTCTGGGCGCTCGTCTCCCATTTCAAATCTTTATTGGCCAGCGCCGTCTGCATGTATCCCGTGACCACCTCGCCGTTAAAATTATAAATCGTAGATGTATAAGATTCGTAAAATGCATAAAGGTCGGCGGTTTGATTCCCTGTCTTTCCCCACGACCCCCGCAGTTTAAGGTCGGATACGATGCTGCGAAGCCCGTCGCTCCAGAACGCTTCGTTCGACACGCGCCATCCGGCCGAGAACGACGGGAATGTGCCGTACTGGTTATTGCCCGTGAACCGCGACGTGCCATCGTAACGAAGATTGGCCTCCAGCAAATAACGGTCGTCGTAATTATAATTCAATCGTCCGAAATAAGAACGCAAGGCATATTCGTTATCATAACCCCAGGCTTTCCACGTATTTTCCGACCCCATATTGATGGAAGTCACATCGTTGTTGTAAAAATCCTGCCTGTAAGCCTGGTTGTGAGACCATTTATTCTCTATTTGCGAAAAACCCAGCAGCGCATGTACGTTATGTTTCCCGAATCGCACGTCATAGTCGAGCAGCATATTAAGCGTGTATTCGTTCTGGTCCTGGCGGTAATCGTCCATGCTGTTGCGCGTTATCGCTCTTGTGCGCACGCGGGTCGGGCTGGGATTGTAGGCCTCGTCTCTTGCCGTAGCGCCCCAGTCGAGGAAATTATTATCGTTCACGGTATAAGCGTTCGTGAAATTAACCGTTTTATTAAAAGCGAAACGCTGCGCATACTGCGTGATGAACTTTAATCCGTCATAAAGATTTATTTCAGCTTTAAGGTTGGCAATAAGCAGGTTATTCCATTGCCGGTTATCGCCGGCCATTTCGGCAAGCAACAGCGGGTTGGCGTTCTTGTTGCCGAGTCCGTAACTGCCGTCGGGATAGCGGGGCACGACGAATTGCGTGGCATGATACATCGAGTAAAAAATACCCCCGCCGTTCAAGTCATAAGCATAAGCGTCAACCGGTTCCGTCGAATAGCGCGTACGGAAATTGGCGTCAGCCGATAACTTGATAAATTCGAACGGCTTGAAATCCGTATTCACGCGTATTTCCTTAATATCCGAACTGAAGTTCGATATAACGCCCTCCTGCTTGTAATAACGCAAAGCCATCAACCCCCGCGCCTTTTCATTTCCGCCGCTGACGCTAAGGCTGTAATTCTGCTGAAGCGCATTGTGATACACCACATCCTGCCATTGATTGGCCTCCCGGTAAGTTATCGGATCTTTCGCATGATTATCAATCCATTCCCGGATAAAAGCATCGGAGTAGCGCGGATTTTGCCCGGCGTTAGCGAAAGCATAGTTCTGTTGACGCATATAATCCGCGCTTTCCATGTGTTCCGGCCGGTTGGTGACGCTCTGCACGCCCCAATAAGTATTCAGATCGATTTTCACCCCCTCATCCTTTCCGCGTTTAGTCGTAATGAGCACCACCCCGTTCGCGGCGCGCGACCCGTAGATAGCTGTCGTAGAAGCATCTTTCAGGATTGAAATGCTTTCTATGTCATCGGGATTAATATCCGATATGCGCTGTTCAATACCGTCAACGAGCAACAACGCATCGCTGTTATTAATAGTCGTGATACCGCGTATGCGAAGCGTCGTGTTTGCACGTCCCGGCGCCCCGCCCTTATCAAGAATCGTCAATCCAGGCGACACGCCCTGCATCGCCGCCGTCGTACTGTTTGCCATACGGTTTATACTTTCACTCTTGATACTGCCGACGGCCCCCGTCACACTCACTTTCTTCTGCTGGCCGTAGCCCACGACCACGACCTCGTCCAGCGTCTGCGTATCTTCAATCATCGTAATGTTTAACGCCGTCAGATTGCCAACCTCAACGGTTTGCGTCAGGTACCCGATGTATGAAATCCGGATGACGGCATTCCCGGCGACTTCGATCGTGAATCTGCCGTCGACATCGGAGATAACCCCGTTTGAAGTACCTTGCTCCACGATACTTGCGCCCGTGACCGGTTCGCCCGCTTCGTCGACAACAACGCCCGTAATTTTACGGTTCTGCTGCTGGCGTTCATTTTCGATAAATTCCCTTTTGCTCAGGATGATTTGACGGTCTTCCACCTTATAGGCGACGTCCGTCTTCTCAAACAACCGGTTTAAAATCGCTTCAATAGTTTGTGATTTTACATTCACGCTGACCATGCGGTCTACATTTACCAACTTGCTGTTGTACAGGAAATAAAATTCCGATTCGTCTTCAATGCTATGCAAAACCTCTTCTACCGTGACATTCCGCATGTTCAGGCTAACCCGTGCGGACTGGGAATAAAGGTTATTTGCACCTGCCTGAAATACGATTATAAATAATAATAATACGGTAATTCGCATAAAAACAGGTATTTTAAAGATTAAATCATAATAAGATTTAAAATCTTTGTTGTGTTGTATATTCTCCATATATTTGCATTGTTAAATTAAATGGGTTTATAATTGCTTAATAGATTCTCGTAACCATTCATTGGATGAGAGTTTTGAACAGGTGATTTTTCTTTTGATGCCAGCGGGAAAGTGCAAATTGCATTTTCCCGTTTTTTGCGTTCTCATGATTTATTTTCCATAGGCAATTCGTTTTTAAAAGTTAATACTAAAGATATATCATTTTCGCTTCATGCTTATAATCACTGTTTTCTTCGTAAACGTATAGTCATCCGACTGTTCCGGGTAAATGACTTTACATTTTATAGGAGCGGACTTTTCGAGTAGCGACAGTATTTCGTCTAAAGTTTCGGTCGTAAAAGACGCCGAGTATTCATAATCGTACAACTCCTTTCCCTCCAGGCGTATATCAACATTGAACTGACGGGAAAGGCGGCGGATTACTTCCGTCATATCCGCCCGGCGGAAGATCGTCTTTCCGTCTTTCCACGAAGTTTTTACCGCGAGGTTAACGTCTACTTTCGCAAGGCTGCCGCTGTCCCTGTTAAATATTGCCTGCTGTCCTTTCGACAATGCTACGGTATCCGGCTTGCCTTTTGCCGGCGGGGAGGCGACTTCAACACTTCCGGTCACAAGGGTCGTCTCAATAGTCCGTTCCTCGTCGTATGCATATACGTTAAACTCCGTTCCGTAAGCGCATACTTTCAGGCCGTCATTCGTTGTGACCTCAAATGGATTCGCTTCGTCCGCCTTCACTTTAAAATAAGCTTCTCCCGAAAGGGAAACATTTCGGCTGCCGTTGCCGGCAAAACGTTGTGGATATGAAAGCTTGGAGCCGGAATTAAGCCATACTTCCGAACCGTCGGGGAGTACGGTTTTTATGACAAGGCCGTTGGCCGACGTTAATTCTATCTGTTCGACGGGCATGTTATCACGTTCCTTCAACATTCCGAACAAGGCAATCGTCGTTATGATAAGCGGGATGGCCAGAATTGCGGCGGCATTACGCGAAAAAGTTCGTAACCGGTTCCAATACCTGTCAACCGTTATCCGGCGCGAAAGTTCGCTCCAGTTTTTCGCCGTATTGATGCGCTTGCGCATTCTCAATTCCTCAGAAGACTCCCAGACAAAGCGTATCTCCTTCGCTTCCCGCCGCAAATCGGCGGAATGATCCAGTAACGTTTCAAAAGATTTCCTCTCCTCCGGCGATAAACGATTCTCCAGATATGCGATAATATGTTGGGTATAGTCTTCCACAGTTTCACATTTTACGGGTTAGACGAACAAAACGGAATACCCCCTACGGAAAAACACACTTTTTTTTCACAAAAAAAGCAAAAACAGCGGCAGGTAGTCTTTCAAATCCACACGAAGCTGCTTCAATGCTTTTGTCATGTATGCTTCGACCGTTTTTATTGATATATTCCGTTCGGCGGCAATTTCGGCATACGTCTTCCCTTCAAAACGGCTCTGTTCGAATACCTGGCGGATATTTTCCGGTAAGCGCGCAAGCGATTTGTTCAGCAGTTCTTCGAGTTCTGCGGTCGTGTAAAGTTCTTCCGTGTCGGTCGCTGCCGTTGCCGCATTAAACGCATCCTTTTGCAGCCACGACATTTCCGTCTCTTTTTTACGTAAATAATCAATACACCCGTTTCTCACGCCGGTAACCAGGAAATTCCTGCCGGAAGTATTTATCTCGATTGTCTTCCTGTTTTTCCATATTTTGAAGAAAGTATCCTGCACCACATCTTCGCATGTCTCCCAATTTTCGATATACCTGTGGGCAAACACACAAAGAGGCGAGAAAAAATCAAGAAACAAAGAGCGGAAAGCGTCTTCGTCGTCATGTATTGCTATCCTCCGGAAAAGCTGATTTATTTGGTTTTTTTCCTCGATTTCCATTTGGCAAAGTTAAAAAAAAGAGACCGCAAAAATAGAGTCTGTTTATGATATTTCAAATACCACAAATATGGCATTTTCAAAAACCGCTCTTTTCGTTTAATAACGGTCGTTCATGGAAATTCATCGTATAATCCTGTATTCCGTGTGGCGTCCGGATGGTTTTATTTTTCCTGACTTCCTTGCGTATCAGCCTGTTTTGTTCGGTCAACTCCGGTCGTTTATAAGGCCGTGCATGGTCTAAATGAAGACAAATCGCCGAATAACGGATTTGTTTGGATTGAATACCCATATTGAACAATCGTTCCCCGAACTCCCGATCTTCGCCTCCGTAGTGCATGTCCTCATTAAAACCGTTGACAACCATTATATCTTCGCGCCATCCAGAAGAATTGCATCCGTTCCAGGTCGCTTTCGCCGGAGTAATAAAATTCATAAAAGACGAAAACAGGGGAGATGAATAGAGTTTTGTGTTTTTCAGGTTATTTTTAAGTCCCCGCTTTTTCAACTCCTTCAAATTGAAAATCCGGTGCGAATCGACGTCTTCTTTTTCGATATCCAGGCTGATTTGCATCGGCAACTTGCAATAACCGCCGGAGAGGATATAACCCTTTTCGGCATATCGCAGATGAGTTTCAATGAAATCTTTCCGGGGAATGCAATCCTGATCGGTAAAAATTAAATATTCGGACGTAGCCGAGAGCACGGCCTGATTCAGGATACGCGTTTTGCGAAATCCCCGATCTTCGTGCCAAACATGTTTAAGCGCCGGGAAATATGCCTTTTGATACCTGTCTATCAACTCATTCGTTTCCTTTCCCGAACCATCGTCGGCTATAATTAATTCAAAATCCGGATACGTTTGATTCAAATAACCCCATAAAGTTTTTTCGAGCCACCGGGGATTATTATATGTTGAGATAATTACTCCTACAGATTGCATATATGGTAGTCTTTCATTAAAATGTCAGATCCGCTCTAAAACCTTTTCAATGAGAGCGGGAAGGCTGTTTTTATAGTCTGTGTTCATATTTTTGTCTATGCGTCCGGCAATGATGCAACATACCGTCATTGCGCGATGCTTCATCATAGCCGCAAGTCCGGCTAAGGCGGAACTCTCCATTTCAAAATTTGTTATACGCCTGTTACCGACCCGGAAAGATTCGATCTTTTTGTTTAGTTCCGGTTCGGCAAGCGGGAGGCGTAATTCGCGTCCCTGCGGGCCATAAAACCCGTTGGTGGCGATCGTCATCCCGCGTATAATATCATTTTGGGTTATTTGCTCTATTAAGGATGCATCCGCAGTGACGACATAAGGGAGCAGGCCGGGTATATTCCACTCAAGCTGACGTATCAGTTCGTTTTCCAGGTGAATGTCGCGAACCATTTCATTGCCTTTGTAGAAGTATATGACGCCGTCAAAGCCGATAGATTTCTCTGCGGCTACGTATGTTCCTACGGGAGTGAACGACTGCAGGCCTCCCGATGTGCCGATGCGCACCATTGTGAGTTGGCGGAATTGCGAACGAACGGTACGGGTTGTGCAATCTATGTTGGCAAGCGCGTCGAGTTCGTTGATTACAATATCTATATTATCACATCCGATGCCGTGCGATACGACCGAGATGCGTTTTCCCCGGTATGTTCCTGTAATCGTATGAAATTCGCGGTTTAATACGTCACATTCCGTTGCGTCGAAATAGGCAGCAATCATGGATACGCGTTCCGGATCGCCGCAAAGGACGATACGGTCGGCAAGTTGTTCCGGTTTTAAATGGAGATGAAATACACTGCCGTCGTCATTTATGATAAGTTCAGAATCTGCAATATGTTTCATAATTGAAATTTAATAATTAAGACTGTCTCAAAAGTCATTTATTCATTCGATAAAAATTGAATCGCCGAAATCAATTCCGGGATAAGTATCCCGAAATTGATTCGTATCGAAAATACTTTTGAGACAGTCTCTACTCTGTGTGTATTTATCCGCCGGTTATATTATCAGTCGTTTATCGGCTTGTTTTGATTTCCGGAGGATGGTTTTGAGATCGCATCGCGCATGGACGTATCGGCTTCTATATTTTTCATGCGGTAATAATCCATGATACCGAGATTTCCGGTGCGGAATGCTTCGGCCATTGCTTTCGGTATTTCGGCTTCCGCTTCGATAACCTTTGCGCGAGCTTCCTGCGCTTTCGCTTTCATTTCCTGTTCGGTAGCCACAGCCATGGCGCGGCGTTCCTCGGCTTTTGCCTGAGCGATGTTCTTGTCGGCCTGAGCCTGGTCCATCTGCAATACGGCGCCGATATTTTTACCTATATCAATATCTGCAATATCAATGGATAAAATCTCGAAGGCGGTGCCAGCATCAAGTCCTTTGCGCAACACCAATTTTGATATCGAATCCGGATTTTCCAGTACGCTTTTGTGGCTTCCCGAAGAACCTATGGACGATACGATCCCTTCGCCTACGCGAGCAAGGATAGTTTCTTCGCCCGCTCCTCCGACTAATTGTTTGATATTGGCGCGTACGGTAACGCGCGCTTTAGCTATCAGCTGGATACCGTCTTTTGCAACGGCGGCAACCGGTGGCGTATCAATTACTTTCGGATTTACGGACATTTGTACGGCTTGAAAGACGTCGCGTCCGGCAAGGTCGATCGCTGTTGCCATCTGGAAGGTGAGGTCTATATTCGCTTTCGACGCCGAAACGAGTGCGTGAACAACCCGTTCGACGTGCCCTCCCGCGAGATAGTGAGCTTCCAACTCGTCGCGGGTCAGCGTTTTCAGTCCGGCCTTGTGCGCCTCAATCATAGCGCGTGTGATAATGCCGGGCGGAACTTTACGTATGCGCATCAGAAACAGCTGGATAAGAGAGATATTGACTCCGGATACTTTTGCCGAAATCCATAACAGGAACGGTACATAATAAAAGAAAATGCATAGCAGAACGAACGCTATGGCAATCGTGACAAGAAATAATAGATCCATAGTTTTAAATATTTAAATTGTTGTTAATTTCAACCGTTACATTAAATCCTTCAATACCGGTAATGACTACCGGCGTGTTTTCGTCGATAAATTCATTTGCCGATTTGGCTTCGACGGTAACATTATTAAAACGGGCTTTTCCGACGGGTGCGAGGCGTGACAAAGTGACGCCTTTGTCCCCTACATGTAGATTTTCGTCTTTTGGAGATGATACGGTGGAGGCAATGTCCGTTTTGAGGGACACGCGGCTGAAGGAATCTCTCCGCAACAGCCGGAAGAAAAGGCCACCAAAGACGAGAACGGAAGAGATCAGCGTGATGTTTCCGGTCACTACATTCACGGAGTATGCATAGATAATTCCTCCAATCGCAAACAATGCGCCTCCGATACCTGCAATCGTTATTCCTGGCAGCAGGAAGATTTCCGCAAGAATCAAAAATATAGCTGCAACCATTAGAAAAACAATAATTATTATATCTGTTACCATAAGATGATGTTTTTTATGTTTTTAATCTTACTTGATACCCGTCTGACGATTTTCCGCATTACGCGCTCTCTTCTCCTGTAGCTCGGCTTTTTCCATCAGCATGTAAAGTTGATGTTCAGCCTGCAGTATGATCGGTTTCAACTGTTCGCGAACGGATGCATTGCCGTTGGAATAAGAACCGCGTGTTTCGTCCAATTTACTTTTTAAAGATTCTATTTGTTTGTTTAATCTGATTACTTCCGAATAAAGCTCTTTGGTTTCATGGCTTTTTATTTCATTCAGCGTGTAATACGTCGTCTTATCATTTACAACGAAAATGAAATCGCGCTCTGCCTTTTTTTCCTTTGTCGTCAAGTCTTTATGTGCAAGATTTATCAGATCCGCATAATCGGCGCCTTCTTTCCAAGTGTCTTTTATGGACGCCAGCGAGGCGCGTCTCATCAAATCGTCGGGATCATCAATATTTTCTATGCGTTTGCGTGACGGGTCGAGTATGAAAAGATACACGCAAACCATATCTTCCGGCTGGTTACGGTCGGAGACGAACCAACCCAAGCCTTTCGTCTCGTCAACGACCATCATATAATCATTCGCCGGAGAATTAAACGGCATACCCATTTGTTCGGGTGTTAGGAATGAATTGGTATTCGTGTTATAACGCGTGACAAAGATGTCGTAACCGCCGATAGAGCCGTTGCTTTTTGATGAAAAATACATTGTAATACCATCTGACAATACGAACGGGTAATTGTTGTCATTCGAATTGTCCGTCAGGAGGATTTTCTCATCTCCCCAGGCGTCAAGCAGTTTGCTTTGGGAATAAAGCGTATAAACGCTATATTCCGACGGGCGTGCATAGTAGATTTTATCTCCTTTTTGGTTTTGATAAACAATAGACGAAACAAGCTGCGGAGCATTGAAAAATTCATTGTAATACGCGAGGCTACCGCTTTCTTCGCTCAGGCTGTATGTATTAAGAAACGCTTCCTTACTTACGATAATGCTGTCTATGATTTGTATGTCTTCTGTTTTCTCCTGCATGCGATGCAGGTTTCGCGCCTGTTCCAGTTTTGCTTCTGATTCATTAATATCTTCTTTTTTCTTTTTCTGCAGTTCAATGTATCCTTCCCACATTTCGACCGCTTTATCGAAACGATACGTATCCATGTAAAGGCGGGCAAGGTAACGATAAGATTCCATTACATTGCGTTTGTTTGCAACAAGCAGGTGCTTTGCCGCATTTTCCAGGTCGCCGGTTTCATAGCAACATACGCCATACCATTGATTATATGAAGAATTGTTCGGCGATTGCCTGACAAGTTTTTCAAACACGGGTTTTGCTTCCTCGTAATTGCCTTCGTTATATAGAATCTTTGCCTGGTCGAGGCTTTGTGCATATCCGCAGAAACTTATCAACGAAAATAAAAATGCAAAAAATATTTTGGCAAACTTTTGTATCATATATATATGCAATGAATTACAAATATTTTCTTTGTAAAGATAGAGAGAAAACTCAAATTAATATATTAAAAAAACATAAATCATAATGCGGTATTACATATACTGTCAATATAAGAGATTATACATTTCTCATTATCAGGATTAAACCATTGTATTTCAGGATCGCGTCCGAACCATGCCATTTGTTTACGGGCATATACGCGTGTGTTGCGTTTTATCTTTTCTACAGTTTCGTCGAAGGTCTGTGTCCCGTCGAAATACATAAATAGCTCCTTGTACCCTACGGTGTTGAGCGCGTTCAGGTTACGCATCGAATAAACGCTTTGCGCTTCTTCGATAAAGCCGTTGTCGAACATTTCGTCGACACGTTTGTTTATGCGCTCGAATAATACCGTACGTTCGCGTGCAAGTCCGATTTTGCAAATTTTGAAAGGCCGTTCTTTTGCCCGGTGTGTCCGAAATAAAGAATACGGCTTGCCGGTCATTCTGCATATTTCGACCGCATGGATGACACGCCTATGATTCATGCGATCAACTTCGTTGTAATGAATAGGGTCAGATTTTTTTAATTCTTCAAGTATCGGGGCGAGGCCGTCCCTGCCGTATTGTTCCCATAAAGCATTGCGAATTTCGGGCGTTACGGTCGGCATTTCGTCAATACCTTTACACACGGCGTCGATATACATCATCGAACCGCCGCAAAGCAGTAGAAAAGGTTGTGATTCGTGAAGTTTATTGATTAGGGAAACCGCTTCTTCTTCAAAAATACTTGCACTGTAATAATTGGAAATCGTGTGTGTTGCGATGAAGTAGTGTTTAACAAGGTCTAAGTATTTTTCCTCCGGAGCCACCGTGCCTATGGGTAATTCTTTATATATCTGGCGCGAATCTGCCGATATAACAGGACTTCCTATATGACGGGCAATGCTGATGCTTAGCGCTGTTTTTCCGACTCCCGTCGGCCCGAGTAAAACAAATAGTACTTTCATTCGGAACTCTTTATTCGATGGTTCGAAAGCGCTTTCGGCAACGGAAGTAAAGCAACGCGTAGTTTCATTTAGAACCGGTCGTCTGTCGGACGGTTTTCAAACGTATCTTCATCTAAACCGTCAAGGTCTTCATCGTTATATTCGTCGTCTCCGTAGAAGTCTTCTCCCAGATCGGTACTGATATCGTTGTTTATAATATCAAAATCGATAAATTGTTTTGGCGGTTCCCCGACGGATTTGGTGCATACCGGTTTTTTCAGGTCTTTTCCCGTAATTATTTCGCGAAGTTCGATAAAGAAAACGCGCTCCGTCAACAGGTCGAATACGTAAAGGAGTTTCTGGCGTTCCTCTTCGAGCAGGTCTTCCAAATACGTTTGATCCATTACATAACTGTCTTCTTCCGAAGACGTATCCATTTCTATAAGCGTGATTTCGGTTTGCTTACTCCAGTCGTCCCCGCAAATAAAAAACGAGTACATCTCGTCTTTTTTATATCCGGTCGCTTTAAGAATCTCGTTGTGAAGGTCGAAAAACGTAGCCTGTGAGCTTATTTGTATTTCCCGTTTGAAGTTGTCGACTTCGTCGGATAACAATAAAAATTTGTATATCATAATAGTTTATGTTAAAAAGATGATGTGCAAATGTGTAGAAAAAAAACGATATTACGAATGAAACATGTATTTATTTTTTTTAATCGTCTATCGAACCTCTGACAATGCCTCTTTTTGATGTTTTTATGAAATTAAGGATGAGATCGCGTTCCACGCTCGGCTCGTATTCCGTTTCGATGGCATTAAGGGCTTCCGTATTATTCAGTCCGCGCGTGTATAATGTGCGGTAAATATCCTGAATAAGGAATACCTGGCCTTTGGTGAAACCGCGTCTATGTAACCCGACAATGTTAATACCGCAGTATGCTATCGGTTCACGGCCAATCAGCGTGTAAGGAGGGATATCTTTGCCGACGCGCGATCCGCCCTGTATCATCACATGTTTTGATATACGGGTGAACTGATGTACCAGAGAGCCGCCGCTTATGATGGCATAATTATCGATTTCAACTTCGCCGGCCAGTTGGGAAGCATTTCCGATGATTACGTTATCGGAAATGATGCAATCGTGTGCAATATGGGCATAAGCCATGATGAGGCAGTTGTCGCCTACTATGGTTTTGCCTTTTGACGCGGTTCCCCGATTCACGGTGACACATTCACGTATAGTCGTATGATTTCCTATTTCTGCGGTAGATTCTTCTCCTACGAATTTCAAATCTTGCGGAATCCCGGCAATGACGGCTCCCGGAAAAACCATGCAATCAGAACCTATTCTGGATCCGTTTAAAATTGTTGCGTGTGAAAAAATGCGGCAATTATCTCCTATTACCACATTTTTTTCAATTACAGCAAAGGGGTCGATCGTAACATTATTTCCTATCTTTGCTTCCGGATGGATAACAGCTAATGGTGAATACATATTTACTTGTTTTTAATGATTTGTGCCATAAATTCAGCTTCGCAGAAAACTTTTTCCCCTACAAAAACATATCCTTTCATGGTCGATATGCCCCGGCGTATGGGAGCTAAGAGTTGCAAACGGAAAATGAGTGTATCTCCCGGGACAACTTTCTGCCGGAATTTCACTCCGTCTATTTTCATGAAATAAGTGGAATAACGTTCCGGTTCGTTTACGGAATTAAGTACCAGCAAGCCGCCGGTCTGCGCCATTGCTTCTACGAGAAGTACGCCGGGCATGACAGGTTCCTGCGGGAAATGTCCCTGAAAGAAAGGTTCGTTTACCGTAACATTTTTAATGCCAACAATATAATCTCCTCCTATCTCAATAATTTTGTCGACAAGCAGGAAAGGATAGCGGTGGGGCAACAGTTCGCGAATACGGTTGATATCCATGACCGGGTTTTCGGTAGTGTTGTATATAGGCGCTTGTATGTCGTTCATTTTTATATCCTTACGTATCAGTCGTGCGAGCTGGTTATTGATTTTATGTCCCGGACGCGTGGCAATGACATGCCCTTTTATGGGTCTTCCGATAAGGGCCAGGTCGCCGATTACATCTATTAGCTTATGCCTTGCCGGCTCGTTCGGGAAAACGAGGGGTTTATCATTCACGTAGCCGAATTCTTTGACATTTACATGCGGCAACCCCAGCGTGTCGGCGATGCGGTTCATATCGGTCTGTTCCATTTTTTTGTCGTAGATGACGATTGCATTATCAAAGTCACCGCCTTTTATCAGGTTGTTTTGCAACAGCATTTCTATTTCGCGGACAAAAACGAATGTTCTTGATGATGCGATTTTTTCGGGGAACTCGTTCATGTTTGTCAGCGAAGCGTATTGATTGGACAATACGGGGGAATCAAATTCGATTAGCACATTGATGCTGAATTTGTCGTCGGGAAGTATGATTAGTGATGAACCTGTTTTTTCATCTTTCACCTCAATCTTATGTCGCACGATATAAAAATCTTTCGGAGCGTTTTGTTCCGTGATGCCGGCCTTTTCGATATTTTCGGAGAAGAAACGTGCGCTACCGTCGAGGATCGGGATTTCGGGAGCGTCCACTTCGATAAGGCAATTGTCGATACCCCATGCATACAGGGCGGCGAGTGCGTGTTCGACGGTGCTTACCTGCGCGTTTTCTTTCGACAGAACGGTTCCCCTTTGTGTGTTTGTCACATTTTCGGCCGAAGCGTCGATGACGGGTTGTCCTTCCAGGTCGATACGTTTTATCTTATATCCGTGATTTTCGGGAGCAGGCTTAAAGGTCACGTTTATATTAAGTCCGGTATGAAGCCCTTTGCCTTTTAAGGAAAATTCGGAAGCCAATGTTGTCTGTTTCTGCATATCGTTATTGTTTATTTTTTTTCAATTCTTCCAGATCTTTCTGTAACAGGTTAAGAGTTTGGTATATTTCCGGCAGTTTTTCGAAAATGATACTTGAGCGCAGGTAGTTTTTTAGTGGTATGGCCGGTGTACCCATGATCCGGGCGTTCGCTTTTACGTTGCTTATTATTCCTGATTGCGCGCCTACCTGTGTATTGTCACCTATATTAATATGTCCGCCTAATCCGACTTGACCACCAAGCATGCAGTTGGAACCGACTTTCGTCGAACCTGCAACGCCGACTTGCGAAGCCATTACCGTGTTTTTGCCGATCTCTACATTATGGGCTATCTGGATAAGGTTGTCCAATTTTACGCCTTGACGTATAAGGGTAGATCCCATAACCGCACGGTCGATCGTAGTGTTTGCACCTATTTCCACGTTATTTTCGAGTATAACGTTCCCGAGCTGGGCGATTTTTTTAAATTCCCCATTTTCCGGTGCAAACCCGAAGCCGTCTGCGCCGATCACTGCGCCGGCATGAATGATGCAATTGTTGCCGACGACGCACCCTTCGTAGACGGTAACATGAGGATAGACAATTGTATTATCGCCGATTTTGACATTATCGCCTATGTATGTATGAGGATAAATCAAACAACCGTTTCCTATTACCGTCTTTTCGCCGATATATGTAAATGTTCCGATGTAACAGTTCTCGCCGATAGAGGCCGTTTCGGCTATGAACGCAGAGGGATCGATGCCGTATTTCCTGTTTTTTGCCTGTTCGACCAGGTTCAACAGCATCGCCAGCGAAGTATACGCGTTTGCTACTTTTATTAAAGTAGGCTCAATCGTCGAAACAGGGGAGAAATCCCGGTTTACAAGCACGATGCTTGCTTTCGTTTGATATATGAAATGTTCATACTTCGGATTTGCAAGAAATGTAATTGTTCCGGGCAATCCTTCTTCTATCCTGGAAAAATTATTAACTTTTGTAGTCGGATTACCTACTACATCTCCTTTTAAAAAATCAGCAATCTGTTGAGCTGTAAACTCCATTCTTTTTATCGTTTTTGAATTTCCGTTGCAAAACTACTACGAATTTTTCAGTTGTTTTTTGTTTTGGGTATATTTTTAGCCGACAAAGTTAGAAAAAAAATGAATTGCTAAAAAATTATATGAAACATTTCCTTTTCTGACTATATAATTCCTTTTATTGACAAGTGATACGCCATTTCTTCCCGGACGGAATGAGCTTCCTTTCCGGCTTTTGCGGCATAATCTTCCATGTTGCCGGCATACAGGATAGCACGCGACGAATTGACAATAAGTCCGCAAACGTCATTCATTCCGTATCGGCATACATCCTCCAGAGAGCCTCCCTGCGCCCCTATTCCGGGAACGAGCAGGAAATGGTCAGGCGCTATATTGCGTATGTCTTCGAATATTTTGCCTTGTGTAGCACCGACTACATACATCATGTTTTCATCGCTTCCCCATTTTTGCGAAACGCGTAATACCTTCTCAAACAGGCGCTCCTTTTTGCTGTCTTCGGTCAGTTGAAAGTCGCAAAACCCTTTATTCGACGTAAGGGCGAGAAGAATAACCCATTTGCCTTCGTAGTTAAGGAATGGGGTAACGCTGTCTTCTCCCATGTACGGGGCTACGGTGAGGGAGTCGAAATCCATTTCTTCGAAAAACGTCCGGGCATACATGGCCGATGTGTTGCCGATGTCGCCCCGTTTGGCGTCTGCTATGAGAAATTGGTCGGGATAATTTGACCGTATGTATTTCACTGTTTTTTCGAGGGACATCCAGCCTTTTAAACCTCCGGATTCGTAAAATGCGAGATTCGGCTTGTAAGCTATGCAATAATTTGCCGTAGCGTCGATAATCGCTTTATTGAAAGTGAAAACTGGGTCATCTTCTTTCAACAGATGTTGCGGTATTTTTTTTATATCCGTATCTAATCCTACACACAAGAATGATTTTTTACGTTTGATATTCATCAAAAGTTCGCCTTTGTTCATAGTTCACAGTTTATTGTTTTCACACATAGTTCATCACGTTTAGAGTTATAATTCACTTTCTTTTATTCTTTCCGCATTTTCGGCAACAATCAGGTGGTCGATGCAATCCTGGATGTCGCCGTTCATAAAGGCGGCCAGATTGTATATCGTATAATTGATGCGATGGTCGGTAATACGTCCTTGCGGATAGTTGTAGGTGCGTATCTTTGCCGAGCGGTCGCCCGTCGAAACCATCGTCTTGCGTCGGGAAGCGATGTCGTCTATATATTTCTGATGTTCTTTGTCGTATATGAACGAACGCAGGCGGCTTAGCGCCCTCTCTTTGTTTTTAGGTTGATCCCGCGTTTCCGTACATTCGATGAGCACTTCTTCGGCAGTGCCTGTGTTCGGGTTTTTCCACATATACCGCAGACGGACGCCGGATTCCACTTTGTTTACATTCTGCCCGCCGGCGCCGCTTGAACGGAACGTATCCCATTTGATCTCGCCTTCGTTTATCTCGACGTCAAATTCGTCGGCTTCGGGCAATACAGCGACGGTTGCGGCCGAAGTATGTACGCGTCCCTGCGTTTCCGTTTGCGGAACGCGTTGCACGCGGTGAACACCTGATTCGTACTTTAACGTACCGTACACATTGTCGCCGGATACGGCAAAGACTATTTCCTTGAAACCTCCGGATGCACCTTCGCTACAGTTTGATATGTCAATGTTCCAGCCTTTTATCTCGCAATATTTGGAATACATGCGGAACAGGTCGCCTGCGAAAATTGCAGCTTCGTCACCGCCTGTGCCGCCGCGTATTTCGACGATTGCATTTTTCCCGTCTTCCGGATCGGCGGGGATGAGCAGTAATTTTATTTCTTCTTCTATCTCAGGAAGGCGTTGCCGGCCGGTTTCCAGTTCCTCGCTTGCCATTTTGCGCATCTCCGGATCCTGTTCCGAGACAAGAATCTCCTTTGCTTCTCCTATATTTCCCAGTGTCTGCATATATTTTCTGCGCGCGTTCGTCAGGCGCTCAAGCTCTTTATATTCTTTCGTGAGGCGTACGTACCGTTTCTGGTCGGCGATTACCGACGGGTCTGTGATGAGGGTGGATACTTCGTCGAAACGTCCGGCTATGCCGTCAAGCTTTTGCAATATGTCGTTGTTGTCAGGCATGGTTTTAATCGTAGTAAAATTCTCCGAATTTGCTTTTTATTATCAGCTCTTTTTTATCGCACGTTTCGACATGCCCTATAATCCGGGCGTCGACGCCGAAAGACTTGCTTATCTCAATTATTTCCCCGGCATGTTTTTCGTCGAGGTAGATTTCAAAACGATGTCCCATGTTGAAAACCTTGTACATTTCCGGCCAGCCGGTTCCGCTTTGTTCGCGGATGGTCATGAATAGCGGCGGAACGGGAAACATGTTATCTTTTACCACACGGACGTTATCGATAAAATGCAGTATTTTAGTCTGTGCGCCGCCGGAACAGTGTATCATTCCGTGGATGCAGGCGCGCATCGTATCTAACATTTTTTTTACGACGGGGGCATAGGTGCGGGTAGGGGACAACACCAGTTTGCCGGCGTCGACGGGTGAATCCGTAACGGCGTCCGTCAGTCGGAGACTGCCGGAATAGACTAAATCTCCGGGCATGGAGGCGTCAAAACTTTCGGGATATTTTTCCGCCAGGTATTTGGCGAAAACATCATGTCGCGCGGACGTCAGACCGTTGCTGCCCATGCCTCCGTTGTATGATTTTTCGTATCCGGCCTGTCCGTACGAGGCCAGCCCGACAATCACATCTCCCGGGCGTATGTTGGCATTGTCAATGATGTCACTACGTTTCATGCGGCATGTTACGGTGCTGTCGACGATAATGGTGCGGACTAAGTCGCCTACATCAGCTGTTTCACCTCCGGTGGCGTATACTCCGATGCCCATGTCGCGCAGTTCGGCCAGTAATTCGTCCGTGCCGTTTATGATGGCTGATATGACTTCTCCCGGTATGAGCGTTTTATTCCGGCCTATCGTGTTTGAGACGAGTATATTATCAATGGCGCCGACGCAGAGCAGATCGTCGATGTTCATAATCAAGGCGTCTTGTGCGATACCTTTCCATACGGACAGGTCGCCGGTTTCGCGCCAGTAGATATAAGCTAATGATGATTTCGTGCCCGCGCCGTCGGCATGCATGATGTTGCAATACGCAGGATCTCCGCCCAGCATGTCGGGAATAATCTTGCAGAAAGCCTTCGGGTAAAGGCCTTTGTCAATGTTTTTTATGGCGTTATGAACATCTTCTTTCGATGCGCTTACGCCACGCATGTTATATCTCCGGTCACTCATTTTTTATTTGCGTACTTTAAGCGTGTCTCCCGGTTTGGGCGTGTAACTGTCTTTTATTTTATTAAGTTTATAGATGGATTTCAGCTTCATGCCGTACAACTGCGATATGCTGTGCAAGGATTCTCCGCTTTTAACGGTGTGGATCTGGTTGCCTTTACTTGCGTATCTTCTTTTGGCCTGAAGATATACCTTGTCTCCTTTTTTCAGCTTCTGCTCCGGCGTCGTGTCATTATATCGCAATAACCGTTTCAGCTTCATGCGGGTGTCATACGCGATAAATTCATAAGTGTCATTTTCCTGCGCTTCTATATAATGAACTTCGTTTGTTTCGAGAATCCTGCGTCTCCAGTTGACGACGGCCGGGCGTTTCCTGTTATTTTCGGAATCTTTTATTTTTATTTCATAGATGTCGTCGATTGCCGGAGTTTTTTCTACGATTCTGGCCTTGTCGTACTTGTACAGTTCGTAAGTTTCGATGATGCTGACGAGTTTAGCGCCGTATGATTTGTCGGTAGCGTAACCGCATTGCTGCAAGCCGTGCGCCCAGCCTTTGTAGTCGTATATGTCAAGATCGAACAGGGATACATAGTATTTTCTTTTTGCGAGAAACAGCGAGTGGTCGATATACGATTCTTCGACGGATCTGTATGTCCGGAAACATTCGTCTTTTGCGTCGTCGTCGTGATACATGCGCCCGCCACGCCATTCTTCTTTACATTTTATGCCGAAATGATTGTTCCCCTGGCGTGCAAGCCGGCTACTGCCTGCCGCCGATTCTAAAAGTCCTTGTGCTAATGTGATGCTTGCGGGTATCTTATATTCTTTTTGTTGTTTGACCGCTAATGTCTTGTGCTTTTCAATGTATGCTTCGTATGCCGGACTTTTTGTTTTTTTATCACCGTGTGCATGAAGAGTGCATATTGTAAACAGAAAACACAAGAAAAGTAAACGTATATATTTATTCATAATACAAATTAGTCTGTCTTTTTTTACTGTTATAAATATTTTCATGCGCGGATTTCCCTTATTTCCAATCGGACGCATGATTGTTTAATCTCGTTTTTATATTCGTTGATGTTTAAAAACGGCTGCAAATATACGGTTTACAAATGAAAAATCATTGTAAATGAGTATAAAAATCAATCGAACCTGTAAAAATCGAATTTTACAAGCTATATTTGTGACTTTAAAACGTTAAAATTAAAGGGATGCGGGTAACGTCTGATTTTTAATTTTCAAACTGGAAAGGTATGAGGAAAAATAAGATAGAATTGACGGTCGGAGTGCTGGAAACCGGGGAATTGTCTTCCGCAGACAGTCGTTTGCGCGCGGCAGCCATACGTGCGGCCGGCCGGGCGTATGCTCCTTATTCGCATTATAGCGTAGGGGCGGCCGTGCTGTTGAGCGACGGAACGATTGTGGAGGGCAACAATCAGGAGAACGTCGCTTACCCTTCGGGATTGTGCGCGGAGCGTGTCGCGCTGTTTTATGCGGGCGCATCTTATCCTGAAATACCTGTCGTTTCCGTAGCTATTGTTGCCGTTAAGGATGGGGAAATTCAGGAATCCGTCTCCCCTTGCGGCGCATGTCGCCAAGTCTTGCTCGAAACGGAGCGACGATACGGGAAACCGGTACGAATCCTTATGTGTGGCCGTGACGAAGCGTTCGTTATATCTTCGGCCGAAGATTTACTGCCTTTATCTTTCAATATAGAGAATATCCGGTGAACTTCCGGCTTGCAAAGATGGCCTGATTCTTTTCACCCCATGCCCGCAAAATCCCCGGCGCGTTTTACGACACGTCTGATTCCATGAATCACATGTGATTTACAAAATCCGAAGCTTTGGATATCCCAACGTTCACCCGTTCATATAGACATTAATCTTTTCAAACCTGTTTTATTATGAATTTGTATGTAGAGACGCGAAGCATCGCGTTTCTATCATTTTTTTCCATTTTCGTCTCACAAATTTATCACCATGCTAGTCGCAGGCGTAGCGCGGGATATTTACCTGTCGCCAGCCCCGGTCATGCTTGGAACGGTTTGAAATGTAGAGACAGGGCATGCCCTGTCTCTACCCCTGCCCCTTGCGCTGAGCAGGTATATATTATTATTACACATGTGGTGTAGGGGCGTAGCGCGCTACGCCCCTACCTGTCTGCACACCAGCCTCGTCCCATTACCGGATCAAAATCTTCTGCCCCGTGCCATTATTAAGAGTAACGATATAAACCCCAGGCTCAAGCCTGATTTTCGTTGTGCCGGCGGAGAGGATCGTATGCTGTTCGTGCATGACGCCGTCCGTCGTGTATATCCGGACGATGCTGCCGGTGCGGGACGTGCGGATGAACGCTTCGTCGCCGGCCGACCAGATCCTGTCCGTTTCAACAGTCTCCACTGCGACGACGTCGCGGCCGCTGTACCGGTAGTTGGCATAGTAATCCCGTTCGCC